>SXNL01000177.1 GCA_005777185.1 Myxococcales bacterium
ATGCGGTAGAAGCGCGCCTTGTCCGCCGGAGCGAACTCCCCGGCGCCTTCCGCGATGTTGAGGGGGGATCGAGGCGACAGCTCGCCGAAGTTGATCGCTGAGGTAGGCGCGGCCCCTTGGAAAGCGGTCCGCGAGCTGGTCCGCCCCCGCTACCAGCTCGATGCTCGCACGGTAGACGCCGAGTCGCTCATGTTCGAACCCGTCCATGCCCGCCAGTCGGCACGAACCGCGGGTTCGTTGCGCAGGATTCGGGCTCGGGCTCGGGCGCGGGCTCGGGCTCGAAAATGAGGGGATTCCTCAGGGGAGAGGGAGGACCCGCGCGCAACGTCCCCGCGTAGCAGGAAGACCTTCCGCCCAGCCAGAGCGTGCCCACGAGGACGCTCGTGACGTTGACGCCGACGTACCGAGCCCGCCGTGCTGGGCGCCCTTGGTTGAGCTGGCGATGGCGGGTCCAGTTCCACGACGTGAGCGCGGAGGCGCACGGCGCGCTCGCCGGGATCGTCCACCGCGGCGTGTGACCCCGACCTTCAGCGGAACGCGACGAGCACGGTCGACACCGCATAGTACGGCTCGGTGTGGTTCCCGCCGTCGTAGGCGCAGGCTGTCCCGAGCGAGCAGCCCGTGCACGTCGCCGCGTCGGGGCGGCACGAGTTCTCGTAGGCCTCCACGTCGTAGGCGACCTTGACCGATCGAGCGCCGCCGAGATCCGGCGTCACGTCGAGCGTCCACGGCTTGACGTCCGCGCCCGGACACCAGCCAGCGCGCGAGAGCGTGTACGTCCCCTTCTGCCCGGGCACCGCGGTGGTCGCGCAGTCGGTCCGCCAGACCGTCTGGACGTGGGGCGTCGCCCCGACTGTGAGCGTGTGCTTGCGCGAGCAGAACTCCGCGCAGTTCGCGAGGTTACCCTGCCCGTGCCCCGTCACGAACGTCCGGAGGGACGCGGCGGTGGCCCCCTCGGGGAGCGCCACGGTCTGCTCCGCGAAGGACGCCCGCAGCGGCTTCTTCGGATCTCCGTACACGCCCTGGCGCATCGTCCACACCGGCGCGACGGCGAGCGGCAGGCGATCGGGGACCCCGCCCTTCATCTCGAACGAGGCGCTCAGCGCCCAGCCGTTCCCGTACTGGCTGCCGGGCCCGACCCACGTGTCGATGTGGGCGCGGAGCGTGAGCGCGCCCGAGAGCAGCGGCCGGAGATCCGTCACGTCGTAGTCCCACTTGCCCCCGACGCCGTACGGCGTCATGAAGCGCGCCACCTCGACCACGGTGTCCGCCTCGGGCTTGTCCCCCTTCTGCGTGACGACGCCGAGCGTACCGAACCGGTCCCACGCGTCGCACTTCCCGCTCGGGCACTCGAGCGAGAGGTGAAGGACGATGCTCGCGTAGGCGCCCGTCGCGGGGAAGCTGGCGACCGTGTCGACCGTCCGCTTGTTGTCGCTCCCCGTGAAGTAGATGTGCGCCTTCGCGAACGTCTCGACCGTCGTATCCTCGCCCCCGGCGGGTCCCGCGTCCGCGCCGGCGTCGACGCCACCCGCACCCCCGTCGACGGGCGTAGCGGGCGCGCTCCCGCCACCCGTCGTGGAAGAGCACGCCACCACCGAGCCGAGCGCGACCAGGGTCCAGACGAGGCGCATCCCATCAGCGTACCGCGCCGTCGTTCGTTTTCGCGTTAACGATCGCGCGCCTCCCGCGTCGTGGGTGGACCCACCACCTGGAGCTGCCATGAAGAGACACCCCATCGCCCCCTACAAGATCCTCGCCGTCGCGCTCTCCGCCGGCGCCGGCACCGGCACCACCTCGTGCAGCTCCCCCGCGCGCCCGACCCCGGACGTCGTCCAGGCGCCAACGACGGCGGCGGAGCCCAGACAACCGACAGCGGACAGCAGACGGCGGACAACGGACAACGGACGGCGGACAGCGGACAGCGGACAGCGGACGGCGGACGACGGACAGCCGACCGCCGCCGTCCTCGCTCTCGCCGCCGAGCTCGAGCTCGAGCGCGACGGCAAGGCCGCCCTCCACCACCAGCCCCACTACCGCCCCCTCTGCGATCGCGACGGCTACCCCCTCGTCGGCAACGTCATGCGCAAGGGCCCGCCCGTCGCGCTCCAGCCGAGCGAGCTCTGCGCCGCCGTCCGCGCGAAGCAGGCCGCCCGTTGACGCCCTTCGAGCTCGAAGCCCTCGGTGGCCCCTGGGCGCGGCGCCTCGCGCCGAAGCGCGCGGGGTGGGACGACCTCCCCTGGGCGGACGCGGGCCAGGGCGCGTCGCCCGAGGCCACGGAGCACGCGCGGTGGGTCTGGACGCAGAGCGCCTTCAGCGAGTACGCGAGCGCGGCGGCGTTCGCGGAGATCGCCTCGCACCTCCTGGCGGCGGCCGCGCCGATCGATCTCGTCGCCGCCGCGGGCGAGTTCGTGTCCGACGAGGTGCTGCACGCGGAGCTCTCGGCGCGCGTGGCGATGGCGCTCGGGGGCGCCGTCTCCCTCGACGTCGACATGACCCGCCTCGTGCGCCCGCCCTCCGGCGGGGCGCCGCTCCTCCGGGCAGCCGAGCTCGTCGTACGGACGTCGTGCGTGGGCGAGGCGCTGACGGTGCCGATCCTCAAGTCGGCGCGGGCCGCGTGCGGGTCGCCGCTCGTCGAGCGGGTGATCGCGCGCATCCTCGCCGACGAGAGCGTCCACGCGCAGCTCGGCGGCTGGTTCCTCGACTGGGCCGACGATCGCCTGTCGGACGCCGATCGCGGGCACCTCGGCGAGATCGCCAGCGCCGCCGTGCGCGACTTCGCGCCGGTCCTCGGCACCGGCTGTGGGACGGCGGGCCTCGGCGTCCTCGACTGCGCGCGGTACGACGCCACGTTCGCGGCCGCGGTCGCCGAGCGCGTGGTCCGTCCCCTCGCCGCTCGGGGGATCGTGGTGCGTGGCGAGGTCCTCGACTAAGCTCGCCCGTCATGGCCGAGAAGGACGCCTCCCCCGACCGCGTCGCCGAGCTCGCGGCGCTCGTCGTGAAGTACAAGGACGCCTACTACAACGGTCAGCCGCTCGTCTCCGACGCGGCCTTCGACGCCCTGGAGGACGAGCTCCGCGCGCTCGCGCCCGACCACCCGCTCTTCGCGGCGATCGGCGCGCCCGTCCCCTCGTCCGCGGCCGGCGCGGGCGAGGTGGTCACCGCGTGGGAGAAGGGCCGGCACGCGATCCCCATGGGCTCGCTCAACAAGGCCGTCGACGAGAAGGAGCTCCGCGAGTGGGTGGAGCGCTGCGAGGAGCTCGGGGGCAAGAGCGGGCTCGACCCCATCTCGAGGAACCTGCTCGTCACCGAGAAGCTCGACGGCCTCTCGCTCGCGGTCAACTACGAGCAGGGCAAGCTCGTCGAGGCGATCACGCGCGGCGACGGCCACGTGGGCGAGCGCATCACCTCCAACGCGCGCCGCATGAAGGGCGTCCCGAGGAAGCTCCCGGAGCCGCTCACGGTGTCCATCCGCGGCGAGATCATCCTCAAGCTCTCCGACATGAAGAAGGGCTTCCCCGGCTACGAGTCCCCGCCGCGCAACAAGGCGGCCGGCACGTCGAAGCGCTACGACGGGCAGGGGTGCGAGTGGCTATCGGTGATGTTCTACGATCTGGAGGGCGAGGGCGCCGAGTACGCGACGGAGAAGGCGAAGTACGATCGCCTCGTCGGCCTCGGCCTCCTCGTACCGCCCTACCGGGTGACCGACCTCGACGGCGTCCTGGCGACCTACGAGGCGTACCGCGCGAAGAAGCGCGCCGCGCTCGACTACGAGATCGACGGCCTGGTCGTGCGCGCGAACGACCTCCGCGTGCAGCACCTGCTCGGCGAGCTCGGCGGGAGACCGCGCGCGGCCGTGGCGTTCAAGTTCCCGTCGATGGCCCGCGTGACCCGCGTGCGCGGCCTCGGCTGGGAGACGGGGCCCACCGGCCGGGTCACGCCCGTCGCGTTCGTGGAGCCCGTGGAGATCGGCGGCGCGATCGTGCAGAACGTGGTCCTGCACAACGCCTCGAACGTCGAGCGCCTGGGCATCGGCGTGGGCGACGAGGTGCTCGTGTCGCGCCGCAACGACGTGATCCCGTACCTGGAGGAGGTCGTCGTCAAGCACGGCCCCGCTGCGACCGTCCCCACGACGTGCGCCACGTGCGGCGCGGAGCTCGCGAAGCGGGGCGAGTACCTCGTGTGCGCGAACCTCGCGTGCCGCGCGATCGTCGAGGGGCGCATCCACAGGTGGGTCGGCACGCAGGACATCATGGAGTGGGGCGACAAGCTCGTCGCGCAGCTCGTCCTTGCCAGGCTCGTCCGGGAGCCGGCCGATCTCTACCGCCTGGAGGCCTCGCAGATCGCCGCGCTGGAGCGCCGCGGCGACATCATCGCCAAGAAGGTGCTCGACAACCTCCGCGCCAAGCTGCCGCTCACCCTCCCCGTGTTCCTCGCGTCGCTCGGCATCGACGACTTCGCCACGGAGACGGCGAAGCTCGTCGTCTCGAACGGGTTCGACACCCTCGAGAAAGTGCAGGCCGCCACCGAGGAGGAGCTCGCCGCGATCAAGGGCCTCGGGGCCATCCGGGCCAAGGCGATCGTCGCCGGCCTCGCGGCGCGCCGCGAGGAGATCGGCCGCCTCCTCGAGGTGGGCGTGGTCCCGGTCGCGCCCTCCGCGGGCGGCGTGCTCTCGGGCAAGAGCTTCTGCTTCACCGGCGCGCTGTCACGCCCGCGCAAGGACTACGAGCGCATGGTCGAGGCCACAGGAGGCACGATCCTCTCGGGCGTGACGAAGGAGCTGTCGTACCTCGTGATGAAGGATCCCTCGTCGGGATCGAGCAAGGCCGAGAAGGCGCGCAAGTACGGGACGCAGTGCATCGACGAGAAGGCGTTCATGGAGCTCGTCGGGAACGCGGGCTGAGCTCGTGGGGGGCGCTCACGGGAACGCGTGCTTGCCGATCGCGACGCCCACGCCACCCACGACGAAATCGTTCATCTCGCTCCCGAGCCCCTTCAGCCAGGTGACCTCCGGCTGGAACGCGAGGGTCGCGCTGGGGCGAAGCCGAGACGCGCGAAGACGCCACGGCCCTGGGGCGCGCGGTCGTGGGCGACACCAAACGGCAGGGACCCCGTCCCACCTGCCGCAGCGACGAGGCTGACGCTCTCGCCGAGGTTCACGCCCACGAGCGGCGGAACGTGGACGTGGAGGGCGTGAATCGTCCCGTCTCGGCCCACGAAGAGGCCATACTGGACGCCCGGGTCGAGCGCCATGTCGAGGCGGCCGCGGACGAAGTTGAGCTTGAGATCGCCCTGGAGCGAGTACAGGTTCTTCATGCCGACGCCGAAGTCGACGCGGTCGGAGAGTCCGTAGCGGAACGCGTAGGACGGCAGCATCGGGAGGCCGAGCGCGTGCTCCTCCGTGGTCTTCTCCGTCGGGTGGCCGCCACCGGGTGGCGGCGAGCTCGTCGTCGTGGTGTAGGCCTTCGGCATGTATACGCCCTAGGCGGCGAACGCATGGTTGACCTCCCCCTTCGGCACGGTGCGCGGGGTCATGTAGCCGTTGGGGTTCGGGCAGGCCGCGAGGAGCGGGGACGCGAGGAGCGCGACGAGGATCGACACGCAATAGCGGGCGTGGGAGCCGTCCGCCGTCCGCTGTCGCTGAGCTCCCACGGCGCTCACCCGCCCGGGCTGAGTTCCATCGGGTACGTGACGGTGACGACCCCGCCCTCGGGCTGGGGGAAGGAGAGCTCCCGGAGAGAGGTGACGAAGCACCGGACGACGGCCTGGTCCGCGAGATCGGAGCCGCTATCCTGCGCCATGGCGACCGCGCCGTCGCGACCGATCACGAACCTCACGGTCACGCGACCCGTGAGCTTGGGGTTCGACTTCAGGCCGCGCTCGTAGCAGGCGCGGAGCCGCCCGAAGTTCCTGCGCACGATGCGCTGGATCACCTCGGGAGGCAGGTGACCTTGGCCGTCCACGGCGAGGGTGCCGGGGCGGATCGTCGCGGAACGGGTGAGGCCGCCGTCGGGCGCGCCTCCGTCGTCGGACGGCGTGCCGTGTCCGGGCACGGCGAACCTCCCGAGGTCTCCCGCGGTCTCGGCCTGACCCCAAAGGTCGCCCGTGTTTCGGCTCGGCCCAGAGGCGTCGCCGCCCGATCGGCCCGACCACCCGAGCTCCAGCGCCTCGAGGCGGGCGAGGGCTGCGGGGGGTGCGGGCGCCTCGGGGTGGCCCGGGATCCCGCCCCCGACCAGGACGGGCACGAAGCCGCGGGTGCGCGCGCGTGTCACCGTGTCCACGACGGCGGGCAGGCTCACTCCCTCGGCCAGAGCCAGATAGGCCACGGGCTGCGGGTGGATCCCGGGCGAGGGCCCCTGGAGGGAGGCGGGCTCCTCGCCGGTGAGCGCGAAGGCCGCGCCGGATCCGGAACGACGCTCGACCTGCGCGGGTGCGCGCTCGCCTATCGTCGCGTGCCACAGGAGCGGATCGCGCTCCGCCGAGCCCGCGGGGAGGGCGCGCTCGAGGAACAAGCGGGTGGCGACCGGCGCGGCGTGGCCCATCGCGACGAACCAGGGGACGTCCGTCGCGGCGCCGCTCCGCGTGGGCGGGAGCTCGGCGTCCAGGCCGACGACCAGGATCGAGCGGGCCCCGGCGGCGATCGCCGCGTCGAGGATGGCGCGCACCACGGGAGGAGGCGTCCGCGCGTCCAGGGCGACCGCGAACGCCGGCTCGGGAACCAGCCAGTTCCCGTGGCCGGAATCGCGTCCCTTGAACGTGGCGGACATCCCGCCCTGCTGCCACGGCTCGACGCGATCTCGCGCTCCCACACCGCGCCTTGCTGCCTCGTGGTAGGGATCGAAGGGATCGAGGGCGTTCGCGGGAGACGGATCGGCAGACAGGAGTCGCGTGGCGAGCACCGCCGTGACCGCGGCCATGAGCTTGTCGCGCCCGTCGGGCGTCGACAGCGCCGAGGAGGGCATCGTCGAGCGGGTGTCGAGCCGCGCGCCGATGTCGTCGGCGCTCGCGACGACGACGGTCTCGGCGCCCACGATCGCGTCGAGCCTCCCGTCGAAGGCGCTGGCCTTGAACGCGAGCGGCGTGAACCCCGCGAACGTCTCCCAGGGCGGCGCCAGGACGCGCACGAGCCCGGCAGTCGTGCGCGCGGTGGCCCACCGGTCGGCGCCGAGCGTCCCCGCGACGACGGCCAGGGCCGCGAGCGCCCCGCCGACGTGCGCCATCGTGAGCCTCGGCGGGACGGGTGCGCCGTTCGAGATGGGCGCGGGCGTCCGGTACGGATCGTCCGGCACCACGCCGCCGGCGTTCTCCTTCGGTGGGCGGAGGACCCACGCTCCCCAGGCCCCGAGCACAGCGGCGGCGAGCAGCGCGAACGCCGCACCGTACCGCTCCACCGCGAACGCGCGAGCCATCTCCTCCGCCGCCTCCACGGCGATTCCGGCGCGCGCCCTCGGATCCACGGAGGCGAGCGCGCCCATCGCGACCCTCGCGCCGTTGGTCGTCGCCGCGGCGGCGGCCGCGACCACGCCGATCCCGGCGGCGAGGCCTGACCCGGCCGCGAGCGCGACCGAGCGAGCCTCTGGCGCGTCCGGACCGGTCCCCACGCCCGCCATCGGCAGCGCCGCGAGCGCGGCGGCGGCGGGCAACAAAAGGACGATCGAGGCGACCGGCCCGAGGTAGCCGCTCGCGCCGTACGCGGCGACGGACACGAGCGGGATCGCCGCGAGGAGGCCCACGGCCACGCCGGCCCTCGTCCGGCGCGGCGCGCCCTGCCCGAGGCCCGCGACGGCGAAGCCGAGCGCGACGGCGGTGAGGAGCGCCGCCGTCACCGTCGTCCCGAGCACGCGCGCGCCGGACGCCTCCGACAGGCCCATCGCGAGGATGGCGGCGCGCTGCCCTGGATCGACCGAGCCGCCCGAGACGGCCGCCTCCGCGCGGTGGAATCCGAAGGACATGCCGGCGACTCCGACGAGCCACGGGGAGCACGCGCCGGCGATCGTGGCGGCCACGGGTACGCGCTTGCCGCGGCCCGCCGCGAAGGTGAGCCAGGCGACGGTCGCGCTCGCGAGCGCCCCTGTGAGGAGGACGAGCCATCCGCTCGCCCCGGTGTCCCGGAGTACGCTGACAACACGCCCCTTCGTCATGGCCACGAGCAGGCCGACGCTGGCGGCGCCGAACACGACGGGCAGCGCCGCGGCGACACGCACGCTGGACCCGGTGGGTGTCGTTCCAGGCCGCGGGGCCGCCATCCGCTCAGACTACGTCGGGGCCCACGGCGAAGCCAGCCGCGGTAGGCGCCGCGGGGCGGCTCACACCGAGAGGACCCTCACCCCCTGGACCGGGGCCATCGATCTCGACCATCGGCCCCGCCAGGCTGCGCATCTGGAGGCTGATCGATGCGTACGCGAGGAAGTTCCCGACGACGCAGAGAAACTGGAGCACCGTGCGCCAGTTGAACGCGCGCAACGACCTCGCCCCGTGTACGAGGAGCGCGAAGTCGACGAGCCCGACGGGAACCATGGCGACGTTGATGACCGTCTCCGACACGCTGTCCGACCGCTCGAGGTGGAGCAGGCCGAGCAGGATCGCGAGGTGAGTGCCCGTCCACACACCGTACCTCGCGAGGACCGCGAGCAGGGACGCCAGCGAGAGACCTTCGGAGAATCGCGCCACGGGTCAGATCGCTCCGCGCAGGATCGCGACCGGGAGGGCGGCGTGGACCATGCCGCGAGTCTGGCCTCGGACCCACGGCAAGTCCAGCGCGCCCGCGCTGTGGCCCGTGTGACGCGTGGGGGAGGGACGGTGCGCGAGGTCGGAGGCGAGAGGCGAGAGCCGAGAGGCGGGAGGCGGGAGGCGAGGCGCGAGAGGCGAGGGTCGGGTGAACATATCGGGGGCGCGGGGCAACGGAGCGGAGGCCAGGAGATCGCCTTCCGATGAAAGCACCCCGCCTGCTGTGGGCTCCGATCGCCGTGATCCTCGTCCTCGCGTCGAGCGCGGTCGACCTCACGAGCTTCTTCCCCGACCTGTCGGACGACGGCTCGCATCCTGCGACGGTCGAGGGGGCGGCGGAGCCCGCGCACTCGTAGCGCCGCCCTGCGGGTCCCGTGCCGTGGCCCGCCGAGCCCGGCGACCCACCAAGACGAGCGCGAGCGCCGCGACCGTGGGCACCGCGCAGCCGACGACGTTGCCCGAGAACACCAGTGAGCACGCGCCGCCCTTCGATGCGCGGGCGCCGATGGCGTCGTAGCCGCTGGGGTTGAACCTCAGGAAGATGTGGTTCGTGATGGTGCGCGGGTGATCGTCCACGAGGATTTCGGCCCGGTAACGATCCTCGCCGGTCGGGGGCGGAAGGGCGTCCATGTAGTGAAGGAACGGATCGGAGTCGACCGCGACGTCCTGGATGACCTCGCCGTTGCGCACGATGCTCAGCCGCGTCCCCCGTCCGCCCGTGACCCACGCGCGGAACACGGCGCTACGCGCACCCTCCGTTCCGCCGACGGTCGCGAAGTCGGTGCGCAGGTCGACCATGGGATCGTCCGGCCCCTGCAATTTCACGACGGTCTTTCCATCGCGGAGCGCGAGGAGGATGTGGCTCATGCTGAGCTCATCGGCGAACACCATCGTCGTGGGGCTACCGATGGGACTCGCGAACTGTCCCCTCGCCTCTCCTCCCGAGTGATCGTCGCTACCTCCCACGGGAAAGACGTGCCGTCCGGTCGCGAGCTGCTTCTCCCAGAACGCGATCACCGCGGTGTGGAAGAGGCGGGCGCCTTGCTCGAAGCCCCCCGTGCCGATCTCCACGGCGTCGATCTGCGAGGGATCGAGCTTGTGCTTCCAGGCGCACCCGATGCAAAGGTCGCCCAGCTCGAGCATCGGGTGGTTGATCGAGAAGATCGCGCCCTGGCTGTGGAACAGCCGCGCGGCTTCCTCGATCGTCACGCCGGGTTGCCCGATCTTGTGGTCGACCCACCTCGTCGCGCCGATCCCGTTCGCGTGGCCCGCGTACGTCGTGTACTCGACGCCGGGCACGAGGAGGACGTCCGGATTTCGCTTCTGCGCAGCGTTGAAGTAGTCGAGCTGGGTGATGGTGTTGTGATCGGAGATCTCGACGAAGTCGAGCTTGCGTGAGCGCGCGAACGCGAGGATCTGATCGAGCGTCGGCTTCGCGTCGGTGCTCTCGCGGGAGTGCACGTGGAAGTCGCCGGCGTACCAGCGACGCTCTCTCTTCAGAGGGGTGGTCAGCTCCCTGTACGGGGAACGATCCGTCTGCGGCTCGAGCGTGGGCGCGTCGCGGAACGTGATCTCGACATGGTACTGGCCGGGCGGCGACGCGATCTTCGCCTTGCCGACGACCACGCTCCACGCGCCCGCCGTGACGCCGCGCACGTACGCGCGGGAGGCCGCTGCCTCGTTGATCACGACGTCCTCGGACGTACCGCCGCCCCAGCCGTGGTAGCCGGACGGATCGTACAGGCCAAAGTCGAGGATGTTCGCCTCCGAGCGATCGTCGTGCTTCACGACCAGCTCGCGGGTGCCCGCGGGCACCGTGAACGGGAGGAAGAAGTGGTCGGGGCCCGAGGCCGGGACTTCCCCGTCGAACGTGACGGACGTGTCCGCGCGAGCCGCTCCCGTCACGGCGAGCGCGGCGGCGCCGAGGAGCGTGATGAGGCGGGCTCGCGCGCTCACGCCCGGAGGGTACCACGACGCCGCGGCCGGTCACGCCGACGACAGGTCGCGCCTCGAATCGACCCAGAAGGAGACCACGCGCTCGAGGCAGAAGAGACAGAGTGCAAGGTCCCGCTCCGTGAGCGCCCGCGGCCGCCGTTCGCTGGCATCCCGGTCGTGCGCCGCCTCGTTTCCGAAGATCCGGAGGGTGTGCATGTAGCTCCGCATCCAGTCGGCGACGCCCGCCTCTCCGAGCCGGTCGATCTGCTGGTACATCGGCCCGACGCGCTTGCCCGGGAGGTCGGCGAGGACGCGCTCGAGCGTGCGCCGGGCCACCATCCCGATCTCGAACGAGCGCGACTCGACGTCGGCGACGACCCGACCGAGCTCGCCAAGGACGCGGCCCCCGTCCGCCGAGACGCTGCCCGACCCCTTCGCGACGAGCGCCACGAGCTCGCGGCGCAGACCGTCGACGAGCGCCCCGCGTGGGAGCACGATGCGCTCTCGACCGAGCGCGTCGTCGAGGGCACGATCGAACGCGGCCGCGCGCGCCTCGTCGCGCTCGACGAAGATCACGCGCTGCAGGTGCGGCAGCCGGACGAGATGACGCCGGCAGCTCGCGAGGACGGCGCGCATCACGAGCGCAGGCTCGAGACCCATTCCGCCAGCCCCGAGCAGGGGCAGGGCGAACGTGCGGATCTCGATCCCCTTCGCGTCGAGGAGCGCGAGGACCGCGAACACGTTGTCGAACGTGACCTCCACCCCGCGCGCGACGCCGATGTCCTCGACGCACAGGACGCGACCGAGGCCCTCGACGCGCTCCGACACCCAGCACGAGAGCGCCGCGCGCAGGTCCATCGACGGTTCGGTGCCAAGGCGCGCGAGATCGACGCCGCGCTCCGCGTGGAGCGCCCCGAGGGCCGTGTGCGCGACCTCCGGATATCGGGACGGGTCGACCGCGAGCACCGCGAGGTCCCCGGACCGGGCGGAGACCGCGACCATGTCCACGGGCTCGTCGAGGTGGAAGAGGTCGCCACGTCGAAGCTCGAACGACCGATGACCCCAGGCCGTTTCGATCTCGATCAGATTGACGAGCGCGGGGGCCGACATGGGCGGCAGCCTACCCGGATCGAGGGGCGGACGCCCACGATCCGCCGTCCCCATGAAGAGCACGAGGCCCGCGCGATCCTTCGCGCGAGCCTCGTCAGGACCGCCGCGGTGTCACGCCGCGCGCGAGGGCGGGGCCGCGTCCGCGTC
>SXNL01000178.1 GCA_005777185.1 Myxococcales bacterium
CAACGCTTGGTGGCTGTGCGAGCCCTCCTCTTGCGGATCACGGCGATGCTCACCGCGATGGTGCTGAAGCTCGGCTCGTCTTCGTCGGGCTCGGGCTCGGGCTCGGGCTCGACGTGAGGAAAATGAGGGGATGCCTCAGGTTACCGACAGGAATGGGGCGAGCTAGCCCCCGCAGCTGGTCGGGAGCGTGCACACGGAGTTCACGCAGCGCGCGGGCGACTGGCAGGACGCGCCCTGCCCCGTCGCGCTGCACGCGGCGCCGTCCGCGATGCCGGCCTTGCAGGTGCCCGTGGTGGCCCCCGCAGCGGCCTCGCAGCTCGCGCCGGATCCCTGGCAGAAAGTGACGCTACCGCCCGTGAGCCCGCAGGCCGCGCCCGGGGCCTCGAACTTGATGAGCTGGCAGACCGCCGACTGGGGGTTGCAGAAGAGCCCCTTGGTGAGGTTGCAGTCGCCGCCCGTGCACGCTTCGCCCGCGTTCGCCGGCGCGGTGCACGTCCCCGTCGTGCCGCCCGTCGAGGTCTTGCACACCAGGGTTCCGCCGCACGGCTTGTCGCTGCTGCACGTGTCGCCCGCGGCCCCGGGCTTCACGCACGTCTTGTTGCCGCCGCAGACCAGCGTGTACTCGCAGTCGTCGCTCGTGTCGCACTTCGAGCCGGCAGCCACCCGCGTCCCGCACGCGCCGCACGCGGAGCTCGTGCCGAACTTGCAGTACGAGCTCGCGCACTGCCCGTTGTCCTGGCAGGCGGTGCCGGCCGCGAGGGGCCCGGCCTTGGGCTTGCACTCCGGCAGCGGGTCGCGCCCGAAGCTCGAGAACTTGTCGCAGGACGCCGCGCTCATCGCGCTGCCGCACGCGGTCGCGTCGCCGGAGGTGACGGCCGTGCTCTTCGCGTTGAGCGCGTTGGTGCAGCTGATCTTCTGGCGCGCCGCGCACGCCGTGGTGCTCGTGTACTCGGCCGCGAAGAGCTCCGGAAAGCAGGTCTTGTACTTGTTGCAGACGGAATCGGAGAAGCTCGCGCACGCATCTGCCGTCGACTGCGACGTCGACGAGCACGCGACGAGGACGAGGAGCATTCCCATTCCAGAACCGAGCAGGCGCTTCATCATCACGACCTCCATCGCGGACACCCCGCGCGCCGCCAAGGAAGCGCGGTCGGCGGCCCAGGTCAAGCAGAATGGGCGCTCAGGGCCAGACGACGACCCGCAACCCGAGGGTGAGCCACGCGTGGAGCGCGACCTCGTCGACGCTCTCGCTCGACAGTTCCACGCCGTCCCTCGTCACGGTCTTCCTCACGTACGTCCCGAGCGCAAGATCTGCGTAGGGCCCGAACCCGCCGAGCTTGCTCGCCCGGTAGTCGAGTCCTCCCATCAGGCGGGCGATCTCGGGTCCGTGGACGGTCAGGCCCTTCTCGGCCTGTGGCGTGGCGAGCGTCACGGTCTGCCCCGCGAACTCCCATCCGGCCCCGAAGCCGACCCATGGGTTGAGGGTCTCGGCCGGGCGTACGTGGTACTGCACCTGGAGGCCGAGGTGCACCGCCGCGCTCGAGCACCGGTTCTCCGGTAGCTCGCAGTCGGTGCTCGTGCCCCCGGCGAGGCCAGCCTTCCCGGAGGCGTAGGCCCCGATCAGGATGTGCTCGTCGAGCTTGTAGCCAAGGTCGACAAGGAACGAGAGCTGGCCCCCGAACGAGCTCGAAAGCGAGTCCGACTCCACGCCCGTCACGCTGCCGGCGGGCAAGGCGTAGCCGACGCGGCCGCCGAGCTGGAAGCTGCCCGCGGGGCGCGCGGGCGGAGGAGCGCCGGGGACGTCCGTGGCCGGACCCTCGCGCGCGCCACCCGGGGCGTCGCCGAACGACACCTCGATCCGCTGGTTCTTCTGGCCTTCCACGAGGACGATCTTGCGCGTGACGACGGCAAGACCCGCCGCTTCGAACTGGAACGCGTGCGTCCCCGGATCGACGCGGATCGGCGCGCCGCTCGGGCCGTCGATCCTCTCGGCCACGAGCTCGTCGTCCATCTTCACGCGGACGAGGGTGAGCTCCTTCCCGTCGGGGCCGGTCGCCACCACGACGATCGTGGGCATCGCCCTGTCGATCTCCGCGAGGCGCTCGGTGCAGTCGTCGCGGACCGGCCCTGGGCAGGACCTCGCCACGCATACCTCGAGCTGCGCGCGCGCGGCGCGGAGCTTCGCGGTGTCCCGGAGCTTCTGTGCGGCCTCGTTCGCGTTGATGCACTCGTCCTTGGTGGGCTCGGCGGCGACGGCTCGCGGCGGGAAGGAGAGGCTCGTGAGGACGACGACGCTGCACGACGCGGCCCCACGGGCGAGCGATGATCTCGCGAGGCCGTGGACCAGGCGTGCCCTTCGTCCGCGCTCCGTCACAGGCACTCCCGCTTCCACCGCTTGTGGCCTTGCGGATCGGTCTCGAACGGTGGATTGCACGCGGCGCTCGAGGACTTCGGCGGACCGACGGACGAGGAGGTCGCGGGCGGGACGGCCGCGGAGCGCGCGGGGGTGGCGCTCGCGGGAGGCGGGTCGACGCGCGCGGGCTGCATCGCGGACGTCGTCGTCGCGCCTGAGGCGCGGCGCGCGGACACGACCGGCGCGACCGTCGCCGAGCTCTCGAGCGGCGCGGCGTCGACGGCCTCGGCCGTCACGGGCAGCGAGGTCGTGACGGCGGGGGCGTCGGCGGAGGGCTCCGCGACCGACGGCGTCACGCGATCGCGGTTGGCCAGGACGACCGCGAGTCCGCCGACGACGACGAGCGTGAACGGAATCACGAACGCGAGCACGACCCGCGTGGAGGAAGCGTTCGCCCGTCGATCCGGCGGGGGGGGGGCCATCGCGACCGGCTCGGCCGTGATCAGCTCCGCGGCCGTGACCGCGCGCACGACCGGCGGGGCCGGGGCGTGCGGCATGCGCGCCGTGCCGACGAGGTCGGGAGCCGAGGGCACCTCCGCGCGGACGGTGTCGGCGAGCTCCGGTTGAGCCGGGGTGGACGGCGCGCCCGCTCGTGGCAGGGCCTGGAGCGCGTCGCGCATCTGGGCGGCGCTCGGCCATCGCGCCGCCGGTTCGAAGGCGAGCGCCCGATCGACGGCCGTCACGAGCGCCGCCGGCGCCCCGGGCAGCACGGCGGCGAGCGAGCGCGCGGGCGTGGTCGCGGCGCGGATCAGGACCTGGTGCGCGTTGTCTCCCTCGTGGATCGGGACACCCGACGCGAGCGTGAACATCATCGCGCCGACGGCCCACAGATCGGTGTGCGGGCCGACCGCGCTGGTCTGCCCCGACGCCTGCTCGGGAGACATGAAGGCGGGCGTCCCGAGCATCATCCCCGTGTGGGTGACGGCGCTCGATGCGATGTCGCGGAGGCGGGCGATCCCGAAGTCGAGCACCTTCAGCTGCCCCTCCTGGGTCAGGAAGAGGTTGGCGGGCTTGATGTCCCGGTGCACGACGCCCCGCGCGTGCGCCGCCGCGAGCACGTCGAGCGCCTGGATGGCGAAGCCCACGATCGCGTCGACGGGCACGCGGCCGCGCTCCGCGAGGGCCTCGAGGCTCTCGCCGTGGAGCAGCTCCATCACGAGGAAGGGTGTCCCCTCCTCGGTCACGTCGTCGTCGAGCACGTCGACGGCGCCCCGGTGCTTGACCGCGTTCGCGACGTAACCCTCGCGCACGAACCGCGCGATGAGGTCGGTGTTCAGCGCGAGCTCCGGGTGGAGGAGCTTGACGGCGACCTCCCTGCCGTTGCGATGCGTCGCCGCGTAGACCGTCGCCATGCCGCCCATCCCGATCACGCGATCGAGACGATACTTGCCCCGCAGCGTCGTCCCGATCCTCTTCCGTGCCCTCGCGAGGGCGACGTCATCCTCCTCTCTCATCGACACCTTTCCGACGTCGAGCGAGGATACACCATCCGGGCCGAAGACCCCACCTGCCTCCCTGATCCTCCGACCCAGTCGAGCATTCCACGTGAAGAGGAGCCCACGGCTCGGCTTCAGGGAGTGGGAGGCCGGCAGGGCGAGGCCGCTACCGGCAGGTCTTCCGGCCCGTCTTGCCGCGGCAGTCGTTGCTGCAGCACTGGCTGTTCGCGGTGCAAGACGCCCCGACGGTCGTGCACGCGACACACGTTCCGCACCCGCACGGCGAGGTCGGCAGGTTGCACTTGAAGCCAGCGCCACAGCTCGCGGAGCTCACGCATCCGCCGGTGCACGTGGGGTACCGGTCGAGGGCGGCGCTCGCGGTGGAGATGTCCAGCTTTCCATGTCCCCAGTCGGCGTTGGATTTGCCTGGGCCCGCGGTCGAGTCCGTGTCCGTCTTCGACCCGCCGCTCGCGTTGAACGTGTCGGTCGCCGCGTCGTGCCGAGCGGTCGTCGAGAACACCTGCCTCAAGCAGGCGGCGTCGAGGTCCCGCTTCTTCGCGAGCAGGACCGCGACGGCCCCGGTGGCGTTCGGCGTGGCCATGCTCGTCCCCTGCAGCATCCCGGCTTCGTCGCCCGGCATCACCCGGTTCGTACCGTAGTGGTAGTCGCCGCCGGCGAAGTAGTCGACGCACCGGTCCGTCCACTCGGCGGCGCGCACGAAGTGCGACAGGGACGAAGCGATTCCCACGCCAGGCGCCGAGATCTCGGGCTTCAGCACGCCGTCCCGGCGCGGGCCGCGCCCCGAGAAGACCGCCAGCTCTCCCGCCTCGAGCGGATCGTAGTAGTCGAGCGGGTACACGTTGTACGCCTGCGGGCTCGGCGACGACGGGCTGCAGGCCGCGCCCCACGCGTAGGTCCACGACATCCGCGACGTGTACGCGGCCACCGACAGCACGCTGGTCGCGGTGGAGGGCGTCCCGACGGTGTAGGCGTTGTCGGACTCGCGCCCCCCGAAGCGCGGGGTGGGTTGGCGTGGGCTCTCCGCTTTCCACCCGGTGATGACGTTCGCGCTCGTGCCGTACCAGGCGTGGTAGGTGCCCGAGCACACGCTCGACGACGACGCCTTGACGAGCTGGATGGTCCACGTGCCCGACGCGGGCCGCGTCCCGTAGGCGTCCGAGATCTCGACGTACGCCTCGTGGGCGGAGTTGTTGTCGCCCCAGCCGAGCTGGTCGCCGCCGTTGCCGACCTGGATGCCGCCCGAGGTGGTGCTGTACCCGACGTACGCGCTCCCTGTGTTCCACGTGTTGCTCGGCGCCCCGGCCGGGGGGTACGTCACGCCGCCCGGCGTCGTGACCTTGACCTTGCACTTGTTGCTCCCGCCCGGGTACCAGATGTCGAAGAAGACGTAGTTCTCGGCGCCCACCGCGTACGTGGGGAACCGGAACGTGATCGCCTCGGTGTTCAGCGCGCCCGCGCCGTGGAGGGCGTACCCCGAGCGCAGCGTGCCCTGGTTGTTCACGCCGGGGTTGCCCGCCGCGACCATGACGATCTTCCCCTTGCCCGTGAGCGCGTCGATGGCGCGCTCCTCCGAGGTCGACCCGTCGTGCGGGCCGAAGTTCCCGCCGAGGCTCATGTTGATGACCGCGGGCTTTCCCAGCGCGGCCGCGCGGCTGAAGATGTACTTCACGCCGTCGACGATGTTCGCCTCCGTGTTGCGATCCCCGTCGAAGTCGAACTTCACGATCACGAGGTCGGCGGCCGGCGCGCCTCCCGCGAAGCCGCTGCCGCTGCCGTCCCCCGCCGCGCTCCCCGCGACGTGGGTGCCGTGGCCGTCCCCGTCGAACGCGCTCGCCCGGATCGGGTAGCCGGGGGTGTCGATGGGACCGAACGCGCCGGTGACGGGGTCCCAGGTGTTGTTCGCGCCGTTCAGGGCGCCGTCGATGTCGACGCGCGTGTACTCGTGGCCGATCACGAGCCCGAGGTCCGTCGGAGCGCGGTCGTCGGCGCGATCGGTCTGGTCCCAGTAGTACGCGACGCGGCTCTGCAGCGGGCCCGCGGTCTCGCTGGCGTCCACGATGAAGTCCCGGTGCGTGAAGTCGATGCCGGTGTCGATGACGCCGACGACGATGCCCGCGGTGGAGACCGTCCGCGGGTTGTTCATCCCGATCGACGCGCCCGATGGCGCCGAGGAGAGGCCCTGGGAGATGTCGTTCGTCTTTTGGACGGCCTTGGCCGCCTCGACGCGGAGGACGCCCGGAAGCGCGGCGACGTCGCCGAGGCGCGCCAGGGGGACGCTGGCCGTGGCGATCCCCGCCGAGGTGACGGTCCGCACGGTGATGTCGAGGGCTCCGAGCGAGCGCAGCGTGGACGCGTCCGCCGTGATGAAGGCGTCGACGAAGATCTCGTCCGCGCCGCGCACGCGCTCCTTGCGGAGCGTGATGAGGCGTCTTGGCATGGCCGCGAGCCGCGCGCGCGATGGAGGAGCCGCGAGGGCCTGCAGGATCGGGTCGAGCTTCCGCTGGACGGCGGCGTCGCCCGCCACCGTCCCGTTGCTGGCAGGATCGTCGCCCGCCGGGTCGCCGTCCTCCGGGGAGCGGTGCTCGGACGAGCACCCCGCGATCCACGTGAGCACGGCGCCGACGATGGCGATGCGCCGGGCTGGAAATCTCTGGCTCGACATGGGTGGCCTCCCGGCCGGAAACCGGCTCGTCGTGGCATTCTCCGAGATCCGGCGCGCGCGTCAAGGGGCGGTGAGACGCCACGGCATGGTTTTCGGGGGACCGATGGGGCGTGGGACAGGCGGCGCTTCCGGAGAGGGCCGCCTCGCGTGGGAGCGCTGCACGCTTCAGGTGCGCTGGACGCGTGTGGCCTTCGTCCGGGGGCCCTTGAAGACGGCGGGGCCCCCTGCTACCGCTGGGTGATGCGCGAACGCGTCACCTCTCCACAGAGGAGAGCTCGAGCTTGATCCGCATGCCGCTCCACCCGCGCTGCCGCTCGACCGCGGGCCGCGCGTCCAGGACCGCCCTCGTCTCCATCCTCTCCCTCGCTCTCGCCTGCTCCGGCTTCTTCATGCCAGCCGACACGCTGCGGCCGCAGGCGGCGTTCGACCTGCAGTGCCAGGCGGATCAGATCCAGATGACGCCTCTCTCGGGGGACTGCGACAAGAAGCTCGGTAACACCTACGACTGCACGCTCGGCGTGACCGGGTGCGGCAAGCAGACGACCTACAGCCACGTGCCGGGGACGAACACGTGGGTGGTGAACGCGCCGAAGTGACGAGCGCTCACCGCGCGCTCGGCCCGTCGAGCCGCCCCGAGAGGCCCGGGATGAAGGCCGCGATCCCGAGGTAGTTGCCCACGAGAAAACCGGTCCGGTGCGAACGTGTCCGAGGTGAGCGGCCATGTCAACGCTGGCGGGAGCGATCCGCGGCGAGCGAGGTCCGCGACGCGTGACGTCGGCGAGCGGCGGGGAGTCGGCCCGGGCACTTCGACCTTGCAGGTCCCGGGGCGCTGGCAGAGACTTCCCGCGTGAGCCCCGAGCTGAAGCCCTACGACGGTCCGGTGAAGAACGTGGTCGTCTACAACACGTATGCCGACGGCCGCCGCCTGCACTTCGACGTGTTCATCCCGACGCCGGAAGAGGACGCGTCCCGTGTTCCCCGCGAGATGGACGCGGAAGCCGAGCGCCACGCCAAGGAGTTCCTCCGCCTCATCGGCGAGGAGCCCGCGCGCGTGACCGTCTCGATGTGCGCACGATGCCACATCGACAGCACGGGCCGGTACGTCGGTCGCCTGTGGAGGCTGCCGGGCGTGGACGCGACCATCTGGCCCCTCGAGGGGTGTCCTCGGCCTTCCCCGTAGCGGGCACGGCGAGGCTCGCGTCGCCCCGTGTCCGCCTGGCGGAGGTCAGGCCGAGGGTCGCCGTCGCAGGGGGGATGATGTAATCTGCGCCGTGTGGCGCGCCAGGTGCGAACTCTGGGGCACGTGGACCGACGACGGGGGCAGGGCGGACGCGCGGACGGTCGTCGTCCTCTGCTACGTCCTCTCCTACGACGATCTCGCGCGGGACGACGCGTGGTCCGTCCCGGTCGAGGATGGCGTCACCCTCACGATCGGCCGCGACGACGACGCCGTCGTGCCAGGTCCGCCGACATCGGGCGGCGAGCAGCGCATCGGCCTCGGCGATCGCTGGGCCTCGTCGAAGCACGCGTCGCTCGAGGTCCTGGACGGTGGCGGCCTGCTCTCGGATCTGGGCAGCCGGAACGGCACCTGGGTCAACGGCGAGAAGATCGCCCAGAGGATCGTCCAGGACCGCGATCTCGTCGAGATCGGCCGGTCCCTCTTCGTGGTCCGCCGTGTGCGGGCCGACCTCGCCGAGCGCGCCCGTCAGCGCGATCGGCGCCTCGGTCCGACCCGGACGCTCTCCCCCGAGGTGGCACGCCTCGTCGACGATCTGGGGCGCATCGCGCGCTCGCGCGATCCCGTGCTCGTCCTCGCCGAGACGGGGGCAGGCAAGGAGAGCCTCGCGGAGACCGTCCACGAGCTCTCCGGTCGCAAGGGTCCCCTCGTGCGCGTCGACGCAGGGGCGATCCCGGAGAGCCTCTTCGAGTCCACCTTCCTCGGTCACCGGAAGGGCGCGTTCACGGGCGCCGACGCGCCTCGCACCGGGGTCATCGCGCAGGCGGATCGCGGCACGCTGTTCCTCGACGAGGTCGGCAACCTGCCCCCGCCGGCGCAGGCCAAGCTGCTGCGCGCGATCGAGACGGGCCTCGTCACGCCCGTCGGCGCCAACGAGCCGGACAAGGTGGACGTGAGGTGGATTGCGGCCACGAACCGCGATCTCTTCGGTGACGCGGGCTTCCGCGCCGACCTCCTCCGTCGCCTCGCCGGGTACGTCGCGAGGGTCCCGCCCCTCCGTGATCGGCGCGAGGATCTCGGCACGATCGCGGCGCACGTGCTCCGCGAGGCCGACGCGCGGAAGGCGGAGATCACCACGGCCGCTGCGCGCCGGCTCCTCCACGGGCCGCTCCCGGGGAACGTGCGCCAGCTTCGCGCGGCGCTGCGGAGTGCCGTGCTGCTCGCGGGCGGTGCGCCCATCGACGTCGAGCACATCCCGGAGGATCTGCGCGGCGACGCGGACGGGTACGTCGCGTCGGTGCGCCCCGGATCCCTCCCGCCCGGCCCGAACGGCCCTCCCCCCGGGGGCGGAAAGGCGCGGCGTCCGACGGCCGAGGAGCTCACGCGCGTGCTCGCCGACGCGCACGGGAACGTCGTCCACGCCGCGGAGCACCTCGGCACGCACCCGCGGCAGGTGTACCGCTGGATCGAGCGCTACGGTCTCGACCTCGAGGCGCTGCGTGGCGGCTGAGCGAGCCCGCCGGGTCGGTGTCGCGCTCGGCGTCGCCGCGCTCGTGGCCCTCCTCCTCGCGTCCTGTCGCGCCGCGACGGAGATCGACGTCGACATCGTCACGGACGTGCCGTGCGACGACCAGAAGGGGAGCGCGGTGACGGTCGGCCTGCTCGGCGCCATCGAGACCCGGCCCATCTCGACCGCGAGCGACCGCTGCGATCGCGCGACGGGGAGCCTCGGCCGCCTCGTGCTCGCGCCGAGCGGCGACGACAGCGCCGAGGTCTCGTTCAAGATCGTCCTCGGTGTCCATCGCACGACCGAGAAATGCGTCGCGCCCGCGTACGAGGGCTGTATCGTGGCGCGTCGCTCGCTGCGCTTCTCCCCCCACACGCGCCTCGATCTACCGGTGTTCCTCCGCAAGGAGTGCCTCGACGTCCCCTGCGGCCCCGACGAGACGTGCGTGAAGGGGGCGGTCTGCGTCAAGGCTCGGATCCCGGATCCCTCCCGGTGCGCGACGCCCGGGGCCTGCGGCGAGGGCGTCCTCGGGGGCGGGGCGCCCAGGACGACCGACGCCGGCGACGCCGGTGGTGGCCTCGAGGGCGGGTCGAACATCGACGCCGGCCCCGGCGACGCCGGCGGCGGGACGGACGCGGGCTGCAGCACCGCCGCGTGCGCGCTCCCGGCGCCCGCGCTTGCGCTCGGGATCCAGCACACGTGCGTCGCGCGGGCAAACGGCGTGGTGTGCCTCGGCACCAACGTCAAGGCCCAGCTCGGCCGCAACGCCGTGGGGGGCCTGTCGGAGACACCCTCGTCCGTGCTCACCGCACCGGGCGCGCCGCTCACTGGCGTGCTCGGCGTCGCGTCGGGATACGACGGTTCATGTGGGCTCCTCGCGGGCGGGGCCGTCTCCTGCTGGGGCGACTCCGGCCAGGGTCAGCTCGGGACCACGGGCACGTTGAAGGTCGCGACGCTGGCGACCGCGATGCAGGGCGCGCTCGCGATCGCTCCCGGCGAGACGCACGCCTGCTGGATCGACGCGACGAGCGGCGTGCGCTGCCTGGGCAAGATCGGGTCCACGCCCGCCGCCGTGCCTCGGGACATGAAGCTCGGCGACATCGTCCAGATCGGCTCCGGCATCGAGTACGCATGTGCGCTGGATCGCGCCGGCAAGGTCGCCTGCTGGGGAGCCAACCTCTACCGCCAGGTGCAGCCCGCGCTCGGGCCCGGGGGCACGGTCGACACGCCCGAGATCGTCGACGTCGGCGGCCCCGCCGGGCAGATCGTCGTGGGCGAGGACTGGGCGTGCGCGAGGGTCGCCGACCAGGTGAAGTGCTGGGGCAACAACCAGTTCGAGCAGCTCGCGCGCCCGACCTCTTCCTCGGAGGCGGTCGCGGCGGTCCAGATCGGGGGCTCACCGATGACGGGCGTGCTCGCGCTCGCGGCCGGCCACCACTTCGTCTGCGCGCGGCGCGCGGCCGATCTGATGTGCTGGGGGGCGAACGGGTTCGGGATGCTGGGCCGCGGCGGGATACCGTCGGGCAGCGCGGGCGACCACTCGGCCGTGCCGCAGGCGGTGGTCGGCCTCGGGGGCTTCGCCGTCGTCGAGATCGCGGGCGGTCGCTACCACGCGTGCGCTCGGGCCGCGTCGGGCGAGACCCGGTGCTGGGGGCAGGGCACGGAGGCGCAGCTCGGCGGTCCGCCGCCGCTGGAGAACACCGGGACGCCACGGAAGCTGGTCTTGCCGTAGCGGTCCTTCGCTACCTCCTCCGGCGGCCCGCTCGCAGCACGAACAGCGCCGTGGCCGCGCCCAGGAGCACGGCGCCCAGACCCACCGGCGCCCCCCCGACGACCCCGCACTTGCACACGGGCGTGGGCGAAGGTGGCCCCGGGTTCGGCACCCACCCGGCGTCCAGCACGAGGGGCCCGCTGTTCGACTCGATGCCCAGCTCGACCTTCTGCTTCGACCACGCGGCGGTGCACAGCTTTCCAGTCGACGTCGTCGGATCGCAGGTGAGCGGGCCTCGGATCTCCGCGAGGTGGAGCCGCGACTCGAACGTCGCACCGTCGTCCTTCGACACGCCGAGGACGAAGCCGCTCGCCTCGCTGGAGCACGCCCACAGCGACTTGCCCTGGACCCCGAGGCACTGCACCTGGATCTGTGACTTCTTCGTGAAGACCATGTCGGCGGTGCTCGCCGTATGCAGGCCGTCCCGCGTACCGCCCACCCAGATGCGCTCGCCGCCCTCCGAGAGGGCGAAGCCGGTGAGGGGGCCTGTGCCCTTGAGCTTCTGCTCCCAGGTCTTGCCCGCGTCCGAGGTGACGAGCAGGCGGGCTCCCTTGTCGGGCGCCACCGCGGTACGAACATAGAGCCGGTCCGCGTTCTTCGGGTCGACCGCCGCGATGTACGGTCCGCGGTCGTCCGGGTCGAGGGGGA
The DNA here is from genome assembly GCA_005777185.1 of Myxococcales bacterium. Classification (GTDB taxonomy): domain Bacteria; phylum Myxococcota_A; class Polyangia; order Polyangiales; family Polyangiaceae; genus SXNL01. The sequence continues at coordinate 11,636 of SXNL01000178.1, forward strand.
TCGTGCGCTCGATCCAGGTCTTTCCCGCGTCCTCCGAGACGAGGAGGTACCCGCGCAGATCCGTCCCCGAGCCCCGCGTCGCCGACGCGTAGAGGCGCTTCGGATCGCTCTCGGCGACGTCCAGCGTGTCGACCAGCAGCGTGGGATCGAGCGGGGGACCGGGCGCGGTCCACGAGGCGCCGTTGTCGTTCGTGGCCCAGATCTGCGACAGGAACAGCGCGGCGCCTGCCTCGTCCGACGCCCCCGCGTACCCGGAGATCGCGGCGACGCCGCTCCTCGGCGCGCCGCGGCGCACGGCGACGTCGATGAAGTACTTCTCCGGGACCGGAGCGGGCGCGAACTCCCACGAGCAGCCCCGGTCGCGTGAGACCCGAAGACCCGTCGCGAGCGTGGCGACGATCGTGCCGGACTCGAAGATCCCGTACGCGGGATCCTCCAGGCCGCTGTACCCGACGGCCTGCTCGCACGCCCACTCCCACGTCTTGCCGCCGTCCCTCGACAGCAGGAACCCGAAGGTCACGCGCGCCACGATGAAGCTCGGATCCGAGGGAGCGAAAGCGATGTAGTTCGAGGCGGGCAGGCGCCCGTTGGCGAGGGCGGCGGGGCTCGCGGCGAGGAGCGCGAGGAGCCAGAGCAGGGTGAGGAGGGAAAGGAAGCGTCTCACGCCTCCAGCGTACCATCGAAACCCTGTATCGTCGTCGCGTGGACGTGGACGCCTCGCTGACCGTGCCGCTCGGCCCCGAGGCCCTGCTCGAGCGATGGCTGAACGCGCGCGTGAATGTGGCGGGGCGCGCCTCCGACCTGTTCGCGTGACGGGCGTGGATCTCCTCGGCGCGTGGGCGCGCCGCCTCGAGGAGGGCGCGGGCCCCGAGCTCGGGGCAGCGTCATGGATCGTCTCGCGCGTGTTCGAGCGCGCCCTCGTGAGGCCGCTCGAGCGTCCGGCCGCGGGCCCGCGCGTCATCGCGATCGGCGGCGCCACGCTCGGCGGCTCGTGCAAGACGCCCCTCGCTCTGGTCTGCGCGGAGGAGCTTGCGCAGGTCGCGCGCGTCGCGGTCGTCGGCCACGGCTACCGCGGCGGTGGCGGTCCCGGCGACGACGCGCGCTTCCTCGAGCGGAGAGCACGCGGCCGCTTCGAGGTGCACGCGGGCCCGACGCGCGCCGAGGCGTTCCAGAGGGCGAGCGCGCGCGCGGACGTCGTGATCCTCGACGGACCGCTCCAGATCGCGCCACGGCACGCGGACCTCTCGCTCCTCGCGCTCGACGCCGCCTCGCCGTTCTCGACGGGCCGGGTGTTCCCCGGAGGCGATCTCCGCGCGACCCCCGCGCGGCTCCTCGCGGTCGCCGATCTCGCGGTCCCCGTGACCGTCACCCTGCGCGCGGCCGACGTCGCGGACCTCGGTGGTGCCCGCGTCGGCGTCGTCACCGCCATCGCGCGCCCCGACAGGTTCGCGTCTGCTTGCCGGGCCCTCGGGGTACGGGTCGTGCGGCACCTCCGCTTCCGCGATCACGGTCCGATCGACCCCGAGAGGCTCGAGCGCTCCACCCGCGAGGACCGCCTCGACGTGTGGATCACGACGGAGAAGTGCGCCCTCCACGTGCCGGCAGCCCGGACGGCCGGCGTACCCATCCGCGCGATTTCAGCCGACTTCTCGGTTTCGCACACTGTACGCGACCGTCTCCACGCGCTCGCATCGGGCATCGGGGAGAGCGGGCCTGCTTGACCGGCCAGGTGGACTGCCATACCTTCCTTTTCGGCGCAAAAGCGTCGTTCGCCTTGTCCGACCCGTGAAAGACCCCGACGAGAAAACCCGGGTCACCGTCGTCCAGAAGCCGGTGGTGGAGGAGGGACGCGGGGTCGGCGGCGACTGCCTGGTGGTCATCTACACCAAGGAGCCGACGCTCCTGGGCAAGCGCTTCGTGCTCGACTCGGGCGCCATGCGCGTCGGCCGCGGGCCCGAGAGCCAGATCGTGCTCGACGGCGACTCGGTGTCGCGTCGCCACGCGCACTTCGAGCTCAGGAGCAACGCCTGGTGGGTGGTCGACGACAACTCGACGAACGGCACGTACGTCAACGACGAGCAGATCACGCGCGAGATCGGCCTCACGAACGGCGACCGCATCAAGATCGGCCCCACCATCTTCAAGTACCTGTCCGGCCAGGACGTCGAGGCCCAGTACCACGAAGAGATCTACCGCATGACGATCATCGACGGCCTCACCCAGGCCCACGTCAAGCGGTACCTGATGGAGTCGCTCGAGAAGGAGATCATCCGGGCGCGGCGCCACGAGCGCGACCTCTCGCTCATCATGTTCGACATCGACCACTTCAAGAAGGTGAACGACTTCCACGGCCACCTGGCCGGAGATCACGTGCTGAAGGAGCTCGCGCGGATCGTCCAGGGTCGCATCCGGCGCGACGAGGTCTTCGCTCGCTACGGCGGCGATGAGTTCGCCATCGTCCTGCCGGAGACGTCGCTCGTCGTGGCGCGCCAGCTCGCGGAGACGCTGCGCGAGATGGTCGAGGGGTCGCGCTTCGTGTTCCAGGGCGAGAACATCCCCGTCACCATCTCGTCCGGTGTGGCGGTGCTCTCCGAGGCGCACAAGACCAGCGTCGACCTCATCAAGACGGCCGACGAGAAGCTGTACGAGGCGAAGCGCGGCGGTCGAAACCGCGTCGTCTCCTGATGGACGAGGGGGCTCTCCGGCCCCCTCGCGCCCCGGCCCCTGGCTCGCGGGGGACGAGCGGCGTCGCCGGGGGCCACCCGTGAAGCACGGAGCGTCGAGGCGCGAGGAGAGCGAGCGGCTCCACGCCCGGGCCCGGGCCTTCGCGCGCGCGTTCGAGGAGGGGAGGGCTCCACCGGAGGCGTTCGACGCGCTGGCCTGCGACCTCGCGAGGTTCCAGGCGGCGTACGTCCCCGGGTACGCGCGGCTGTGCTCCGCCCGGGCGCTCGATCCGGCCACGTTCCGGCGCGCGGCCGACGCGCCCGCCGTGCCGCAGGAGGCGTTCAAGCTGGCCCGGGTGTTCGCGTTCGACGACGGCGACGCGACCGCCACGTTTCGCACGAGCGGGACGACCGGCGCCGCGCGCGGCGTCCACGCCATGCGGACGACGGAGACGTACGATCTCGCGTCGGTCGCTTTCGCGAGGCACACCCTGACGCGCGGGCTCCCGGCGCGCGTGCCCGTCCTCGTCCTCGGCCCCGCGCCGCGAGAGCTCCCGGACGCGTCGCTCGCGCACATGATCGCGCGCTTCGTCGAGGTCTTCGGCGAGCCCGCGAGCGAGGAGGAGACGTACTTCGTGACCGACGGGGTCCTCGACCTCGAGGCGCTCGATCGCCGCGTCGCGCGTCTGGTGGTCGAGGAACGGAACGGCGTCCTGGTGATGGCCACGTCGTTCGCGCTCGTGCACGTGCTCGACGCCCTCGGCGACGCGACGTTCCCCATGCCGCGCGGCACGCGCGTGATGCACACCGGCGGCTACAAGGGACGGTCGCGCGAGCTCGATCCCGCCGAGCTACGGAGGGACGTGGCGCGCGCCTTCGGCGTCGGCGAGGCCGACATCGCCTGCGAGTACGGGATGACCGAGCTGACGAGCCAGTTCTACGAAGCCGTGCTCGTCGATCCCGCGGCGCCGCACGGTGTGTACCTCGAACCGCCGTGGGCGCGCGTCGTCCCCGTCGATCCGGAGACGCTCGCGCCCGTCGCGGGGGGGGAGGTCGGTGTGGCGCGTATCGAGGACCTCATGAACGTGGACAGCGCCTTCTGCGTGCTCGCGTCCGATCGGGTGCGGAGCGCAGGGCCGGGTCGGTTCGAGCTCCTCGGGCGCGCGCGAGGGGCGCCGCCCAGGGGGTGCTCCATCGCCATCGACGACATGCTCTCGAGCGGCGTGGCGTGATGGATCGCGAGGCCCTCGGCCGCCTCGTCTCGGGCGCGAGCCGGCTGTACGCCCGGCGCGACGTGTGGGTGTCCGATCTCGCGTCGACCACCGGGCTCTCCGAGGCGGGCGTACGCCTGGGGTTCGAGCACCTGGAGCGTGAGGTGTCGGACGACGACGTCGCGCGCCTCTCGGCCTGGGCGCTCTCGCAGGGGCCCGCCGATCGCGTCACGGTCCTCCTCTCGGCGACCGTCTTCGTCGCCGCGTTCCGCGCGCTCGTCCTCGCCAGGATCGTCGCCCCCGAGGTGGTGCTCCGCCCCTCTCGACGCGACCCGATCTGCGCGCGGGCGCTCGTGGAGTGTATGCAAGATACATCGATCCGGATCGAGGAGGGGCTCGACGTTGCCTCGGTCGATCGCGGCGTGATCCACGCGTATGGAACGGACGCGACCCTGCGCGCCGTCGAGGCCGCCGCCCGCGTGCCCGTTCTCGGCCACGGCACGGGCCTCGGCGTCTGCGTGGTCGGGGGCGATCCTGTCGCCGCGGGGGAGGCCATCGCGCGGGACGTCGTCGCGTTCGATCAGCGAGGGTGCCTGAGCCCGCGGATCGTCTGGGTCGACGGCGGCGCGCGCGCACGCGACGTCGCGCACGCCCTCGCGTCGGCGCTCGAGGCCTCACCGGTTCCGCGCGGTGTCCTCTCGGTGGACGAGCGCGGCGAGGCGCGCCGGTGGGGCGAGTCGATGCGCTTCGCCGGGCAGGTGTGGGAGGGGCCGTGGGGCGCCGTCGGCCTCACGTGCGCGCCGGATGCCGTGCTCGGCCCGCCCGGCAGACACGTGCACGTCGCCCCGTTCGCGACGACCCCGGAGCTCCGGGCCGCCCTCGCTCCGCTCGCGCGCTTCGTCACGACGATCGGCTTCCAGGATGGTGGTCTCGATCCCGCGGCCCTCGTGCCCCACGCGCGCGTCGTGGCGCTCGGCTCCATGCAGCGGCCTCCCCTCGACGGCCCGGTCGATCGCCGCAGCGCGGGTGTCTCATCGACGGATCCTCGTCGTTGCCCCGCGCCCACGGCGAGGTAGACTATCTGGTTACCATGCGCCGACTCGCAGCCCTCGCCCTGGTGTCCCTGGTCTGCGCCCAAGCGGGCGCTTGCGGTGGGGGAGACTCCGCTCCCCAGCCGACCGCCGAATCGCCCGCAGACGCCGCGGCGCCTCCGGTGCTCGAGGACGCCGGGACACCCATCGTCGACTCCGGGCAAGTGGACACGGGCAACGACGCCGGGCCGCCGCCCTGCAAGCCGTCGGGGGGCGGCCCGTACTGGGTCGAGGAGGGGCAGCCGGTCACGGCGAAGATCGTCTGCAAGGGCGTCGACTACCCCGTGACCATCGCGCCGCTCCCCGCCGGCGCGACCTTCGACGCGGCCACCAAGACGCTGACCTGGACGCCCGGCCTCGACCAGGCGGCCGTCTACCTCCCCAAGATCACGGTGCCCAAGACGGGCGAGACGGCGATCTTCAAGATCGGCGTCGCCGACAAGTTCGACGACCCGGCCAACGTCGCCATCGTCGATCCGCTGACCTACACGGAGGAGTTCGGACTCCCGGTCTTCCACCTCACGACCGATCCGGCGATCACCGACCTCGACCAGAAGCCGGCCACGATCAAGTACCGCGGCCACGTCTACAACGGCGAGGCCAAGTACCGCGGCGCCGCCTCGCTGGGGTACCCGAAGAAGTCCTTCACGCTGAAGTTCGACAAGCTCGACAAGTTCAACGAGCCGAACGTGCCGCCGAAGGGCTTCATGAAGAAGCGTCAGGTCGTGCTCATCACGGCCTTCGACGACAACTCGTACGTCCGGCAGCGACTCTCGTACGAGGCCTGGAACCGGATCGATCCGTCGCACATCATCGTGCAGAACTACAGCGCCGTGGTCATCCTCAACGGGCAGTACTGGGGGATGTACACGGCGACCGATCACATCGACGGGTACCTCATGGAGGACTTCGGCCTCCTCCAGCAGGGCAACCTGTACAAGGCGATCGATCACGACGCGAACTTCAAGCTCACGCGCAACAGCCCGGTCGTCCCGAAGGCGGCGCTCTCGATGGGGTACGAGAAGCAGGAGGGGACGCCACTCCACGGTCAGCCCGGCGCGTACGACGATCTCATCTCCCTGGTCGACTTCGTCGCCACGTCGGACACGGCGACGTTCGCGGGCGGGATCGGATCGCGGATCGCCGTCAAGGAGTACCAGGACTGGCTCATCGTCACGACGGCCATCGTGGCCCGCGACTCGCTCGGGAAGAACAGCTACCAGTACCACAACCCCGCCGGCGGCCTCTGGCGCGCGGTGCCGTGGGACTTCAACCACGCGTTCGGGCAGACGTGGCAGACCCGGCGGGAGCTGCCGAACCTGGACCCCGACGCGATCACCTCGATCAACTACCTCTTCACGCGATTCCTCAACGATCCCGCGTTCGGTCCTGCGCTGAAGGCGCGCTACGACGCGGTGCTGAAGAAGGAGCTGAGCCTCGCCACCATGCTCGCGATGTTCGACGCCATGGTGGCGGAGGTCGACGCGTGCGCGCGCCGGGACGAGCGCAAGTGGCGTTCGAGGTACCTGACGTACGGCGGCTGGGCCTCGCGCACCGACTTCACCGACTTCGATGGTGAGGTCGCGTACGTGCGCCAGTGGATCAAGGACCGCTGGGCGTGGCTCGACAACAAGTACTGAGGGAAACTGGGTAACGCGCGATCCATGCGCGTCTGCCGCAGCGACATCTCCCTACACACGAAGTCGCCAGGGCCAGCGCACACGGCCACGTCGCGCTTGTCTTTTCCGGATCACCAGGTCAGCCTATCTGCATGGTCACGCGGCAACCCCCGGACGACCGGCCGCCGGACTCGCTCGGGCCCTCACCCCTGTCGCAGCGGGCGCCCGTGTCGCAGCGGTGGTCGCCCGACAGCGTCGAGCCGCGCAGGAGCGGGCCCGACGTGCCCCCGCGCACCCGAGCCGCGGATTACGTGTTCGAGAAGCTCGCGGGCGCGATCCTCCGCGGGGAGATGGCCGTGGGGTCTCCGCTGCCCCCGGAGCGCGAGCTCGCCGAGAAGTTCGACATCTCGCGCATCCTGATCCGGGAGGCCATCCATCGGCTGAAGGATCTCGGTCTCGTGCGCGTACGGCAGGGCGGGCAGACGATCGTGCTCGACCCCGACGAGGCGACCGATCCGAGGCTCATCGCGCTCACCATCGAGCTCGCCGCACCCGAGCGAAACGCCTTCAAGGACATGGCCGAGCGGCAGCTCGCGCACGGGATCATCCTGCTCGAGCTCGGCGAGCCCCGCATGGTGACGGCCCAGTGCGACGAGCTCGACCGTATCCTCGACGCGTACGAGCGCGACGGCGAGGAGGGCACGTGGAAGTTCATGACCGCGTTCTGGCTGACGATCGCGAAGGCCACGCGGAATCACTTCCTGTGGCGCGAGACGAAGTTCTGGTTCGAGGTGGCGAGCCGCCGCACGGGTGGCAGCCTGCCGATGGTCTTCGACTTCAAGAGTCGGCTCGCCATGCACCGCGACCTCGCCGGGAAGCTCAGGCGGCGCGAGGGAGCGGCTGCGAGGTACCTCGAGGCGATACGGCCGGTGATCGTGGCGATGTCGGGATAGCTCGCGGCCCGCTCTCCTATCGAGACGGCGCCGCCGGCACCGGCACGCGCGGCCCCTCCGGCTGCGATCGCGCCCGCACGAAGAGCACGGCGCCGATCACGAGCGCCACGATCACCGCGACGAAGATCCACGCTCCTCCGGAGGATTTCATCGGCACCGTGTCGATCGCGAAGACATCGGCCTCGGCGAGCACGGCGAGCTCCTTCTCGATGTCCGAACGGATCCCCGGGTTCTTCGCGAGGCCGAGCTCGGCCTGCAAGGCCTCGCGGCGGGTCTTGCGCTGCGCGGCGGACAGGGTGGCGACGCGAGCGACGATGCGCGCGTCTGCGTCCTCGGATCGATCGCTCGCCGTGGGGGGCGCCTCCTCCGTCCCCGTCGACGCGTCGGCCTTCTTCCGCGTCGCGAGCAGGAACGGCTCCGCGCTGACGGCGGGATGGGTCACGCGACCGCTGGTGGGCTGCGCGCCGGTGTCCTCGGTCGCGCTCGCGGGGGCGCGGGCCTCCTCCGGGATGACCATCGCGGCGACCTCGACGGTCTTGCGGAGGGACTGGCTGCGGGGGCCGAGGACGGTCGCCAGCGCCTCGCGCATCTCGGCCGCCGACGCGAACCGGCCGTCGGGCTCGCGGCGCATCGCCTTGCCCACGATGGCGGCGAGCCACGGGTCGATCCCGAACACGAGCTCCTCGAGGGGGCGGGCCTCGCACTGCAGGAGCGCGTGGGTCAGCTCGGCCGGCGTCTTGCCCTCGAAGGGGCGCACGCCGCTCATCGCGTGGTACAGCGTGGCGCCGAGGCTGAAGAGGTCCGCGCGCGCGTCGATCGCCCCGCCGAGGAGCGCCTCCGGCGCCATGTAGGCGACCGTCCCCACCAGGCCGCCGACGGAGGACGTCGGGGCGCCGTCCTCGACCACGCGCGCGACGCCGAAATCGAGGAGCTTCGCCAGCTCGGTCTCCTCGGCGAGCTTCACCACGAAGACGTTGCCGGGCTTGATGTCGCGGTGCACGAGGCCCGCGCCGTGCGCCGCCTCCAGCGCGGAGAGGATCTGGATGGCGATGCCGATCGCGCGGGTCTGGGAGAGCTTCACCTCCTCGCGGATCACGTCGCGCAGGCTCTGGCCCTCGAGGAACTCCATCACGAAGAAGGCGCGCTCGCCCGGCGCCGCGTGGAAGTCGGTGACCTGCACGATGTTCGGGTGTCCGAGGGCCGCCACGGCGTGCGCCTCGCGGTGGAAGCGAAGCGCGAAGTTCGGATCCTCCGCGAGGTGCGGGTGGATCGCCTTCAGCGCGACCCTCCGGCCGAGCCCCTCCTGCAGCGCCTCGTACACGACGCCCATGCCGCCCGCGTCGAGCCTGCGGACGACGCGGTAGCGACCCGCCAGGAGCGACCCCTCGAGCGTCAACGCGACCTCACAGCGGCAGCCGGTATCCGATGGTGAGGCCGGCCGAGATCGCGTCCACGCTGCCCGTGAGCGTGCCGCAGTCGCCGATGGGCGTGCACGTCGGCACGCGGGGCAGGAACCACCGGGCGAAGCGCGTGGTGAGCCCGAGGCCCCAGCGCTCGGCGAAATGCCACGTGCCCCCGAGCTGCGCGCCGAAGGAGAGACCCTCGGTCCGCACCGTCACGGACGGCGCGCCGAGGAAGCTCGGTGGGGTCGGCTGGTCGGTCGCGTAACGATCCGCGACCACGACGACCCCGGACGTGAACCCGACCCACGCCTCGAGGTCGGCGACGCGGAGCGGGATGTAGCGGCCCTCGAAATCGATGGCGAGGTAGCTCCGCGCGTGCGTCCGCTTGAGCCCGCGGAGGCCGCCGTACTCGTTGTCGCTCGTGGGGCTCGGCCCGAACATCGCGCCGGCGCCGATGGCCCAGGCGGGATCGCCGCGGTAGAGCAGGCGCATCCCCGTCTGCAGCGTCGCGTCCCCGTTGCCGATGGTGCCGAACGGAGTCGCCCCGCCGCGCTGGCCTGCGGAGATCGGTGCGCTCGGCAGCGCGATCACGCCGGCCTCGAGGACGGCCATGGTGTGGGGCCTGCCGAGGGAGGGGCCCCCCCGCGCGCTCTCGCTCGCCGGCTCCGCGCGTGCGGACGTCGAGCCGGCGAGGATCGCGGCGGCGCACGCGGGCGCGAGGAGGCCCGGCGTCACATCCATTTGACCGACGCGCTCGGAGGAGGGGACCCGCCCGAGCTCGACGGCGAGGCGGTCGCGGGCGGGCCGGGCTCGCCCGAGACGATCGACCGCGCGGCGCGCACGACCACGCCGTCGACCGTGATGGAGAAGACGACGTCGAAGTGGCCGGCCTCGAAGAACGTGAAGCCGGCGTGGTAGGCGCCGCCCTCCTCGGCCCCGGGGATGCGTGCGCCGTTCGGGAGCCCCGGACCGGTGACGACGAACTCGGGGCGTTCGATCTTGCCCTTCCCGTGCGGGACGAGACGGCCCACGAACTCCACGGGCTGTCCCGTGCGAGGCCGAACCGTCGAGGGGTCGAGCGTGGCGCGGACCTGCGCCACGGTCGACGGTGCGCCCGTGGGCTGTGGGCCCGCGGTGCCGGGCGACGCCACGGGCTTCAGCGGCAACGGCGGCGCGGCGGTGACGCTCGGCGCTGGCGTCGTGGGCGCGTCCGCGAGCTCGTGCTCGAGGCGCGCGGCGGGCCCGTCCGCCGGGTCGAGATCGCGGGCCAGCTTCACGAGACGCTGGGCCTCGCCGACGTCCCCCGCCGCGCGCGCCAGGGTGGCCTGGCTCACGAGCTCCTGCGCCGCGCGGCTGCGGATCTCCACGAGTCTCGTGTCGCCGGGCCAGCGCCGGAGGCCCTCCGTCGTGAGGTCGCGCACGTTCTCGCCGGGGGGCTCGACGATGCGATGCTTGTACATTGCATCTTGTGCATGACGCACGAAGTCCTCCCGCCCGGCGTCCGGGCCGATGCGGCCCATCCGGTACGCGACGAGGACAGCCACCCCCACGCCGAGGAGGAAGCAGAGGAAGACGATCGCGAACGTTCGCGGACGGCCGCGCCTCCCCGCGTCCTCGTCGTCCGTCGCGGCGTCGGCGCCGGAGGACGGCAGGGCGCCACGGGCCGGGGGGCGTACCGGCGCGCGGAACGCACCGGGAGACGGCGCCGCGTAGTCGGTCCTCGGTCGCGAGGGCGCCGCAGGGGGAGCCGCGGTGGGGGACGGCGGAGGGAGGCGCACCGTGGGGCCGGGCGAGACGACGTCGTCCATCGTCGTCTCGACCCCACTCGCCGGGGCGGCCGGGGTGGCGGCGGGCTGTGCGGGCTCGCTCTTGACCATCCGTGCCTGCACGTCCGGCGGCGGGACCCACTTGGCCGTGGCGTTCCCGGAGATCTTGCCGCGCCGCCCCTCGCCGTTGGGGCCCGGCGTCGCGTCGCGCGTCGCCCCGTCGTCGCTGGCGATCTCCGTGTCTCCCGGGCGCCACGACGCGTGGCCGTTCATGCGCGCCTCGAGCTCCGGCGTGAGATCGAGCTGCTGCGTCGCCTCGATCGACGACAGGTGCACCGGGCTCGACGGCCGGCCGACCAGCATCGGTCGCGAGAGCTCCTCGAGCGAGATGCGCGCGGCCCGCGCGGCGTCGAGCAGCGCCCTCCCGAAGGCGCGCGCGTCCTCGTCGCGCTCCGCGGGGGATTTCCCGAGGTTCCGCATCACCGCCTCCGCGAGGGGATCCGGCACGTACGCGGCGCGCGCGATCTGCCGCAGGCTCGGCGGGGGATCGTGGATCTGCTGGACGAGCAACGCGACGGCCTGTTCGCCGTCGAAGGGCGTCTTCCCCGAGAGCATCTGGTACACGAGCGTGGCGAGCGCATACACGTCGCCCTGCGGGCCCACGGCCTGCCCCTGCGCGCCCTCGGGCGAGATGTAGCGCGCCGTCCCGAAGATCAGCCCCGCCGCCGTGGCCATCGACTGCTCCCCCCAGTCGATGCGCGCGATGCCGAAGTCGAGCACCTTGACGTAGTCGGGATCCTCGCCGCGCCGGACGAGCATCACGTTCTCCGGCTTGAGGTCGCGGTGCACGATCCCCTGCGCATGCGCTTCGCCCACCGCGTCGCAGATCTGGAGCGCGATGTGGAGCGCGCGCGGCAGGGGGAGCGCGCCGCCCGCCCCCGCGAGGGCGCTCTGCAGCGAGAGGCCGTCGAGGTACTCCATGACCATGTAGAGGGCGCCGTCCGGGAGCTGGCCCGAGAGGAGCACCTGCACGACGTTCGGGTGGACGAGCTTCGACGCGACCTTCGCCTCGCGCGTGAAGCGGGTGACGAGCTGCGCGTTGTTCGAGAGCTCGTGGTGGAGGACCTTCACCGCGACGTCGCGATCGATGCCCCGCTGGAACGCGCGGTACACGCGGCCCATGGCGCCGACGCCGACGAGCTGCTTGATCTCGATGTGCCCTGCGATCTCGAGCCCGACGTACGCATCGTCGTCCGCGGGCGCGCTCGTGCGTGAACGGGTGAGCGGTGAGCCGTCCTGCGGGCAGAACAGCGCGTCGGCGGGGGCGCGCAGCCCGCACGTCGAGCACACTTTCGACGCCAGCGCCGAGGCCTGTTCCACGTGAGACATGCTAGCACCCTCGCCGGGATCCGGGGCAGACTCGCGCCGCGCCGTCCGCGGTCGGCCCGTCCGCGGGCGACCGTCTGCTCTGCGCTGTCCGCCGACCGCCGTCCGCTGTACACTGTCGAGGAACGCCACCCATGGACCTCGCAGACCTCGCACGTCGCCTCGCCCTCTCCCTCGTCCCGATGATCCTCTCCCTGAGCGTGCACGAGTTCGCGCACGCGAAGACCGCGCAGCTCCTCGGCGACGACACGGCGAGGCTTCAGGGCCGTTTGACGCTCGATCCGCGGGCGCACGTGGATCCGGTTGGCACGCTGCTCCTCCCGGTCCTGTCCGTCCTCATGGGCGGCATGGCCTTCTTCGGCTGGGCGCGCCCGGTGCCCGTGCGACCCGATCGCTTTCGCGAGAGGGTGCCGCGCCGCCTGGGCATGGCCGTCGTGTCGGCGGCCGGGCCGGTGTCGAACCTCGTGATCGCGATCCTCGCGGCGGCGGGTCTGTCGTCGCTGGTTCGCCTCGGCGTCGTGATGACCGACGCCGGCAAGCCCACGGCGGTGGCGCTCCTCCTCGACGCCACCCTCACGCTCAACGTCGGGCTCGCGATGTTCAACCTCCTCCCGGTGCCGCCTCTCGACGGCCACCGCCTCGTCCCGGCCTTCCTCGACAAGCTGATGCGGCCCCTCGAGCGCTACGGCTTCGCCGTGCTCATGGCGGTATTCCTGTTCCTTCCGGGCGTGGCCGAGGTCGTGTTCTACCGGCCCCTCGCGGCCGTCACGGGGCTCCTGCGCGCGTCGTTCGGGGTGTAGGGCGCGAAACCTCAGCGGGCTGCCGCCGCGATCTCGACCGAGATGGCCTCGACCTCCACCGCGACGCCGTTGAACGCCGCGTTGCCGCTCAGACGATCGAGGCGCGCGTCGTCCGTCAGATCGTTGAGGCTGGCGCCCGCGTGCGCGGCGGCGACGCCGAGGCGCACGCCCTCCCGGTCGTGGCCCCACCCGTGAGGCAGGCTCGCCACCCCCGGCATGATCTCGTCGCTCACGACCACGACCGCCTCGATCTCGCCCACGCGCGTGCGCATCCGGACGCGTGTGCCCGTGGACAGGCCGCGCGCCGCGGCGTCGGTGGGGTGGAGGACGAGCGCTCCGCGCCGGGGCCCCTTCACGAGCGCCCGCGCGTTGTGGAGCCACGAGTTGTTGCTCCGTAGCTCCCGGCGGCCGATGAGGACGAGGCCCGGTGGCCTGGGGCGCTCGAGGAGCATGCGGAGGGCCGGGACCTCACGGACGAACGACTCGGGCGCGAGCTCCACGTGGCGGCTCGCCGTGGAGAGCACGCCCGGGAGCCGCGGCTCGAGCGGTCCGAGATCGAGCCCGTGCGGGTGCTTGCGGAGGCCCGCGAGCGAGAGCCCGCCGCGGCCGATGCCGTGCGGGCCGAGCCGGAGGCCGAGACCGACGAGCCCCTTCGCGCCCACGCGCAGGGCGACGCGGGAGAGCGCGCGGCGCGCGACGCCGCGGACGCCATTCCGGCCTCCCCCGAGCCGGAGACGGAGACCGAGGTCCACGAAGATCTCCCCGTCGTCGCGCGCGCCCGACGTGCGCTCGAGCGGCGGGTCCACCCATTTCGCCGTGTTCCGCACGGCGAAGGCGTTGAGCGCAAGGTCGAAGTGCGCACGCTCGAGCGGCGAGCACGGCGGGAGGATGACGTGCGCGTGGCGCGTCGTCTCGTTGATGTACGCGTCCACGGACACCATGTGCTCGAGCGAGGCGAGCGCCCGATCGATGCGCCGCCCGTTGGGGGCGGAGAGCACGGGGTTGCCCGCGGCGGTGAGGAGCGCGCGCACCTGGCCGGGTCCCGGCGTCTCGATCTCCTCCGCGAGTACCGCCACGGGAAGCTCGCCCGCCACCTCCGGACGCGCGCGGACGCGGCTCGAGAAGCGGCCGTGCCCCTCGAGGCCGAGGAGGCGCGCCACGAGGGAGAGGTCGATCGCGGGCGTCGTCCACATGAGCCCACCCGGGCGGTCGAGGTTCCCGGTGACGGCCGCGAGCGCGTACGCGAGCCAGGACGCGAGCGTCGCGTGCTCCTGGTGGCACGTGCCGACCCGCACGTAGACGGCGGCGCGCTCGGCGCGGCAGAACGCGCGCGCGAGGTCTTGCGTGATCTCGGCGGCCACGCCCGTCGCCTGCGCGACGTGCTCGGGCGCGAAGCCGTCCGTGAGCTCGCGGAGGCGCGACAGCCCCGAGAGGTGGGGTCCCGGACGGGCCAGCCCCTCGTGGAAGACGGTGTGGAGCAGCGCGAAGAAGAGGAGCGGGTCCGCTCCTGGCCGCACGAACACGTGGCGGTCTGCGAGCGCGGCCGTCTCGGTGCGGCGCGGATCGACGACGGTGATGGTTCCCCCGCGCGCGCGAATGCCCTCGATGCGGCGCCGGACGTCGGGGGCCGTCATGAGACTCCCGTTGCTGACGGCCGGGTTCGCGCCCACGATGAGCCAGTGCGTCGTCCGGTCGACGTCGGGCACGGGCATGAGGACCGGGCTCCCGAACATCTCGTGCGCGGCGAGCATGTGGGGGACCTGATCCGTGGTGGATGCAGAATACAAGTTCTTCGTCCCGAGGCGGCGCATGACGAGCTGCCCGAAGGTGAGGAGCCCGAGGTTGTGCGCCGTCGGGTTGCCCTGGTAGACGGCGATCGCGTCCCTGCCGTGCGCGCGGCGCACGCGTCGCAAGCCCTCGGCGGCGCGAAGGGCGGCCTCTTCCCAGGAGGCCTCGCGGAAGCGCCCGGGCGGGTCACCCGCCTCCCGTACGAGCGGCGTGCGCAGCCGATCGGGATCCTCGTGGAGCTCCTTCATACCGACGACCTTCGGGCAGACGAACCCCTGGCTCATGGGATCGTCGGGATCGCCTCGCACGGCGAGGGGGCGAACGCCGTCCGTCTCGACCGTGATGCCGCAGCACGCCTCGCAGAGGAGGCAGGTGGCGATCCTGCGAGCGCTCGGGTCGGTGGGATCGTGTGTCATGTCGGCGTCCGGCCCAGTATAGCCGCCTGGCTCGCGGAAGGCGTGAAGGTGGAACATGCCGCCGGCTCGCGCACGCTCGGGGGCGCCGCGGCACGCTACGCCGCCGCCTTCGTCTGTTCAGCCGTCCGGCACCCTTGTCTTTGTGCCCCGGGCAAGTAGAAGGGGCACCGTGTCCGAGCCCGAGACCATCGACGCAGGCGAGCGCGCCTACCACGTCCGCCTCCCCGACGGAGGCTTCGAGGGTCCGCTCGACCTCCTCCTCTACCTCTGCCAGAAGCACGAGCTCGACATCCTCGACATCCCCATCGCGTTCGTGACCGAGAAGTACCTCGAGTACATCGCGGTCATGACGCTGATGGACCTCGACCTCGCCGCCGACTACCTCGTCATGGCGGCGACCCTTGCGCACATCAAGTCGAAGATGCTCCTCCCGGCTCCCCCCCCGGGCCAGGAGGACGACACGATCGGCGAGCTCGAGGAGGATCCGCGCGAGGCCCTCATCCGCCGGCTCCTCGAGTACCAGAAGTACAAGAAGGCGGGCGAGGAGCTCCAGGCGCGCGGCGTGGCCGGGCGTGACGTGTTCCTACGCGGCGCGCCGGCGGGCGACGCGGACCCGGGCCCGGCGCCCCTCGCGGAGATCCCGCTGTTCCGGCTGGTCGAGGCGTTCGGGGCGGTGCTCGCTCGCACCAAGGTACGCATCTCGCACGACGTCGTCGCCGATCGGATCTCCATCAACGATCGCATCCACGAGCTCGCCGATCTCCTGCGCGTCCGGCCCAGGGTGGCCTTCGACGAGCTGTTCTCCGAGGGCGCGACGCGCTCCGAGCTCGTGATAACGTTCCTGGCGCTCCTCGAGATGACCCGCCTCAAGATGACGCGGCTCTCGCAGGAAGGCCCGGACGCCCCCCTCCTCGTCGAGATGGCGACCGGGCCCGCCGATCCCGGCGTCGAGCGGACAGACCAGGTGGAGCCCCCGTGACAGAGCGCGAAGACAAGGAAGACAAGAAGCAGAAGGGCGGCAAGAAGGCGGAGAGGCCGTCGAAGCCCGCGGCCGCCAAGGGGTCAGGCGCGAAGGCCCGGAAGGTCTCGCGAAAGGCGACGCCCCAGGCGCCCGCGGCCGAGCCCGAGCCGGTGCCCGCCGCGGATCCCGCCAGGATGCAGGAGAGCGAGCCGCCGTCGTCGGGCCTGTTCCCGCCGATGCCGACCGACGATCCCGTCATCTCGAACATCCCGGAGGATCTCGAGATGACCGTGAACCTCTCCGGGGATCTCTTCCGGCTCCCCGGGCGTGACGATCTCGAGGGCCCCACGCAGACGTTTCTCCCCGACGACATGAGCCGCGCGCTCGATCGCATCCGCGCCGCGCGCGAGAACGGCTCCGCCGCGCAGACGCTCGACGCCTCTGGGGCGGACGCGGAGGACGAGGGCGACCTGTCCGTTCAGGGTGACGACGAGCAGGACGGCGGAGTCGTCGACGACGCCGCCGAGACCGTGGCGCTCTCGGGTCGCGACGTGGCTGGTCGCGACATGGCTGGTCGCGACGTGGCGGATCGCGCCGTGGCCCGCGCTCACCTCAAGGGGCTCCTCGAGGCCATCGTCTTCGTCGCCGATGCGCCCATGAAGACGGGCGAGATCGCGCGCGCCGCTTCTGCGCCCGTCCAGGAGGTGAGGCCGCTCCTCGGGGAGCTACGCGCGGAGTACTCGCTCCGCGGCGTCCACCTCGACGAGGTCGCGGGGGGCTGGCTCTTCCGCACGGCGGCCGTCTACGCGCCGTTCGTGCGCGACGTCACGGGCAAGAAGCCGGTGCGCCTCTCGCGCGCGCAAGTCGAGACGCTCGCGATCGTGGCCTACCGGCAGCCGATCACGCGGCCGGAGGTGGACGAGATCCGGGGTGTCGACTGCGGGCCTGTTCTCAAGCTGCTGCTCGAGCGCGATCTCGTGAGGATCCTCGGCAAGAAGGACGAGCCGGGTCGACCCATCCTCTACGGCACGACCGCCGAGTTCCTCGAGCTCTTCGGGCTGAAGTCACTGAAGGATCTCCCGACGCTGAAGGAGTTCACAGATCTGTCCGACGACTCACGCCGGGTGTACGAGGACGAGACCGGCGAGGGCGTCGAGGACGCCTACCTGCGCAGGGAGGCCGAGGGCGAGGCTGGCGAGCCCGCGCCCGGGGAGCCGCCTGCCGTCACCGACGACGCCGCGGCGCACGACGACGCCGTGAAGCCCGCCCCTGGCGGCGAGGAGACGACGGACGACGACGCCGTGAAGCCCGCCCCTGGCGGCGAGGAGACGACGGACGACGACGCCGTGAAGCCCGCCCCTGGCGGCGAGGAGACGACGGACGACGACGAGTTTCCCGAGGACTACGACGACGACGACTTCGAGGACGACGACGACGACGACGACGCCGACGACGACGACGACGACGCCGAGGAAAAAGAAGAGGACAGCGGGTACTAGGCGGGCCCGGGGCGGGCCAGGGCGCTCCCCGGCTTCGGCTCGGCGTGCCCCATGCCGACCGTGTGCTATGCGTTCACCCATGTTCGTGGCCGCAGGTCCCCGTGGCGCGCTCCTCCCGCTCGCGCTCGTCGCGTGGGGGGCGCTGGCAGCGGCTTGCGGCAGCAAGTCGACCGCGCCCGGCGCCACGCCCTCCGGCGACGGTGGCGCGGCCGCGGACGCCGCCCCCGCGGACGCCGCCCCGCCGTCCTACCCGGTCGTGACCCTCCCCGCGGAGCCGCAGCGTGCGGGCGACCCGAAGAAGGGGTACCAGGCGCTCGTCAACGCACCCTACGTACCCTGCGGCATCCCCCGGAGCGCCTACGATCGCGTCTTCTCGGCCGCGCCCGCCGACAGCCGCCTCCCCGATCGCGATCCCGCCAGCGCCGCGCTCCCGTACAACTTCACGGCGTACACGACCAAGGAGGGCGTGGCGCTCGTCACGTCCAACTGCCTCTCCTGCCACGCGGGTCGCCTGCAGGGGAAGCTCGTCGTGGGCCTCGGCGACGCGGCTGGCGACTTCACCTCGCCCGTGGCCCAGCAGAAGCAGATCTTCGAGGCCGTCGGGCTCCTGCTCACCGATCCCAAGGAGATCGCCGAGTGGCAGAAATGGAAGGAGAGGGTGACGGTGGTCGCACCCTACAACCACCTCGACACGCGCGGCCCGAACCCGGCCGACGCGTTCACTGCGACCCTTTTCGCGCACCACGATCGGAAGACGCTCGCATGGCTCACCCAGCCCGCGCTCCCCGTCCCTCCGCCCCAGGATCTCCCCGTCGACGTGCCGCCCTGGTGGCGCATGGCGAAGAAGAACACGATGTTCTACGTGTCCGCCGGCCGCGGCGACCATGCGCGCCACATGATGACGGCGTCCATCCTCTGCATCTCGTCGGTGGCCGAGGCCGAGGCGATCGACGCGTGGTTCGGCGACGTGCGCGCGTACATCGCGAGCCTCGCGCCGCCGAAGTACCCGTTCCCGATCGACCAGGCCAAGGCCGCCCGTGGCAAGACCGTGTTCGACGCGACGTGCTCGCGTTGCCACGGCACGCACGGCGCGGGCGGCTCGTACCCCAACCGGCTGATCTCGCTCCCCGAGATCGGCACCGACGGCCTCCTCGCGTCGGGGACCGCCCAGTTCGCGGGGCCGTTCGTGGAGTGGCACAACCAGAGCTTCTTCGGCCAGACCGCGCGCCTCGAGCCCCAGCAGGGCTACGTCGCGCCCCCGCTCGACGGGATCTGGGCGACGGCGCCGTTCCTCCACAACGGGAGCGTACCCACGATCGCCGCCCTCCTCGACAGCACCAAGCGGCCCCGTTACTGGACGCGAACCTTCGACTCCAGCGACCTCGACCAGGTGGGTATCGGGTGGAACTTCACGGTCGTGGATCACGGCAAGGACGGCGAGTCCGACGGGAAGAAGAAGGCCGAGCTGTACGACACGACGCGCCCCGGCTACGGCAACGCCGGCCACACCTTCGGCGACAGGCTGGGCGACGAGGATCGCGCGAGCGTGCTCGAGTACCTGAAGACGCTCTGACTACACGACGTGCGGCAACACCAGCCACGCCACCGCGTAGACCGCGAGCGTGACCATCATGACCACGAGCACGTGCCGCATGAAGCTGTTCGACACGTCGAGGTCCGCCGGCGTGACGCGGGTCGGCGTCGGGCTGGTGATCGCGGCCTCGATGCGCGCGCGCGCCGCTGTCGCGCGCGTCAGATACCGGCGCACGACGACGCAGACGACCAGGCCGAGCACGATCTGCGCCACGAAGAACGTCGACACGACGACGATCGTCTGGTGGTTCTTGAGGTTCTCGCTCGCGGCCCTGGCGGTCCATGCGATGGCGGCGAGCATCACGGACAGGAAGAACGTGAACCACCCCACCACCAGCTGGAAGAAGATCCGCGTGTCCATGCGGCCCTCGCGCAGCTCGGTCAGGAGAAGCTCGCGGTCGACGTGCGGCTCGCCGGCCGCGGGCTTCGTCTCGTCGGACATCGCTCTCGCGTCATATCCCCGGGCTCCGCCCGTGTGCAACCCTTGCGTGCGCGCGCACCGTCCGCGGCTCGCCAGCCGGGCGACGACGATCCGTGCGTGCGAGCGGCCGGCGCGCGAACGGTCGGCGCGCCGTCGGGCACTCGGGCCGCTCCTTGCATGAAGGCAGCCGTGAGGTGACACCGTGAAACTGACCGCATCGCAGGTGATGACCCGTGACGTCCTCTCCGTGGGCCTCGACTGGCCGATGGAGCGGCTCCTCGATTTCCTCGTCGACCACTCCATCTCCGGCGCGCCCGTCGTCGCCGACGACCATCGGCCGGTCGGCGTCGTATCCCTGACGGACGTCGCCCGTAACGGCGCTCTGCCCGCCTCCCGGGAGGTCCCCGCCTACTATCGAGCCGGGCTCGACCGCACCATGGCCCGCGAGGAGATGCGCGCCTTCCACGTCGACGCGCCCGCCGAGACCACGGTCCAGGATCTCATGACGCCCGTCGTGTTCAGCGTCGAGGAGGACGCCCCGGTCCAGGAGGTCGCCGAGGCGATGATCACGGGCCGGATCCACCGTGTGTTCGTCACCCGGAAGGGGAAGATGATCGGCGTGATCTCCGCGATGGATCTCCTGCCGATCATCCGCGACATGTGATCGCCCGCGTGTGCGACGGGCCGCGAGCGCCCTGGCGCTCCCCGGGGCGGTTCCGCTCGCAACCGGCTGGCGGTCGCGGTATGGCGTGGGGCCATGCCGCGCTCGTGCGCTCGCGCGCTCCCTCGTGCCTTCGCCGTCCTGCTCGCCGGTCTACCGGTGGCGTGCTCGAGCGTCGTGCCCGCCTCTGCATCCTCCGCGCCCCCGCCGTCGATCGCCTGGGTGAAGGGAGCGGCGGAGGCGGCGAACGGGCCGGCACTCGACATCGACCTCGTCGTGACGTGCGGATCCGACACGGCGCTCTACCTCGCGGAGCTCGCCGACACGTCCCCGCTCGCGGCCAGGGTGATGAAGGAGTGGGGCGACACGGTGGAGGGAGGCAAGTCGATCATGGCGAGCGGCGCCGTGGCGTCCGCCGGGCGGGTCGCCGGCAGCCTCCCCATGAACCACGTGTTCGGGGACGACCTCGGGATGGTCGTCGATCTCGATCCACCGTTCGCGCCGCTCGCGCGTCGCCTCGGCGCCGATGCGGGCGAGCTCGCGGACGGCCAGGTCCGCGCGGGCCTCTCGAGCGGCCTCGTGCCGCACTTGCCGCGGGCGCCGGGCCCCCCGACGGGCGAGCTGTACCGCGCGTCCGCCGATCGCGCGCTGGACCACGCGGGGTTCCAGCCGGGCTTCGACGAACCGCAGCCGGGCGATCGTGTGCTCGCGATGGGGCGCTTCGTCGTGGACTGTCGCCACGCGGATCATGGCACCGAGATCCACACGACGACCTTCCTCGCGTGGACGCACACCGAAGGCTCCCGCGCCACCACGCGGATGTTCTACAACCCCTACCGCGACACCGAGCTGTTCGCCCTCGACGCGACGAAGCTCGGGCTCGTCGACGATCAGGCGCGGCTCGGCACCGTGAGGCCGTTCCCGCGGGTCCTCGTGCAGCAGGTGATCGGCCTCGACACCGGCGCGGTCGACCGCCTGCGTTCGCTCGAGCTGGTCGACGCGGCGCGCGCCGCCCCCGCGGACTTCGTGGTGTGCGCCCCGGGGCCGAAGGAGAAGACCCTCGAGGTGCGGCACGACGTCGTGGTCCGTCGCGGCGCGGAGGTCACCATCACGCCGGACGCCACGACCGGCTGCGCCCGTGTCCACGCCGCGCCCGGCGCGTACCGCCCGGTCGACGTGGCGATCCGGAGCTGCTCCTTGCCGTGGAAGTCGGTGAACGAGATCCTCGCGGCGTCCGTGGGCAAGCCGATCGATCTTCGCAAGCTCATCGGCGACAATCTCTCCACGGACGCCGGCAAGGCCCGTCTCGCGCTGGATCCCGAGGCCGCGTGCGCCGACGCGCTGTCCGGCCCGCCGGTCACGGCGACGCCGGCGGGGCAGTCCGTGCGCGTCGACGACGCCCAGCCCTTCCCGTTCTACGGCGTGATCACGGCGGAGTGGACGAACCGGTAATACCGATGCTCCTACCCCCGTTCCGGCGTCGCCGCGCACACCGGGCTGAAGCGCTTCAGCCGCGGCTGCCCATGCTCGTGCTGGGCGCCGTGGTCGTCATCGGTTGCGCGCGCCCGGCGCCTCCTCCGCGCGGCGAGGGCTGGGGGGCCTTCCCCGCGAACGCCGCGGAGGTGAGCCTCGCCCGCTCACGTCTCTCCCGGCGAGCTCCCTCGGTGTCGCGCGCTCCGGAGCTCGACGCCGCGGCGATCCGCTCGCACCCCGGCCTCCGCGGCCACGGGGCGATCGCGGTGGGCTGGCCGCAGATCGCGGCGTGGCTGGATCGCGCCCTCGGCGGAGGGGGAGGGAAGGGGAGCTACCTCCTGTTCGGAGTCCACCACGACTCCGCAGGTCAGATGGACGCGGTCCGCCGCCTGATCGGACCGGGAGGCGTCCCCGGCCTGACGCACGTGTTCCTCGAGCAGATGCGGGGCGGCGGCCGCTGGGACGGCGCGCCGCCCGCGGACCAGGCGGGCGACGACGCGGCCCTCGCACGCTGGCTCGACACGGGCTCCGCCCGCGACTTCGCCGCGCTCGAGGCGGCCCAGGAGCTGCACGACTACGCCGCGTGGAAGTTCGGCTACGTCGACGGTGTCCTTGCCGTCGCCGCCGCCGCGCGCGCGCGCACGATCACGCTTCGCGGCTGCGACGCGCCGCGAGCCCTCCTCGACAAGAGCCACCTCCCCGAGGACGCCAAGCTGCGGGCGCGCGAGCTCCACTGCGGCATGGTCATGCGCCAGGCGCTCTCCCGCCGGACGGCGCCCGCGCGCGTCGCGCTCGCGTGGGGGCAGGCCCATCTCGAGCCCGGGGCTCTGGCGGCCGTGCTCCCCGAGGACGCGCGCGTCGTGACCGTGCACGTCGTGGGACAGCGCGCCGACGCGGATCGGGCCGCCACGGCGCTCGTCGCGAGGGAGCCCGTTCTGCTCCCGACAGGCGACGCGCAGGCGATCCTCCTCCTGCCGGAGCCCTGCGAGGCGGGTGTCGTCGACCGCGTGCGGCGCCCCCGCACCGAGGAGGACGATCCGCTCGGCGCGATCCTCGCCCAGACGACCGAGCCCGCGTCGCTGTACGTGTCGACCGGGACCGCCGTCGCTCGGACCGACCTGCGCCCGGGCAGGGCCGTCCTCGTGACGCTCCCCGCCGGCGCGCACGCGTACGTGGTTCGCGCGACATCGCTAGCCATGGTCGGCAGCGTCGTCACGAGCGCGGACACGAGCGTATCGCTCCGCTTCGATCCCGGGCGCCGCACGACCGAGGTGGTACAATCGGGGCCATGAGCCGCGTCCCCGGTCCTCGCTCGCCCGCGATCGTGCAGACGCTGCTCTACCTCGCCAGGCCGGAGGGGTACCTCGCCGACTGCCACCGCCGTCACGGCGACGTCTTCAAGCTCACCACGGTCGTGTTCGGTCCCGAGGTGTGCGTGGTCCGCCCCGAGGAGATCAAGCGCGTCTTCACGGGCGACCCGGACGACCTCCGCGCCGGCGAGGCCAACGTCGCGCTCGGTCCGCTCGTCGGCTCGCGCAGCGTGCTTCTCCTCGACGGCGCCGAGCACCTCCGGCAGCGGCGCCTCCTCACCCCGCCCTTCCACGGCGAGCGCATGACCGCGTACGGCCGCGTGATGCGCGAGATCACGGAGCGCGCGATCGACGGCTGGCTCCGGGCCGCGCCAGGTCGCGAGGGGGCCGGGAGGCCGCCTCGGGCTCCCCGCGGGGCGAGGCGCATCGTCCTCCACGCCGAGATGCAGAAGATCACCCTGGAGGTCATCCTGCGCGCCGTGTTCGGCGTCGAGGAGGGCGAGCGCCTCGACGAGCTGCGCGCCGCGATGCTCGGGCTCCTCGAGCAAGTCGCGAAGCCCTTCAGCATGTTCGCCTCCCTGCCGGCGTTTCAGCACGATCTCCTCGGGCTGTCGCCCTGGGCGCGCTTCGACGCCGCCCGAAGGTGCGTCGACGCCGTGATCTACGACGAGATCGCGCGCCGGCGCAGGGAAGGCGCCCGCCGCGAGGACGTGATGTCGCTGCTCCTCGACGCGCGCGACGAGGATGGCCAACCCATGACGGATGCGGAGCTGCGCGACGAGCTCATGACGCTCCTCGCCGCGGGCCACGAGACCACGGCGACGGAGCTGTCGTGGACCTTCGACGTGATCCTCCGCAACCCACGCGTCCTCCACCGGCTACGGGCCGAGATCGACGGCGCCGTCGATCGCGACCGCCTGCCGTACGTCGACGCCACGATCAAGGAGGCCCTGCGCCTCCATCCGGTCGTCCCCGCCGTCGCGCGCCGCCTGAAGAGGGACACGGTCGTCGCCGGCCACCGCGTCGAGGCGGGGACGCTCCTCGTCCCGGCGGTGTGGCTCACCCACCGCCAGCCCGACCTCTACCCCGATCCGGACGAGTTCCGCCCCGAGCGCTTCCTCGGCAAGAAGCCCGATCCCTACGCATTCCTCCCCTTCGGCGGCGGGATCCGCCGCTGCATCGGGATGGCCTTCGCGCTCTTCGAGATGCGCGTCGTGCTCTCGGCGATCCTCGCCAGGGTCGAGCTCGAGCCCGAGGACCGGCGACCCGCGCGCACGGTTCTCCGTGGCTTCACCCACGCGCCGCGCGGTGGGGTGCCGGTCTTCGTACGCGAGCGCGAGGTGTCGAGGGCGGCGGTCCGTCCGGCGGCGTCAGCGGCGGCGGCGACCCAGGTGCCCGGGGTCTGACGCCTCCATCACGCGCCGGAGAAATCTTGTGGCGGACCTTTCATGGTCCTGCGAATCTCGCGTCAGGAGGACACGATGAGCGATGTCTCGGAGGCAGTCGGCGAGGCCGTGGAGCGAGCCGAGGAGGCGAAGTCGAAGCTCAACACGGCCGTCGCGCTCGTGGTCGCCGTCGCCGCCACCTTCATGGCCCTGTGCAACGTCAAGGACGGAAACATCGTCCAGGGCATGGCGCAGACCCAGGCCAAGGCGGTGGACCAGTGGGCGTACTACCAGGCGAAGAGCACGAAGCAGGTGGTCGCCGAGTCCATGATCGAGACCCTCGGCGCGCAACGCGACCTCGCGCCCGCCGAGGCGAGGCCCGCGATCGACGCGAGGATACAGACGTACCGGGAGCGGACGGCCCGCTACGAGAAGGAGAAGGAGGACATCAAGCGCGGCGCGGAGGGCCTGGAGCAGGAGTACGACCGCATGAACGTCCGCGACGACCAGTTCGACATGGCGGAGGCGACGATCTCGATATCCATCGCGCTCCTCGGCGTGACGGCGCTCACGCAGAAGAGGTGGCTATTCGTCGTCGCCTCGGTCTTCGCGCTGTTCGGGACGGCCCTCGGCGTCGCCGGGTTCGCCGGCCTGTCGTTCCATCCAGACTGGCTGGCGAAGCTCCTGACCTGACCG
>SXNL01000179.1 GCA_005777185.1 Myxococcales bacterium
GAGTCGGACTTCATCACGCTGCACACGCCGCTCAATCCGCAAACACGCCAAATGATTGGCGCGCCGCAGTTTGCATTGATGAAGCGCAGCGCAATTCTCATCAATACCGCGCGCGGGCCAATTGTGGATCCGCAGGCGCTGTACGCTGCATTGCATAACGGGCAGATTGCATACGCCGCGCTGGATGTGACGGATCCTGAGCCAATCTACGACGGCCGGGAGCGCGACGCGTCGAAGGTCGAGGTCACTCCGGGCAAGCTCTTCGTCGTGGGGGATCCCAAGCAGTCGATCTACCGCTTCCGCCGCGCCGACGTCGCCCTGTACGAGGCCGTCAAGCAGCGCCTCGTCGCGAACGGCGCGAAGCTCGTGCACCTCACGACCAGCTTCCGGGGCGCGCCCTCGATCCAGCGCGCGATCGACGCCGCGTTCGAGCCGCTCATGACGGGCGAGGGCGGGCAGGCCCGCTACGTCGGGCTCTCCCCTTTCCAGCCCGAGCCGCCGGACCACCCCACGCTGATCGCGCTCCCCGCGCCACGCCCGTACTCGGAGAAGACGGGAAAGCTGAGCGGCTACTACGCCAGCGACTCGCTCGCCGACGCCGTGGGCGCGTGGATCGACTGGGTCGTCCGGAAGAGCGGCTGGACGGTCGCCGAGGCGGGAGAGCGCGTGCCCATCGCGACCCGGCACGTGTGCCTGCTGTTCAAGCGGCTCGTGAGCGGGAGCGACGACCTCACCCGACCCTACGTCCGGGCGATGGAGCAGCGGCGCCTGCCCCACGTCCTCGTGGGCGGCAAGAGCTTCCACGAGCGCGAGGAGGTCATCGCGCTCCGCTGTGCGCTCCAGGCGATCGAGTGGCCCGACGACGAGCACTCGGTCTACGCCACGCTCCGCGGCCCCTTCCTCGCCCTCGGCGACGATCAGCTCCTCGCCTTCCGCGCGGGGCGCGCGCTCAACCCCCTTTCGCCCCCCGACCCTGGCGCGCTCTCCGAGCTCCTGCGGCCGGTCGCCGGCGCCCTCGAGCTCCTGCGCGAGCTCCACAAGCGCCGCAACCGCCGCCCCATCGCCGACACGATCCGCCTCTTCCTCGACGCCACACGCGCGCACGCGGGCGTCGCGATCTGGCCGGCGGGCGAGCAGGCGCTCGTCAACGTGGTCCGCGTCATGGACCTGGCGCGCCGGTTCGAGGCCTCGCGGGCGACGTCGTTCCGCGCGTTCGTCCGCAAGCTCGAGGAGGACGCCGAGCGCGGGGGGGCCGGCGAGGCTCCGGCGGTCGAGGAGGGCACCGAGGGTGTGCGGATCATGACCGTGCACAAGGCGAAGGGCCTCGAGTTCCCCGTCGTCGTCCTCGCGGATCTCGCGGCTCCCGCCTCGCCGCGCGAGCCGTCGCACTTCGTCGACGCGACCCGGGGGCTCTCCGTCACCACGCTCGCGCGGTGCGTGCCCCACGAGCTCGCAGAGAACGGTGCGCGTGTGCTCGAGCAGGAGGGGCACGAGGCTCTCCGCGTCCTCTACGTGGCGGCCACGCGCGCTCGGGAGTTGCTCGTCGTCCCCGTCGTGGGCGACGGGCGGGTCGAGGGCTGGGTCGACCCGCTCCACCGCGTGGTGTACCCCAGGCCCGGCCGCGCGCCGGTCGCGCACATCCGCTGCCCTCCGTTCGGCCGGGACACGGTCTCGTACCGGCCCCCGAAGGTCGACGCGTTCGCCCAGGCGAACGCTGTCTCACCCGGGGAGTACGCGTTCGAGGCGCACAAGGTCGTGTGGTGGGATCCCTCCGTGCTGGAGCTGCAGAAGGAGGACACGACCGGCCTCCGCCAGCAGCTGATCCTGGCGGCGGACGACTCCGGCGTCGCGGCGAAGGAGGGCGAGGACGCGCATCTCGCGTGGACGACACGGCTCGAACGCCTGCGCACGGAGGGGGCCGAGCCCGGCCTTCGAGTGCGTACGGTGACCGAGCGCCGCGAGGGTGACCTGGCCATCGACACCACCGGCGTCCGGATCGAGCGGACGGGCGTCGACCGCGTGACCCGCCCCGGCGGGAAGCGCTTCGGCGTGCTCGTGCACGCGATCCTCGCGGAGATCGCGCTCGAGGCGAGCCGCGGGGCGATCGAGCGCATGGCGAGCGTGCAGGGGCGCGTGCTCGGGGCGTCGCGGGAGGAGGTCACCGCGGCGACAGAGGCCGTTGCGGTCGCGCTCGAGCACCCGGTCCTCACGGCGGCCCGGCGCGCGCGTCGCGTGTGGCGGGAGGCTCCGGTCAGCACGCGGGATCCCGACGGGGCCATCACGGAGGGTGTGATCGACCTCGTCTACGAGGACGACGGTGGAATCGTCGTCGTCGACTTCAAGACGGACCAGGAGATCGACCGCCACCTCGGCGCCTACGCGCGCCAGGTCGCGATGTACGGCGACGCGGTCGCCCGCGTCCTGGCGAAGCCGGCCCGCTGCGTGCTGCTGCAGGTGTAGGGCCGCGCAGACCGCCCTCAGTCGGCCTTCGCGTCCGCGACCACTCCTGCGTCCGCGGAGCCCGAGCCGGAAGCCGCGCAGATGGAGATCCTGCCTCCGACGCTCACGAGCTGCCCCGTCTTCGCGTCGCGCTCGAGGAACTGCGCCGCCAGGCACGACTCGCCACCCGCGCAGGCGCGACCCGGGATGGCGTTGTCGCAGTACGGGGTGCAGACGCCTGTGGCGCCCGTGGCGAAACAGATGAGCCCCTCTCCGCATGGCGCCTGGGGTCCGAGGGTGGCCGAGCACGCCTCCCCCTTCTTGGCCGCGCCCACGGGCAGGCAAGCGTAGCTCTTCGACGCGTCCAGCCAGCACGTGGTGCCCGCTCCGCAGTTGAACGGGTTCTCGTTGCAGGGACGCGACGCCGACGTCGGCGACGAGCACGCCCCGGCGGTGACGACGAAGAGCGCCGCGGCGGTGGCGAGCGGTGTGGCGAGCGGAGTGATGCGCACGGTCTTCTCCTACTTTCTCTTGCTGTCCGCGAAGAACAGGCCCAGGAGCTTCCCCTGGAAGATCTGCGTCGCGGTCCGGTTCATCTCCTCGTACACCTTGTCCTCGTTCCCTTGCTCGTTCTCCCGGAGGACGCTCAGGGCCGCGTGCCGAAAGAGCTGAGGCGGCGCCCACTTGAACGGCTCCGGATCCC
Organism: Myxococcales bacterium; assembly: GCA_005777185.1. Classification (GTDB taxonomy): domain Bacteria; phylum Myxococcota_A; class Polyangia; order Polyangiales; family Polyangiaceae; genus SXNL01. Next base: position 3,143 of record SXNL01000179.1, read on the forward strand.
CGGGGACGACGAGCTCGACCTCGTAGATGAAGTAGAGGCCCACGTACGTCCCGCGCGGGTTCTCGCTCTCGTACGAGTGGGTCGACCAGTCCGGGCCGTGCGTGATGAGCAGGGTGGGTATGGAGAACGTCTTCGCGTCTCCGACCTCTTCCCCCTTCGTGAACACGAGCAGCTCGGGCGCGATGCCGCGGAAGGCCTCGGCCAGATCCTTCGTGAGGGCCTCCTCGCGGCGGCCCTGCTTCTTCGCGTCGAAGTGCCTCGACGGGTGCGAGATCTCGCCCGTGTACGAGGGGGTCTTCGCGATGAAGTCGTCGGCCTGGTGAAGCGACCGGAGCGGGCGACGCCGGAAGCGGATCTCCACCTTGCCGCCCTCCTTCTCGGCGTACGCGAAGAGGCGCTCGATCGTGGGCAGGACGGAGCGCTCCTTGCCCGAGGCGGGGGCCGCCTTCGCCTTGTAGGCGTCGAGCGCGCGCGCGTAGACGGCGTGGACGGCGGCCGACAGCTCGGGGCCGATGCCGTGCGTCGGGTACTTCCGGGCGAACTCGTCCAGGGCCGCCTTGGTCTGCTTCGCCTTCGCGCGTTCGAGCTCGGCGAGCATGGCGCTGCGGAGCGCGATGTCGACCTCGTCGCCGATGTTCGAGCGGGGGTGCTCCTCCCGGAACGCGAGCAGCGCGTCCGGCGTCCCGGCCGCGATCGCGATCTGCAGCTCGGCGCGCGGCAGCCTCGTCGAGCGGACCTCGTCCGCCCTCCGGTAGCCACGGACCAGGTAGGCCGTGTAGGAGTCCACGTCGTTCGCCGCCTCCGCCCGCGCGTACATACGCCCGTCGGAGATCGAGTTGCGGATCGCCCACGTGGCCGGACCGAGCACGACGGCCAAGGCGAGGGGGATCGCCCAGGTGAGGCGTGCCCAGCCCGGCGTCGTCTCGCGGTACGAGTCCTGGGGCCCGACGGGGCTCGAGAATCGAGGGTTGTGGAGGGGATCGAGCTCGATGATCTCGTTGGGATCTCCGCGCTCGAGCACGCCGGGCGCTTCGGCCTTCGCCTCCAGGATCGCGCGCGCCGCCCCGGGCGCGCTCGGTAGCACGAGCGCGTCGCCCGCGACCGTCAGGTGGACCGCGTCGCCGCGCTGCTCGATCGACGAGACGTCCCCGATCGGGTGGACCAGGAGCCGCTTCGTGCGGGCGTCGACCACGCACAGGGGGAACACGTACACCCCGACGCGGTACGGGAAGCGCCTCTCCCGCCCCTTGTGGGCGAGGAACGACACCACGCCGTAGGCGGCGCCGAACACGACGAGCACGTACGCGAGCACCACGAACACGCCGTGGATCGCGGCGGAGCTGCCGAGGTCGCCGAAGCCGATGGTCCACAGCGCGAGCAGGAGCACGACGCAGGCGGCCGTGAGGGCGACCCACAGGTAGGTGGACGGGGGACCGCCCGGGCGGAAGGCGAGGGGCCGCGGCGCGAACGCAGAACCCGCCGACTGCACGAACCGGTCCTGCACAACGCGGGTCAGCTTGTAGAAGTCGACCGGCTCGGCCATACGGCCAGCATCCTATTTCAAGTAGCGGGGTTTGTCCTCGATTCCTGCTCGAGGGGCCCCACCAGCGCGCCGGCGAGCGCCACCAGACCGCTGAGATCCTCGACCGCCCCGCCGAGGTGCGGCGTCGCGATCGCGTCCGTGCCTCTCCCGCGGAGATCGGCGAGCAGGGACCGGTCCCGCCCGGCGCGCCGGCGCTCGTCGTCCGCGAGCGCGGACAGCTTGCTCCAGCCCGACGCGACGGGCCCGGAGGTTCCCACGACCTGCACGAGATCGGGGTTCTTGAGGCCGCGGGTCTGGGCCCAGCTCCGGTTGAGGATGTACCCGCCAAACGGCACGCCGAGCTCGTCGATCTTCGCGTGGAAGAAGCGCGCCTCCGCGAGCGCGGACGGCTCCGGGCTGGTCACCAGGAGGAACGTCGCCTCGCTGGATGTGAGCAGCGTGCGGACGGCCTCGGCGTGCGCGCGCATGCCTCCGAACATGCCGGAGAACGCGCCCAGGAACTCCTGGAGCTCCTCGTGGAAGCCGGCGCCGAAGATGCGCGTGAACACCGTCGAGATCAGGGACGAGGCGGCCGCGCGCAGCGCCCCCCGCGACGGCAGGAACATGCCGACGACACGCTCGTCCAGGAACCCGGCCAGCTTGCGCGGCGCCTCGAGGAACTCGAGCGCGTTCCGCGACGGGGGCGTGTCGAGCACGATGAGATCGTACCGCCTGTCCTCGGCCAGCGTGTAGAGCGCCTCGGCCGCGGTGTACTCCTGCATCCCGGCGACGAGCTCGGACACGTGCTGGTAGAGCCGGTTCGCGAGGATCAGACGCACGCGATCCTCGTCGTGCGCGAGGCGGCGGACCATCCCCTCGAACACGACCGTGGGGTTCAGCATCCACGCGTGGAGGGTGCCCTGCCCCGTCACGCCAGCTGCGGCGAGGCGATCGGGAGGGATCGGCGACGGCGCGCGCGCGCTCTCGGGGATGCCCATGGCCTCGGCGAGGCGCCGCGCCGGATCGATCGTGAGGACGAGCACGTTCCTCCCGAGCATGGCGCCCGCGAGGCCGAGCGCGGCGCTCGTCGTCGTCTTGCCGACGCCCCCTGCGCCACAGCACACCACGACCCTCTTGTCGCGGACGAGCGGCTCGAGGAACGACGCGAGGCCCGCGCGCGCGAAGGGCAGGTCGACGGGCCGCTCCGGATGGGACGGCGAACCCGTCACGGGTCACCTCCGAGGATCTCCGTCAGGTGGACGGGCAACGCCGGCCCTTCCTCCCACGCCTCCGCGAGGGTGATCCATGGCACGGAGATGCCGCGCGACAGCCGCTCGAGGGCCGCGCGCGCGCTCGATGCGATCGAGCGAGCGCATCCCGAGGAGGGGTCCGACGGTGGCGGCATGGGCGCGGACGGCCTCCCGCTCCCCCGGGTCGAACGGATCCACGGGGACGCGGTTGAGGACGAACCCCGCCAGTGGGATCTCGTGCTTGACGAGCCCCGCCGCGAGCTCGAGCGCCTCGCTCACCGGCAGCGTCTCGGGGAGGGTGACGATGACGGCGCCCGCCTGCGCCGGATCCCTCAGCACGCGGAGCCCCTCCCTCACGGCCTCGACGATGGGTCCGCCGGGGATGATGCGCAGGATCGACGCCGGTATCTGCGCGAGCGCGAGCGCGTGGCCCGTCGCCGGGAGGTCGAGGAGGATCGTGTCCCACACGTGACGTCCGCCCGGGAGCCGCTCGCGCTCGAGCTCGAGCACGCGGTACAGGATGCCGAGCTCCGGGAACGTCGGGGCCGCGAGCAGGAAGCGCCGGATGACCTGGGACCGCATGGCGGCGTTCGCGAGGACGTGGATCTTCAGGCTGTCGCGCAGGAACGCGTGGTGACCGCGCGTGGGCTGGAGCACGACCGTCGCGATCCCAGGCAGCACCTCGACGGGCTCGATCGCCGACGTCCCCTCGCCCGTGAGCGCGGCCATGAGCGGAGACGACGTCTCCTGATCGGCCGCGATCTCTCCGCAGAGCACGCGCTTGCCGGACGCGGCGAGGAGCCGCGCGAGGGTCGCCGTCACGGTCGTCTTCCCGACCCCCCCCTTCCCCGTCACCATGACCGCGCGCAGGCCGGCGATCCGTTCGAGCAGCGGGGACACGACGCGATCACAGCACATCGGGCGCGCCGAGAAAACCCCGCACGGAAGACCCGTACGCGCTACCCTCCCCGCACCATGTCCGACGAGCCGAAGAAGGACGATCCGGTCGAGCTCCGATGCCCGAAGTGCAGGGAGAAGGTGACGATCCCCCGGGAGCAGGCCGACACCGCAATGCACGCGCGGTGCTCGAAGGGCCACGAGTTCGAGATCGCGCGCGCGATCTGACCGGGGCGGGACAGGCCGGTGCGGCGGGCGTCGATCCAGGCGGGGTTTCTCGCGGCGCTGTTCGTCGCGTCCGGGGAGGCGCGCGCCGGCGATCCGCTCGCGGGCCAGGGGCTGCCCATCACCACGAGCGAGTACACCGTCGACCTCTTCCAGGGCCCCGTCCTCGCCTCCAGCCGCATCACGGCCCTGGCGGGCGCAAACGCCGCCCTCGCGATCGGCGCCGAAGCGCTGTCGACGAACGCCGCCGCCGCGGCGGTGCGCGCCCCTCACTCGGACGCGAAGACCGACTGGGACATCGCGATGGGGGTCAGCTTCCCCGGGTCGATCCTGGGGTACACGATCCCGCGCGGCGCCAAGGGGAACGACTTCGACAACAACGGAACGGCCGGTTTCAAGTACGACAACTTCTTCGTCCTGACGCCGGCTGGGCTGGTGCAGGAGGGCCCGCTCGGCATCGGCGCGAGCATCGTGTTCCAGCAGTATTCCCTCGGACACCCTCCCGGAACGAACGACACGATCAGCTCGGTGCGCCTGCGCTACGCGACCGGCCGCCTGCTCGCGAGCTACGCGTTCTTCGATCATCAACTGTACGCGGGCGGCGGCCTCCGCGGCGTGCTGCTGGCGCTCGTCGAGAACGAGGCGGAGTCCCCGCTGCTCACGATGGCGGGCGCGGGCGTCGAGGGGGGGCTCCTGTGGGCGCCTCACAAGGCCCCGTTTCGCCTCGGCTTCACCGCGCGAAGCCCCGTCTCGGGGAAGGCGGCCACCGGCAGCAAGGTCTCGGCCGACGACAAGGGGGACCTCAAGCTCGGCAACATGTTCATGCCGAGCCGGATCTCGCTGCCGTGGGAGCTCGAGCTCGGGCTCGCCACGCAGATCGGGCCGCGCCCGCTGAACCCGGGCTTCGTGGATCCGCGCACGCTGCCCGAGGAGGAGGTCGCCGCCGAGGTGCACGACGCCAAGGAGCCCATCAAGGCGGCGCAGGCCCGCGTCCTCCGACGACGATACGCGGCGCTGCCGCGCAGGAAGCTCCTCGTGTCCACCGCGCTCCTCCTCACGGGCACGACGGCGAACGCCGTCGGGTTCGAGTCGTTCCTTTCGCAGTCGGTCGACAGGTCCGGGGAGTCCTTCAGCGTGACACCGCGGCTCGGCCTCGAGGGAGAGGTGATCCCCGACTGGCTACAGCTCCGGCTCGGCACGTACCACGAGCCGACCCGCTTCGCGCAGTCGACGCCGCGCCTTCACGGGACGTTCGGCTTCGATCAGCGGATCTTCTCCTGGAACCTCTTCGGCGTCCTCGACGAGGCGGTGCCGCTCCGCGTGGGTGGAGCGATCGACGTGGCGCGCAGCTACTTCAACTGGAGCGTGTCTGCTGGCGTGTGGCACTGATCTCTCAGATACCCCCGACCCCGAACGCCTGCTCGAACGCGACGAAGAAGTTCACGGGAGCGATCTTGCACGGCACGCCCGCCGTCGGGCACGCCGACTGCCGGCGGTTCAGCGGCACGCCGAGGTCCACGCGGAACACGACGCGGTTGAGCCACGGGATCAAAGTCCTCAGGCCGATCCCCGTCGACTGCTTCGCGCGCGCCACCTCGAAGCCGTTCATCGCGTCTCCGACGTCGTAGAACGCGACCGCCCCGACCTGCATCGACAGGAGCCGGATGGGACGGCTCCGCAGCTCGAGGTTGTACACGATGAGATCCTTCCCCGCGTAGAAAGAAGACGGGTAGCCGCGCAGCCGGTCCTCGCCCCCGAGGCTGCTCTGGCGGTTCAGGTAGTTGCGGTAGCGGTTGCTCGCGGTGATGTCCATGACGACGCGGCCGGCGGGCGTCTTCGGCGACACGAGCTTGAGCGAGCCGACCACCGACGCGTCCGTCACGGTGTCGTCGTTGGCGCGCGACGCGGGCTTGTCGGTCCCGAGCTGGTACTCCGCGCCCGTCTCCACCGAGGCGCGCGCGAGGCCGTCGCCCATCGGCAGCGTGTACTGGCCGCCGACCGATCCGCCGAGCACGTTGCGCGCGGAGCCGATCGCGGTCAGCAGAGGGTACACGCTCGCGGTCAGCACGTGCCCGAGGCGGTAGTCCTCCTGGAGCGCGTACGTGAGCACGTCGGTGATGCTGTGAAACCGGGTCTCGTACGAGCGCCAAGTGAGCGACGGGCCGACCCTGTCCTCGGCCACGGGGATGTTCCGGCGGACGAACTCGGCCTGCGCCCGCAGATCGAGCGCGGAGAGATCGAAGGTGGAGATGCTCTGGGTGGAGAGATCGAAGCCGAGCGTGAGGTCGTTCTTGTAGGCCCAGCCGAACGAGCGCGTCACCGCGGCCGTCGCCGCCGCGGACCGCGACCGGTACTGGATGGGGATGGCCTCGCGCTCGGGCGTCGACGCCGCGTCGAAGACCGCGAGCCTGGCGTTCGAGTACCTGCGCGAGATCACGTTCGTCCACCCGACGCTGGTGGCCCACGCCCACGTCGCCGACGACGCGAACAGACCCTGGCCGACGCCGACGCTGCCCGCGGATCCCTCGAGATTGCCGGACCGGCGGTTCACGACGACGTTCGACGTGGCCGACGCGCCCACGCGGGTCAGGCCGAAGCGCGGCACCTTGTACGCGGCCCCGAACGTGTACGACTCCGGCAAGTAGTAGAACCGCGTCTGCGCGACGTGGTGAAGCCCGAGCAGGTTCGTCTCCTGGGGCGTGAGGAGGAAGCTCTCGACACCCCCGGCGCTGGCGCGAAGATCGTAGCTGAGACGGAGGCTCCAGAGGTCCTTGGTCACGAAGAGGAGCTTCACCGTCCCCGGGCGCGACCCCTTCACGGCCGTGTACACCACCTGCGCGATCTGCGGGATGGCCCGGATGTTCCGCGCCGTCTCCTGCACGGCCTGCGTGCGGTAGAGATCGCCCTCGCGAAACAGCATCTCGCGGCGCACGATGAAGTCACGCGTGGTGTAGTGGATCGCGTTGCCGAGGTCCTTCCCCACGCGCAGCCCCGCGGCCATCGCGGTGTCGAGCTCCGTCTCGCCGGTGACGAGCTCGAGTCGCTGGCCGAAGGCGCGGCGAGGGATCGCGCCGGCGACAGCGTCATACGGGATGTCGCGGTCCTCGAGCACTTCGAAGCGGACGATCTCGATCTTCTCGACGACCTTCCCGTCGGGCTCGGGTTCGACGACTCCCTTGATCTCCGCGAGCCCGCGCCGGAGGCTCTCCTCCTCGTACTTCGAGAAGACGACGGCGTTCGGGGGGGGCGCCTTCGGAGCGCCCGCGCGCTCGGCGTCGTCGGCCCATGCAGGCCAAGCACACATGAGCACACATAGGCTCGGAATGACGCGCCGCACCGGCGCATGCTATCGTGTTTTTATCCGACCCACGCAAAAGAGACGGGCAAATCCGCGGGATTGAGCTAGCGTCTCGCTCGCGAAAACGGAGGACGATCCAGATGTCGATGTCGAGCTCCCACAAGCGAAAGGCCCTGTACTCCTGCCTTGGCGTGTCCCTCCTCCTCGTCGCGTGTGCGACGTCGAGCAGCTCGGACGACGGCTCGAGCGGCAGCTCCGGCAGCTCCGGTACGAGCGGAACCTCGGGCACGAGCGGAACCTCGGGCACGAGCGGAACCTCGGGCACGAGCGGAACCGCCAAGCTCGACTCGGGGAAGGGCACCTCCGGCACGTCGGGCACCTCCGGCACGTCGGGCACCTCCGGCACGTCGGGCACCTCCGGCACGTCGGGCACCTCCGGCACGTCGGGGACCGTCGACGCGGGCAAGGCCTTCGACGCCGGCACGACGCCGCTGTGCGCCGACTCCCCCCCGATCCTGTTCGCGAAGCTGATCGCGAACCAGAGCGCGCCGCCGTGTGACGCGACCTGCGCCGCCAATCCACTCAAGTGCTGCCTCGACATCTTCGCGACGCTCGGGAGCTCGAGCGGCACGAGCGGCGGGGTCATCGACGCGGGTGCGATCGGCGGCGGCACCGGCGGGCTCTGCGTCAACAAGTCCTTCCCGTAGCGCCTGCGCCGGCCCCCCTGGGCCTCCTCAGCGCTGTCGTCCGGTCGTGATCGCGGCGATCACGCCGAAGTGGTCGCTCGGGAACATGCCGTCGATCTCCTGGTCGAAGCACACGCGCGCCGCGAGCGGCTCGCCGCGCCCGGCGTGGTCGGGCCCGCGCGAGAACACGTAGTCGATCCGCCGATCGGGCTCGCGGCCCACGAGCGCAAACGGGTTGCGGCGGGCGAACGTGGTGCCCGGCGTCCCGTCTCCCGCCACCGCGAATGAATCTGCAAAGTACACGCATCGGCCGCCGAGGCCCGTGTAGCCGCGCATGAAGCGGATCTCGTCGGACGCGGGCTCCGCGTTGAAGTCGCCCGCCACCACCGGCGGGAAGCCGGAGATGGGCGCGACCTCGAGCATGATCTCGGCGATCCGCCTCACCTGCGCCTGTCGAACGTGCCCGTGGTGCAGCTTCCAGTTGAGGTGCGTCACGAAGAACGGCAGCCTCCCGATCGGCGCGTCGATCTCCGCGAAGACCAGGCAGCGTCGCTCGTCCGTCTCCAGCCACGGCAGTTCGAACGACTCGGTGCGGAGGATGGGCCAGCGGGACAGGATCGCGTTCCCGACCGGGTAGGGCTCGCCCTCCGCCTTGCCCCAGGCCGTGTGGTAGCCGAGCCCGTCGGAGAGGAGCCTCGTCTGGTCGAAGGAGCCGTCGGGCAGGACGAGGACCTCCTGCAGTCCGATCACGTCCGGCGAGAGCGCGGCGAGGGCCCGCCGGATCCGGGGTAGCCGCTCCTCCCACGGGCCGAAGCGGTTCCACGTGTTGTACGTGGCGGCGCGAAAACAGCCGGGGATCGGGCCGACGAGCGGGTTCATGTCAGAACCACTCCGAGAAGAAGCGTCCGATCTCCTTCGTCGCGTACGCGGGGACGTCATGGCCGACGTTGACCGACTCGCAGTACGTGACGCGGTACGCGGAGGGGCACGTCTTGCCGCGCTTGCACTCGGCCGGCGTATCCTGGACGAGGTCCTTCGTGCACCCGTTGGCCGCGAGCCAGAAGTCGCGGGACTGGCGCGCGCCCGACACAGGCAGCGCGTCGTCGTTCGCGTCGTGCGTGATCCAGATCGGCACGGGGCCTCCGCAGGTCGAGACGAACGGACCAGGGCCGGCGACGGGCGCCGCCGCGAGCAGCGCCTTCCTCCGCAGACACGCGAGCTGGTGCGTGAAGTTCCCGCCCGAGCTGAACCCCGTCGCGAACGCGGCGCCCGCGCGGGTGCAGTAAGCCTTGCCGATCGCGTCCACGAGCGCGTCGAAGAAGAGGAGATCCTCGTCCCCGTCGAGATCCCAGCGCGTGACGTAGCCGCCCGAGCCGTCCTTGTGCGTCCGCTTGAGCGCCTGCGGGTACACGTAGAGGGCCGGAGGCGTGTGCTTGTGGACGTCGAACCAGTCGTGCATGTGCTGGGGCGTGGTGTCGGTCGCGCCGTGGAGCACGAAGACGACCGGGTACGCGCGCGTCGCGTCGTACGGCGCCGGCACCGCGAGGTGGTACACGCGCGACTTCGCCTTCACCGTCAGCGTGATCGGCGCGAGGAGCCCGGTCTTCGTGGCGGGCTTCCCGCAGCCCGCGGAGAGCGCAAGGGCGGCGGCGTCGGTCCCCGGGACGCCGGCGTCGACGGGGGGGGGAGCGGGCTCCACGGTGGCGCCCCCGTCGTCGGCCGCCGGGGACGCCGACGTCGCCGGCGCGGGCGTCGGAGCGCCCGTCGAAGGCGACGAGCACCCCGACAGGCACGCCAGGGATGTGGCGATGGCGACGATCCCGCGGGCGCTCACGCCTCGGTCGACGCTTCGGCCTTGGCCTCGTCCTTCGCGGCGGCCTTGGCCTCTTCCTTCTTGACCGGCGCGCTCTTCTCGGCGGCCTCGCTCGCGGGGCCGGCTTCGCTGACGATGCGCATGCCGTAGAACGACCGGTACACGAACACCATCGAGACCACGAAGAAGACCACCGACAGCGACAGCGGCAGCATCTTGTCGCTCATCTTCATCTGCTCGGCGAGCTCGACGGCGAGCAGACCGAACAGCGTCGTGAACTTGATGACCGGGGTGAGCGCGACCGACGACGTGTCCTTGAAGGGATC
>SXNL01000180.1 GCA_005777185.1 Myxococcales bacterium
GGGCGTGAAATCCTTCGGGTGCGAGAAGAGGACGGCCCAGCCGTCGCCGATCCACTGGTGGAAGTCGATCGTGCCCTGGGTCGTCTTCGCGGTGAAGTTGGGGGCGGTGTCGTTGATGCGGAGCGACATGGTCTCGGGTCCTTTCGGTGGCGGGCGACAGACGCGCCCGGCGCGGGACGCATGGATAGCGCCGCCCGGGGAGCTGCACAACAGGGGCGGTGCGCTCCGTACCGACCGGGTCAGAAGATGAACACCCCGATCGCCACCACGGTCGACCACAACCCCTTCGCGTGGCCCTCCGCGCTCTGCGCGATGTTGCGCGTCTTCAGGATGGTCTTGTCCATCTTGAAGAACTGCTCGCGCTCGTTCCACGCCTTCTCCGGATCGAAGTCGACGCCGAGGGTGGTCGCGAGCATCGTGGCCGCGAGGTCCTCGGCGTACTCGCCGGCGCGCCTGGCCGTCTCGCCGTAGCTGTGGTGCTCGGAGAGGTAGCCGTACATGTCCTGGTCCGCCGGGCGGGCGAGGCCGATGGAGGCCGCGATGAGGCGGTTGGGCTCGTTCGTGTCCTGGCGGGCCATGACGCAGTGGACGATCTGGCCGGGCTTGATGAGCTTCTCGCCCTCCTTGCGGCCCATCTCGATGCAGTGGGGTGGGAAGATCGAGCTCACCGTGACGAGGTTCGCTTTCTCGATGCCCGCGTCGCGGAGCGCGAGCTCGAAGGACGACAGCCGGTCCTTGTGCACGCCGACGCCGTTCGTGAAGAAGATCGCCTTGGGCACGAACATCTCGTGCATCACCGGGAAGCCGTTCTCCCCGAGTTCGAGGCGCGCCTTCCGCTTGGTCTTCTTGCTCATGTCCGTCAACCCTTCCTGGCGGGTGCCTTCTTGGCGCTCTTCTTCGCGATCGCGACCTTCGCCGGCTTCGCGGCCGCGGCCTTCGCGCGCTTCGTCAGGCTCCGGTACATGTCCCAGAGACGCGGAACGGGGTAGGCCGAGAGGCGCGTCTTGTAGCCCTCGTCCTTCACGCGCTTCTCGCCCTCGAGGATGGCGAGGATGAGCTTGTCGCGCGAGCCGAACTTCTCCTTCACGGCCGAGAACGTGGCGTGCAGGCGGAGGAGCTTCGCGTTGGACACGTGGGCCAGCCCCTTGTCCGCGTTCGTGCGCGAGACCCAGAGCTCGTCGCTGGTGAACGCCTGGACGGCCTCCACGAGCTTCTCCTTGGACTCGAACTTCTCTTTGACGACCGTGAGCGGACTCTTCTTCATGGGACGGTGCCTCGGGCGAGGGGTGCGCGAGATGACTCGCGGGGTGGGTGGGAAGCGCGCCATTACCAAGTGGAGGATGGGCCCGCAAGCGGGAATCCGCGCGTTCTTCACGCCGCCCACGCGCAAACGACGCGTGTCGGGCGCCTCGCCGAACCCCCGTAAGGAACGGCGCGCTCGCCCGTTGGTGTAGAGTCGACCTCTGGAGGAGGACCCATGGACCCCACGAGAACCAAGCTCGCGACGCTGCTCGCGATCGCCCTCGCGGTGATCGCCCTCGGCTGCGGGGGGTACCAGCACCGTGCGACGAAGCGACCCGAGACGCCCACGGCGTCCGGCGGCCTCCATGCGGGTCGCGGCTCGGCCGACGCCGACGTGGGACAGAAGCAGGCCACCGAGGTCTACGCGGTCCAGCAGATCCATCGCGGCGCGTCGCCCTCCGAGGCCGGCGCGAGCGAGCCGGCGAAGGAGCGCGACTTCACCCTCTCGCTCCAGTCCGTCCCGGGCGTGGCGGAGGAGGCCGACACGCCCGCCGACCTCCGCATCGCGGACCGCTCGGGGGCCACGGCCGCTCCGCCGCCACCCCCGCCACCGCCTGGCCCCCCCCAGCTCGCGCAGAACGCGGCGGGCCAGCCGAAGGGCGGCGAGGGTCAGAAGGACGGCGCCAAGGACACCGCGAAGGCCTCCAGCCAGGCGCCCCACGACGCCCAGATGATCATCTACACGGGCCACCTCACGATCGCCGTGTACCAGGTCGAGTCCGCGCTCAACGCGGTGGAGAAGGTCGCCAGGGACCACGGAGGCTACCTCCAGAAGCGCGCGGACAAGGAGATCACCGTCCGCGTGCCGCGCGAGAAGTTCGAGTCCGCCCTCCTCGCGATCGAGAAGACGGGCGACGTCCTCCACCGCAACATCCACGCGCAGGACGTCACCGACGAGTTCACCGACCTCGAGATCCGCATCCGGAACGCGCGCGCGATGCGCGATCGCTTCGCCAAGCTGCTCGAGAAGGCCAGCGTGAAGGAGGCGATCGAGATCGAGAAGGAGCTCGGCCGCGTCACGCAGGAGATCGAGCTCCTGGAGGGCAAGATCAAGCTGCTCAAGGACCGCATCGCGTACGCGACGATCACCGTCACGTACAACGGCCGCGGATCGTCGATCGTGCCGACGAGCCTCCGGCTACCCTTCCCCTGGCTGCAGGGCCTCGGCCTCCCGCAGCTCCTTCGCCTCCACGAGGAGCGGTGACATGAAGACGCTCGCCGCCCAAGCCACGGTCCTCCTGGCCACCCTCGCCCTCGCCCTCACGGGGTGCGGCCGGCCGTTCAAGATCAAGACGTCGCCGGGGTTCGTCGAGCTCGAGAACCAGGGCGACTACGCCTACCGCTCGACCACCCCCGAGGGCGTCGTGCTCGCCGTCCGCGTCGTCGACGACGAAGAGCGCGGCGACCTCGACTTCTGGGCGAAGGCCATCACGCTGCAGCTCCGCGACGTGTCCGGCTACGCGTCGCTCGAGTCGCGCGAGATCGCCTCGGCCGACGGTACGAAGGGGCGCCTGCTCCGCTTCGGCCACGACGAGGACAACAAGCCGTTCGAGTACTGGGTGGCCTTCTTCCTCGCGCAGTCGCGGATCTTCATCCTCGAGAGCGGCGCGAGCAAGACCGAGATGGACCGAGCGAGGCCGGCCCTCGAGGCCATGCTGAAGAGCCTCAGGGTGCGCTGCGACGGCTTCCCGGCCCCCATCCTCGCCTCGCGGACCTGCAACCGCTGGTGAAGCTGTGTTAGTTCTGGCGCGGAATGTCCGACCCGCCGCGCCTCCGCTTCGCTCCCTCTCCGACGGGGTACCTCCACATCGGCGGTGTCCGGACGGCGCTCTTCAACTGGTTGTGGGCGCGCAAGACGGGCGGCGTGTTCGTGCTGCGGATCGAGGACACC
>SXNL01000181.1 GCA_005777185.1 Myxococcales bacterium
CCTGCTGGTCGATCCTCCCCAGGAACTCGATCGAGCCGTCGGGAAGCCAGCGAACCAGGTCGCCGGTGCGGTAGAGGCGCCCGCCGCCGGCGTGTCGATCGAACGTGTCGGGCGCGAAGCGCTCGGCGTCCAGCTCCGGGCGGCGCAGGTAGCCGCGACCCACGCCCAGGCCGCCGATCCACAGCTCCCCGGCGACACCGACGGGCACCGGCTCGCGGCGCGCGTTGAGCACGTACACGCGCGTGTCGGCGATGGGACGCCCGATCGGGACGGAGGCGGCGGCGGCCGGGAGGTCGCGCGGGATCGGGTGCGTCGTGGTGAAGGTGGTGCACTCGGTCGGGCCGTAGCCGTTGACGAGCTCGGTCTGTGGAAGCGCGTCGAGCGCGCGGCGGACGTGGCTGACCGAGAGCGACTCGCCGCCGGTGAAGAGCTGGCGCAGGCCGCCGAGCAGCCGCGGGTCCTCGTCGACCACCGCGTTGAACAGCGCGGCGGTGAGCCACGCGGTCGTGACACCGTGGGCGCCGATCGTGCGCTGCAGTCCGCGTCCGGTCGGCACGCGCTCGCCGTGCACGGCGATCGCGCCGCCGGCGAGGAGCGGGCCCCACAGTTCGAGCGTGGACGCGTCGAAGCCGAGCGGCGCGGCGTGCAGCACCACCGTGTCGGCGGCGAGGCGGACGTAGCTCACGTTGCCGACGAGGCGGACGATCGACCGGTGCTCGATCTGCACGCCCTTTGGCGTGCCGGTCGAGCCGGACGTGTACAGGACGTACGCCAGGTCGGAGGCGGTGACGTCGGGGAGCGGCGATGTGGTGGCGTCATCGCCCGTGTCGGGGTCGACGACCGTCGCAGCTCCGAAGGCGGGGAGGGGGGTGCGTGCGATGACGACGCGGGCGCGCGCGTCGTCGACGAGGAACGCGATCCGCTTGTCCGGGTAGGAGAGGTCGAGCGGGAGATAGGCAGCGGCGGCCTTGAGGATCGCGAGGACTGCGACGACGGCTTCCGGGGAGCGATCGAGCGCGACCCCGACGAGCTCGCCGCGCGTGACGCCGGCCGCGAGCAGGTGACGGGCGAGGCGGTCCGAGCGGCGGTCGAGGTCGGCGTAGGTCATGCGCCCGCCGTCCCACACGAGGGCGAGGGCGTCAGGCCGCTCCGCGGCGCGCTCGCGGAAGAGCAGGGGGACGCCCGCGTCGGCGCGGTAGCGCACGTCGGTGGCGTTCCAGTCCTCGAGGATCTGGCGACGCTCCGTGGGATGGAGGATCGGGATGTCGGCCGCCCTCGCGTCCGGCGCGGCGCCCGCGAGGCGGCCGGCCACCGCGATGAGGCGTTCGCCGAGCGCGTGGGCGACGCCCTCGTCGAGCGCGCGGTAGGTGCCGACGAGCTCGCGGCTGACGAGCTGCCAGGAGAGAAGCGCGCTCTCCGTCGGCGGCCGGCCGAAGAGGTCGGACACCTTGCCGCTCGTGTCCTGACCGGCGAGGCGGTCGAGGAGGAAGCCCCACGCGACGCGCCAGAAGGTCGTCTCGTCGACGGCGAAGCGCGCGACCTCGGGCACGGAGATGCGCACCACGCCTCCGCTTCCGGTCGAGGCCCTGGCCACGAGATCCGAGAGCACGTCGGTCGTCATGGGGCGGTGAGCCTAGCGCTAGCGACGGCGGAAGGACATGCCCGTGTAGCCGCGGATGGAGTGGTCCGGATGGAAGGGAAGCGCGCAGAACTTCTCGGGGGACATCCAGGTATCGAGGAGCTCGTAGCCGAGCGCCGCCATGCCCGAGGCCAGCGCCGTGCGGTCCTCGATCCGGTAGGGGCAGAACGCCGTGCCGATGCTCTGCAGGGTGTAGAACGGCAACCCGTCGCGCATGGGCATCGCATGAACGATGACGTGCCGGGGGATCGACGGCATCGCGGCGAGGATCTCGTGGAGCGGCTTCTCCAGGTACTGGAGGGATCCGCTGCAGAAGAGGATGTCGCTGCCGTCGAGGTCCTCGCGCCTGGTGGTGAAGGTGAGGTGGGAGGCCTTCTCCTCTACGGCCAGCACGCGTCCGGCATCGACCACGGCCGGGACGTCCATGACCTGCCAGGTGAAACCCGGTGGAAGCTCGAGGAGGGCGCGGAAGTCGTAGTAGCGCAGCCCGACGTGCCCGCCGAGGTCGAAGAGGCGCTTCGCGCCCGGCACGAACCGGGAGATCCAGAACAGCGCGGGGTAGTCCGACAGCGGCAGCCTGGCCGGTCGTTTGCGGTACATCGCCGCCGGCCCCGGGTTGTCGTATCCCATCGGCTTGGTCGGCGGCGCCGCGCGCGCGGCCTCGTCGAACGACGGGTACACGCCGCGGAACAGGTTCGCACGCGTGGCGGTGGAGAACTCCTCTTCGTACCGTGCCTCGATCGCGCGCCGGATGGGCGGAGCGTTGAGCAGCGACCGCACCGCGTGGCGCGGCCAGAGGAGCGGTCGTGCGCGCGAGGTGTCGTCATCGAAGGCGACGAAGAAGAGGCCCTTCATCGCGTCATCATAGCTCAGGCAGCCCTCGGACGATGCAGTCGCGGCGGGCGCGTGCGTGGCGCACGATCTCCGCCGGAAAACGACCACCGGTCTCGTCCGTGTCATGCACGGATCCACCCTCGAAGACGCCCGACCCCGTCTGTGCGGCCAGCGTGCTCATTCGGACACACACGCCGCGGTGAGGGCCGGCGTCACCCACGTGAAGAGCGGAATGCCGGCGATCGTGAGGTCGGGGATGTTCGGGTAGTAGCCGAGGAAGTTGAAGCACATCTCGTCGCCGGTGCCTTCACCGAAGCCGATGGAAGAGTTGGTCGTGTTGTTCCACGCGCAGCGCGTCCGCATCACGTCGCCCGGCGCGACAGCCTTCGTGATCGGGAAGTTCGCCTGCGCCTCGAACGAGAAGGCCTTCTGGTCGAAGATCATCTCCGGCGCGCCTCCACCGGCTGGCAGGCGCTCCGTCGACATCGCGACGCCGCGCGTGTGCATGTGCGGCGAGGCATTGAAGAGCTTCACGTTCGCGAACTGGGGACCGAGCCCGTAGTCGCACCGGATCTTGTGCGTCGCCCGCGGTGGGATCGAGAAGTTCGTCGAGCCGAACGCGAGCACACCGGCGTCGTTGGGGCGCAGGGTTTCGGTCGTGCACAGCCGGTAGCCGCTCTGGTCGGTGCCGCTCGTCGTCGACGAGCTGTTGTAGTGGACCTGCACGACCCAGTGCGTCGTGCCGACGTTCTCGGGGAAGCCGGCCGCGGCCGGCAGCTCGAGGTTCGTCCCGCCAGGCGCCCAGCCCGCGACCAGCTTCCAGGCCGACGAGCCGAAGGCCTCGCACGGGAAGGGGTCGGTGCTCACCCCCGTGTTCGACTGGAAGAGGAGGATGTGGTGGACGATCTTCGTGTTGTCGACCTTCGGCGCGAGGGCCGTGACGTGTCGCTTCTTCTGCAGCTTGACGTCGACGCCGAAGCACCAGTACTGGTCGGGCGACGCCCCGGCCTGCATGACGAACGGCTTCGTGGCTTTCAGCTCGGTGTCGGGCGTGCAGGACAGCGGCTGCACGCCGTCCGGCGCGGGCGCGTTCGAGCACGTCGCGGTGGACGGTGGCGCCCCGGCCTTGACCCAGCCGTCGACCGTGGCGAGCTCCTTCTCGGTGAGACGCGGCTGCGGGCTCGGGGGCATCGGGCGCTGGTCGTCGCGGATGCGCGACGGCAGGAGGTCGAGGACCTTCTTCCCGCCGGGGCCGGCCTTCTGCAGGTCGTCCCACGTGACCAGCGGCGCGCTCGCGCCGAACTTCGGAGGGTTCGAGTGGCAGGTCTGGCAGCGAGCGCTCAGGATCGCGTCGACGTCGCACGGAAGACGTCTGGCGGCCGTGGGTGCGCCGTTCGAGGCCTCCTTCGGCCCTGGTCCGTCGGGCGAGGCCGGGCGTGCCTCCTGTGGCATCGCTTCGGGGTCGGCTGGGCCCCCGCAGCCGAGAGCCGCCGCGGCGGCGACGAAGAGAGCGACGATGTTCAGGATGACCCGGTGTCCGTGGGAGAGCGTCATGTCTGCACACAGAGCAGGCGCCGTGCCAGCCCCCGTCGAGGCCTCCTCGAGGGCGATGGGCCGGCCGTCCTCGATCCCCCCGTTCCCTCGTCCGGATCGAGCGAGCCGTCTCGCTGGTCACGGCCGTGACCCCCACGCGAAGGAGGCCAAGCGCCGATCCCGTCCGGCGACGCTGGCGCACCGCGCGCTCGGGCACCACCTCCTCGACCGGAGACCCCGTCCGGATGGCGCGCCCGCCGAACAAGAGGCCCGTCGCCAGAAAGACGCGCCGCGCGGCGCGCTTCTCGACGGGCGCGGCCCTCTCGCGGGCGACGCGCGTGCGGTCCTCCCCGCAAGCTGCAGCGCATGATGGCGCCGACCGACGGAGACATCGCGATGGCCGGCGCGCGGGGCGGGTCGCCGTGCTCGAGGGGGCCCGGACGGCGGCCTCGCTCACGTCCATCGACGGGGGGCGCGCGACCGGGTCGACGGATTTGCGCCCCGGCCGCTCCGGGCAGGGGCGCTCACGCCGGCCGAGCACTGGCCTCACGGGTCAGAGCTCGGGCAGGCACGCGGAGGCGAGTGACGGCGTGACCCAGTGGTACACCGGGATCTTCGGATAGTAGCCGACGAAGCCGAAGCACATCTCGTTGTCCGTGCCCTCGCCGAAGAGCACGGGGAAATCGGTCGTGTTGTTCCAGCTGCAGCGTGTACGGATCGTGTCGCCCGGCGAGACCTTCACGTTCGCGGGCGAGTTGACCTGCGCCTCGAAGGAGAAGTTCTTCTGCTCGAAGAACCTCTCCGGTGTGCCGGTGCCGAGCGCGGGAACGCGCTCCATCGAGATCGCCGTGCCGAACTTGTGCATGTGCGGCGACGAGTTGAAGAAGGTGCGGCCGGTGTATTCGATGCCGAGGGGAGAGTCGCAGCGAATCGTTTGCTTGGCGCGCGGCGGAATGGCGACGGCGAGCGTGCCGAACGCGACGATGTCGGCGTCGTTCGGACGGAGGTTCTCCGTCGTGCACAGCTCGTAGCCGCTGTTGTCGGTGCCAGACTTCACGGCGCCGCGGTTGTAGTGCATCTGCACCACGAAGTGCGTCGAGCCCGCCTCGGCAGGGATGCCAGCCTCCTTCGGCAGCTCGAGGTTGTCTCCGCCCGGAGCCCAGCCGGCGACGAGCTTCCACGCGATCGAACCGACGGCCGTGCACGGGAACGGCGTCGAAGGCACCGGCAGGTCCGACTGGAGCAAGAGGATGTGATGGACGACCTTCGCGTTGTCGATCTTCGGCGCGAGCGCGGTGATGTGGCGCTTCTTCGTCGAGTTGAGGTCGACGCCGAAGCACACCGTCTCGTCCTGGAACCCGCCCGGCTGAAGCTCGTACGGCTTCGGCGCCTTCAGGACCGTGTCCGGCTTGCACGAGAGCGGCTTCACGCCGGTGCCCGCATTGTCGCTCAGGCACTTCGTGGAGCTCGGCTTCGCTCCGCCGTCGATCCAGGCATCGAGCGTCGCGAGCTCCTTCGCGTCGAGCCTCGGCTGTGGGCCGGGGGGCATTGGCTTTGCGCCGTCGTGGATGCGGGCCTTCACGAGCGCCGCCACCTTCTGGACGTCGTCCCACGCGACGAGCGGCGCGCTCGCGCCGTACTTGGTCGGGGACGAGTGACAGGTCTGACATCGCCTGCGCAGGACCGCGTCGACGTCGCACGGGAGGCCGCTCTGGGTGACGACCTTCTCGCCCGCGCTCGTCGTGACGACCGCGCCGACCGGAGCGCCTCCGGTGGGATCGCTCGCCCCGCTCGCCAGCTTGTCGGTGTCGGCATCGTCCACGCACGCCACGAGGGCGCAGATCGAGAGCAAAGTGCACCCGAGCACGATCAGGGATCGAATCATGACTTCCTCCTCTTCGAGCACGCAGCGAGCGCCCGTCCGGCGAACGCGACCAAGACCTTCCGCTCTGCCATTCCCCGGCACAGAGCAGGGAACGTGCCATCGAGGAAGGTGCGGTGCGCCCCGGATTCGCCGGAGAAACGGCTGGATCCTCCGGGTAACTGGGGAGGTCACGGCCGTGACCTTCAGAGCTGAGGAATCCCCTCATTTTCGAGCCGAGCCCGAGCCCGAGCCCGAGCCCGATTCCTGCGCAACGAACCCGCGGTTCGTGCCGACTGGCGGGCATGGACGGGTTCGAAACATGAGCGACTCGACGTCTACCGTGCGAGCATCGAGCTGGGGCGGGGGCGGACCAGCTCGCGGACCGCTTTCCGAGGGGCCGCGCCTACCTCAGCGATCAACTTCGGCGAGCTGTCGCCTCGATCCCCCTCAACATCGCGGAAGGCGCCGGGGAGTTCGCTCCGGCGGACAAGGCGCGC
>SXNL01000182.1 GCA_005777185.1 Myxococcales bacterium
GCAGCGCGTGGCGATCGCGCGCGCCCTCGTGAACGACCCGGGCCTCGTGCTCGCGGACGAGCCCACCGGAAGCCTCGACTCGGCGACCGCGGCAGGCGTGCTCGACCTCCTCCTCCGCGCGCGGACGGCCGGCGCCGCGGTGGTGATCGTCACCCACGATCGCGGCGTCGCCGAGAGGGCGGCGCGCGTCGTGTCGATGGCGGACGGCGTCGTCCGCGCGTGATCACCTGCTGACGAGGGCGAGGATCAGGACCGCGCCCACGCCAAGGGCGATGAGCAGCGCGAGCCCGAGCCCGATGAGCGTCGAGATCACCCGGATCTTGAAGAAGCCCCCGATCTTCTGGAGCGCGGTCATCATGTTGCCGATGTCATTGCCCTGCGTGTTGACCACGGCCTTGAGGGAGGTCGCGGCCCCGTTGAGGGTGACGCCCATGACGATGCTGAGGATGCCGCCGATGAGGTTGCACTGGAGGCAGTTGATCGCCCCGATGATGATCAGGATGATCGCGAGCGTCCGCGCCCACCCCGCGGTGCCGTCGATGACCTGGTTCTCCATGTGGCCGAACTCGTAGCCGCCGCCGTAGCCTCCGCCGGGCGGGTAGCCGCCCGCGCCCGGAGGGTAGCCGCCCGCACCCGGAGGGTAGCCTCCGCCGGGCGGGTAGCCGCCGCCGTAGCCTCCGCCGGGCGGGTAGCCTCCGCCGGGTGGCTGGCCTCCGCCGGGGGGGTAGCCTCCGCCGGGGGGGTAGCCTCCGCCGGGGGGGTAGCCTCCGCCGGGCGGGTAGCCTCCGCCGGGTGGCTGGCCTCCGCCGTAGGGGTCGCCCGGGGGAGGCGCGCCCGGAGGCATCTGTCCGGGAGGTCCATATCCACCTGGTTGGTTCGTGTACATGGCGCTCACCCCGAGTTCGCGATGCGAATGATGATGTTGAGGATGAAGCCCATGAAGAAACCAACGACCGTCGCGATCGCCTCGATCTGGAACGCACGCTTCATCGTCTGCATCGCGTTCATGAGGAGCTCGACGTCGTTGCCCTGCGTGTCGATCACGGAGCGCAGCGCGCCGCCGCTCTTGAGGTAGAAGACGCCCACGCTGAGGAACACCAGCGCCTGCATCCCGACGACCGCCGAGACCGCCCCGAGCGAGCCCGCCTGCGCCGCGGTCGACTCCGGAAGCACCGCGTGCATCGCGCCGAGGCCGGCCATCCCGAGCGCGAAGAGGACGAGCAGCGCGCCGCCCACCAGCGAGAGGATGCCCCACCAGCGGGCGAACTTGGCCACGCCTTCGATGGTCGCGTTCTCGAACGGACCGAACTCGTACCCGCCGCCTGGCGGGCTCATCGGCGCCGGCGGGCCGCCGTATCCCATGGGTTGCATCGTGACCTCCGCCGAGCCCCTTACACCGGCCGCGGAGCGATCGCACGTGTCATCGAGCGTCAGAACACGAACATGACACCCGGGCAGTTCGCCACGATCCAGGCGTGGTACGGGCCCGTGCACAAGGGAACGTTGGCGGGCGGGACGATCGGCATGCAGTTGATCGTGCCGTCCTTGGGGCAGGTGTACCCGCCGTCCGCGGCGGCGTCGACGCAGAGCAGCTTGGTGCACGCGACGCTGTCGTGCGCGACGCACTGGCAGCTGTTGCAGCCGTCCGTGGCGGGGAACGTCTCGCCCACGGCGTATGTGTTTCCGCCGTAGGTGCAGGTGCCGGTGCCCGCGTCCGCGACCGCGGAGTCGGGGCCGGGGCCGGTCTCCGCCGCCGCGGAGTCGCTGGCCGCGGAGTCCGCGCCCGGCGTGACGCTCGAGTCGGTGGTGGTCGTGGAGCCGGCGTCGCTGCCGGTGGTCGGGCTGGTGGTCGAGCAGGCGGCCGCCAGCGCGAGCGAGGCGAGGAAGGGGAGGGGAAGGATGAAGTGCTTGTTCATGGGTCCCGTGTCCGATGTTGGCCGTCCGCGGTCCGCCGCTCGCCGTCAGCGCCGGCGGCGGCGGAGCATCGACGCGACCGCGACGCCCACCACGCCCATCAGCGCCAGGCTCGGGGTCGCGCTGCTCGTGGCGGTGCTGCAGCCGCTGTCGTTGTTCTGGGGCAGCTTGCCCGAGCCCGTCTCCGGGCCCACGCCGCTCGACCCGCTCGAGCCGGACGAGCCTCCGGTGCCGCTCGATCCGCTCGAGCTCGCGCCCGAGTCGGCGACCTCGCCGCCGTCGGGGCCGACGACGACGACGCCGCCGTCGGGAGCGCCGGCGTCGGGACCGAGGAGCTCGAGCTGCGCGCAGTGGTAGTAGAAGCAGGGCGCCGCGTGCGGCGTCATGAACTCGAGGATCTGCAGCGTCGCCGGACCCGTCATGCCGGCGGGGAGCTTCACGTCCGTCTCGTACACCTTCGGGACGGTCGCCTGCGCCTGCGTGTGGGCGAAGATGCCGTCGGCGAGGACGGGCAGGACGGGCGTGGCCATGATCGTTGCCGACTGGCAGACGCCCGTGACGGCCGGATCGGTGAAGTCCGCGGCCGCGGCCGGGAACTTGTTCACGATCGAGACACGGTAGTGGCCGCCGTGGCCGACCGTCTCCGTCACCTTCACGTGCAGCGTCGAGCCGGCCGCCACCTTGGTGACCATCCCGGACGCGTCGCCGCTGCCGCAGGGCCGCGTCTTCTGGCTGCCGGCGCCGGCGACGCCACCCTTCGCGGGATCTCCCAGCGCGTTGGTCACAAGGATGTCGACCGGCTCGTTCAGCTTGAAGTGCGCGGTCGCGGAGCCGGTGCCCAGGATCGCCACGCTCAGAACCGAAGCGAATAACCCTGCTCTCATGCGTCCTCCATCACCTGCGCGCGGCAGGCAAGCCCCCGAAGGTTACCCCGCCTCGTCTCCGCGCGCCCGCACTTTCTGCGTCGGGTCAGCGGCGGAGGATCTCGCGGAGCGCCGTGATGCCCCGGTCGATCTCCTCGTCGGTGACGTACGGCGCGGGGCCGAGGCGCACGAGGTCGCCGCGCGCGTCGACCAGGATCCCTCGCGCGCGGAGGGAACGCACGACCTCGGCGACGTCACCGCCCTGCACGCGAACGGCGACGAACCCGCCGCGCGCATCGGGATCGCGAGGCGTGCAGACGTCAGGGCCGAGGCCGAGGCCGTCGAGCCCCGCGAGGATGCGGCCCGTCTGTCGGAGCGAGAGCTCGCGCAGCGCCGCGGGCGTCATCCCTTGCGCCTGCATGAACCGCGCGACCCGGCGCGCGCGGTAGTGGCCGGTGGGATCGTACGTCGCGCCCGCGAAGAGATCCTTGCCGAGCTCGCCCCACGCCACGGAATCCTGGCGCGCCCCCAGGCCGGCGAAACCGGCGAACCACCCGGTGAGCACCGGTCTGAGCGCGAGGCCCGCGGCCGGCACCCGCAGGAAGCACACGCCCTCGCCCCACTCCGCGTACTTGTACCCGCCCCCCACGACGAACGCGTCCGCCGCGCCGAGGGAGGCGAGCGTCGCTGGCACCACGTTGAAGCCGTGATACGCGTCGAGGAGGACGTGCGCGCCTTCCTCCCTGGCGGCGCGCACGAGGGCGGCCGTGCCGGGCACGATCTGGGCGGTCTCGAACAGCACGGTGGACGCGAGGACCGCCGAGGTGCGCCCGTCCACCGCCGCCGCGAGCCTGGTCGCGAGCGTCTCCACGGGCGCGGGGTCGATCCATGTAACCTGCACGCGTCCGTCCTCCTCCAGGCGGAGGAGCTGCCGCGTGATCGAGTGGAACTCGCCGCGCGTCGTCACGAGCCGCGGGCGCCCCGCGAGATCGAGGGCGGACAGGAAGCGCACCACGAGCTCGTGCGTGTTCTGCCCCAGCGCGATCTCGTCCTTGTCGGCGCCGAGGATGCGCGCCACGGCCTCGCGCACGTCGTCCGCGGCCTCGAAGGCGCGGCCCCACTTGTCGTCGACCAGGCGCGCCGCGTCGTCGAACGCCTCGACCATCCCCGCGCGCGCCACGTCCGGCCAGGCCTGGTGCGAGTGGCCCGTCAAGAGCACGCGGTCGTCCCTCAGGAACGCCGTGTAGTGCGGCCGGAGCGCGCGCGGATCGAGCATCGACCTCGACGCTACCAGAGCCGCGGGCGAGGGCCACGGCCAGCTCACGGGATCTCCGCGAGGCTCACGATCCGCGCGCCCTCCGACTCCGCCACCGCCGCGAAGAGCATCGTCCCGGTCGCGGCCCTCGTCCACGCGCGTCGCGCCGGATCCCGGGTGAGCATCGGGGTGAAGCCGCGGCCCCGCATGGCGCGATCGAGGCTCGCGATCACGTCGCCGCCCGGCGTGTCCGTGCGGTACACGAAGACGCCCTGCGCGCGGCCCTCCATCACGGCGCTCAGGACGCGTCGTCCGCCGTCCGGGCGTGGGATCCACGCGGCATCGGATCCGGGAGCGTCGCCCTCGCCCGTCCACGCGATGCGGTCGAGACGGAACGTGTCGCGGGTCGCGACCGAGATCACCGTCACCCCGCCGGCCTCTCGCTTCAGGTACGCGTACCGCACGCCGCCGAGCCCCGCGGCGTCCATCGACCGGGCGAACGCCGCCCAGCGCTCCCCGTCGCCGAGCGCCGCGCGCACGCACACGACGAGCCCCTCTCCCTCGCCCCGCGCGTCTGCCAGCTCCCGCCGCACCACGACCCCGCGACCGCCGTCTTCCGTCGTGCACCCCTCGGCGATCGTCGTGAGCACGCGCGTGAGGTCGTCCGTGACGAAGCGGGTCTCGACGTCGACGCGCTCGCCGTTCAGCGTGATCGCGGTCGCCCCCGGTGGCTCCATGCGCGCGAGGCTCCGCCCGAGCGCGAGCCCCGTCTCGGTGACGCCCGCCGCGGCACGCCGCCCCGAGAAGAACGTCGACGCCAGCGCCAGCGCCAGCAGGTAGGCGAGCACCCGGCTCACGCCCGCGCGTCGGCGCCGCGCCGCCGCGCCCTGGCGTCGTCGCCTCCATGCCATGACGAGGAAGGCGATCGGCGCCATCACTCCGCGGGCCTCCCCACCTTGTCCGGGAAATACGACTTGAACGTGCGAATCCCGTACTCGAAGAACCCGAGCGGACTCCCGTCGAGGGGCTTCTCGTTGCACAGCACGCGCGCGTCGCTCGACGTCGTGCTCGTGAGCCGACCCACCGTGATCGACCGGGTGCGCTGCGCGTGCGCCGCGTTGAGCTGGCGGTCGAGCGAGCCGTCCGTCCCCGCGCCGCGGGACATGTCGGTGGCGCGGCGCGGCGTGTCGCCCCCCATCACGAGCCGTGGATCGCGGACCCTCGGGCCGTCACCCTCGCAGGCGCTGGAGGCGTAGGTCATCGCCTCCCGGAACGCGTCGGCCTGCACGTGGTGGCGGTTCTGCTGGGCCCTGGCCACGAAGAGGAACACGACGAAGAACGCCGCCAGCACCGGCAGCACGGCGGCCGCCTCCACCATCGCCGCCCCTCGCGCTCCTGCCCGCCGCATCAATGATACCACGTGGCACCTCCCGGATCGAAGCCCAGGGTCCGCCGCTCGAGGTCGCGGATCTCCTCCTGGAACGCGTCGAGCAGCGCCGAGAAGGCGACGCTCGTCGCGGCCGTGAGGAGATCCTCCTTGCCCGACAGCACGTCGCGCAGGTTGTCGCGCACCTCGGCCAGCGTGTCCCGGCTCTCGCCCGCGGACGCGAGGCGCTTGAGGAGGCCGACGGATCGCACGCGAACCAGGCGCGCGCGCCAGCGCATGGAGTACATGGCGCCGAAGCGGCCGCCGTTGCACGACGCCCCGTGCCACGCGTCGTCGCAGTCGAAGTACAGCTCGGCCTGCGCCAGGTAGGGCGTGAACCCCGCGGCGTCGATCGCCTGCCGGCTCGGGGGCTTGCCGCGCAGCACGTCGCCCGTCGCGATCTCGACGAGGTGCCTCGCGCGGTCCTCCGGCTTGCGGACGAGGACGACCCCGTACGTCTGCGTCCACTCGCTCCCGTTGTGGGCGCGCGAGAAGACGCGCATCGGGCCGTCCTCCCTCGTGAAGAAGCCGCCGAGATCGTGCGGCCCGCACCACCGCGCCCTGGCGTGCGCCTCGTCCGGCCCGAGGATGTCCCACCCCCAGCCGAACCAGTCCCGCGATCTGTCGAAGGCCCAGTCCGCCTCGCGCTCGCACAGGACGCCGATCTTCTCCGGCGAGAGCGGGAGGCCGATCGCCTTCTTCTCGCCCTTCGCGAGCTCGTCGTGGGGTGCGTCCGCGTCCTCGACGAGCATCCGTGTGGCGCGCGTGTCCGGGAGGAGGCCCGGCGAGAACGAGAGCCCGACGGCCCCCTTCTCGTCGCCGATGGAGACCGCGGCGATCTCGGCGAGGAGCGGCGTGCCCACGGCGACGACCTCCTCGGCGATGTGGATCCCCTTGACGCCGTCCTTCATGACGGAGCGGTGGTAGCTGGGGATGGTCACGGTGCGCACGGCCTCGTGGCCCCTCCAGAGGGCGCCCGCGACGCGGCAGAACTCGCCGGGGAAGGGGAGGCGCATCCAGCACTGGTTCCACTTCTCGCCGGCCAGCTCGGGCGAGCCGAGGGCGGCGAACGGGATGCCCGTGATCTTCATGGCCGCCCGGAAGAGGACGAGGACGTACCGGAGCGTGATGTAGACGGCGACGATCGCCACGAGGACGAGGTTGAGGGCGCAGATGAAGTTCATGCCGCGCGCCTGCACCGCGGCCGCGCTGAACGCGACGGCGTCGGCCGCGTTCTGCATGCGCTCGCGCTGGGCGATCGCGTCGCCGATCCCGATGAGGTACCAGAGGCAGCCGCACAGGAAGCAGGCCATGAAGACGCCCATCACCATCACCGCGCCGCGCTCGTCGCGCGCGAGGCTGGGACGTGCGCTCACGGCCGCCTCCGTTCGAATCGACGGTAGCGCGCCCCCTGGCTGGGGAAGGCGGCGTGGCCGACCATCTCCCACCGGCCGTCGAGGCCGCACACGACGCGGCCGCCAACCGGAACCGAGCACGTGTAGGTTGCACGCACCTCGGTCACGAGCTCGGCGAAGGGCGCGGCCGGCGGCTTCACGCGGACGCGGACGTCACCGAGCGCGTGGCCCGCGGCCCACGGCCCCATGGCGAGCTCCGCGGCCCGGCGGACCTGCTCGCCCGCGTCCGGCGGGGCGTCGGGGTTCGGGGGCGCGAGGACCGCAGCGGCCCGCGCCGAGACGCGCGCGGAGTGGTCGACGACGAGCTTCGCCGTGTAGGCGAGCCCGAGCTGCACGAGGGAGAAGAACGTCACGAAGAGCGGCGTCGCCACCGCCACGAACTCGGCGAGCGCCGCGCCGCGCTCGTCGTGGAGGAGCGTCCTCATCACCACGCGCTCTCGAGGCTGCCGTCGGCCCCGAAGTCGCGCGCCGCCGCGCCCGCGGCGAGGGTGAGCGCGAGCCCGGTGAGGGCGAGGAGCACGGCGAGCTGGACGAGCTTGATGGGCGACATGACGACCTCCGCTGGGGGGCCGTTCGGCAGGGGAGGGCGCCCGTTGCGGAAAAAGTGGACGAGGGCCCGGGGCCGACACCCACGCGGGCCCCACGGACGACGGGACGGAGGTACCCTCGGTGGAGGAGGCGCCTTGCGTACACGACCCCGAACGGCCACGAGGCCGACGACCCCCGGCGCCGCTCGTCGCTGGCTCGCGCGGCTGGAGGCTCTCGCCGCGGAGTTCAGCCCGGGCAGCGCCACCGAGAAGCTCGTGCTCGTACGCGGGCTCGAGGAGGCGACGCTACCGAGCGCGACGGCCGTCCGTCGACTCCACGACGTCCTCTGCTTCCTGCGGGCGTATCCCGACGACCCGGAGGTCCTCGCGCGGGTGGAGGGGGCGCTCGCGGGCTTCGAGCGGCGGCCCGATCTACGGCGCTTCCGCGCCGCGCTCGACGACAGCGGCATCGCCGGCACGGACATCTACTACACGTTCTTCGCCGCCACGGCCCGGTGGCTCGTCGAGCGCTTCCCCGATCGAGTCACCATCGCCTGGGACTACCTGCGCGACGGTGGCCGGCTCGGTGACAGGCTGGGTCTGCTCGTGGCGCCCTCCGAGAGCCCTGGCCTCGAGGAGTACGATCTCGGCGTCCGCGGCTGGCTCGCGCGACTCAAGGGGCCGACCGAGACCGACGCCGCGTACCTCCTCCACCGCTGGTGGCGGCTGCCCATGACCGCGACCGTGCGCGAGGCGCTCTACGAGGAGATGCAGATCCTCCTCAGGCTTCGCGCGGGGCCCGGCGGTCCGGCGCGCACCCGCGAGAAGGCTGCGGGCCTCTCTCGGGGCTTCCAGCGCGGTCCTCTCGAGCGGACGCGGCCCGATCTCTGGCGGGCGGCCGCGGAGCCGCCGACGCGGGTGCGCGCGGTCTCGCGGGCAGAGGGCGCTCGCCTCGTGATGCTCGCCCGCGACGCCATGATCAGCCGGAGCCGCGATCTCGACGCCTTCTGCTACGGCGATTCGCAGGACGTCCGCGTCGTCGAGTTCGACCGCGGCCTCGCCTTCGCGGCCATCGGGATGAGGCCCGAGCGGCGCCTCCTGCTCGAGTCGGTGTACGGCCTCCTGACCCTCAAGAACGGCGTCCCGATCGGCTACGTCCTGGCGGCCGCGCTCAACCAGTCGGCGGAGATGGCCTTCAACGTCTTCGAGACCTGGCGCGGACACGAGGCGGCCCACATCTACGGACGCGCGCTGGCGGTAGCGTCGTACCTGTTCGGCGCGAGGGCCTTCAGCGTGCCGCCCTATCAGCTCGGCCACGACAACGAGGAGGGACTCGCCTCGGGGGCGTGGTGGTTCTACCACAAGCTCGGCTTCCATCCGCGCGACCCGGCCATCCGGAAGCTCGCCGAGCGCGAGCGCGCGCGGGTGCACCGCCGCCCTGGCCACCGGTCGAGCGTCGCGACGCTCCAGCGCCTGTCGAGCGTCGATCACTTCCTCGAGCGCGGCCGGCCGCGAGCCGACATCATGGGCGTGCTCCCCCTGGGGGCTGTGGGGCTCGCCGTCACGCGTGCGCTCGCGCGCCGCTCGGGCGCGGACCGCGAGCACGGCGTGGCCAGCTGCGTGGAAGAGGCGTCGCGCACGCTGGCGGTGCCCGGGTGGCGGCGCTGGGCGCCTGCCGAGCGGGGCGCCTTCGAGCGCTGGGCGCCCCTCGTCACCCTCCTGCCGCACCTCGAAAGCTGGACCGGCGACGAGCGCCGCGCCCTCGTCGACGTGATCCGCGCCAAGGGTGGCCGCCACGAGTCCGACTTCGTGCGAGCCTACGACGCCCATCGCCGGCTCCGGGCGGCGATCGCAGGCATCGCCCGCTCGGCTGCGGAGTGACCGGAGCGCTCGCGGCTTCACTCGCCCACCTGGCGCGCGTACGCGCGCGCCTTCAGTCGCTCGGAGAGCTCCACCACCTTCGGGTGGCCCGGCGACAGGCGGCGCGCGATCCGCTCGTGCTCCCCCGCGCGCTCGAGATCGCCTGTCGCGAGGAGCGCCTCGCCGAGGTTCGTGTGCGCGCGCAGGCTCCCCGGGTGGAGCGCCAGCGCCGCCTCGTAGGAGGCGATCGCGGGCCTGATTCGTCCGCTGCCCATCCGCGCGTTCCCGATCGCGATCAGCGTCCCCACGCCGGGCAGGCGCGCGGCGGAACGCGTGAGGGCCTCCTCCGCGCCGTCCCAGCGCCCGTCCGCCAGGTCGAAGAGCCCCCTCGCGAGGGCGGCCTCTCCGGTCCCGGGATCGATCCGCTCGGCCCGCGCCAGCACCGCGCGCCTCGCGTCGAGCGGAGCGGACTCGGCCTGCGTGACGAGACGCGTGGCCCACCACGCGCGCGCGGAGAGGCTCGTGCACCACGCGCCCAGCCCCGCCGCGACGACGAGGACGAGCCAGCGCGGAGGGCCGATGGTCGACGGCGCCCCGGCCGGACAGCACGCGATCACCAGCGCGAGCATGGCCACCACCGCGGGCTGCCTGAGCGGGCTGTCCACGAGGGCGAGGACCGCGAACGCCGCCAGCGCACCCGCGCCTCCGAAGAAGCGCGCACGGGCGAGCGAGCGAACACCCAGGACGACGGCGATCGCGAGGCTCGCCAGCGCAAGAATTCCCGACTCCGCAGCGACCTCGAGCCAGTCCGAGTGCGCGTGGTCCGCGTTCAGGAACGCGCGCTCGGCGGCCTCGGGCGGGAGCTTCGCGAGAGAGCGGCCCTGCTCGGCGAGGAACGCGCGGTGGAAGCCGCCGAGGCCGACGCCGAAGGGCGATGTCCCGAGGACGATGCCTGCGCTCTGGCGTGCGAGGTAGAGCCGGCCCGCGAGGGCGAGCGCGGCGTCCTTGTCGTGAAACCCTGGCGGTCCGGCAGCCTCCGCCGTGCGCGAGGCGAGGAGCACGAGCCCGCTCGCCGAGACGCCGGTCAGGGTCGCGGCGCGCGCGAGGCGGCCCCAGGCGACGACCGCGAGCGCCACCGCGGCCGCGATCCACCCGCTCCGTGACTCCGACAGCAGGAGCACCAGCGCCTCGAACGCGGCCGCCGAGATCAGGAGCACCTTCTCGCGCGAACGGGTGATCGCTGCGTGCTCGGCGGTGATCGGCAGCACGACCGCGAGGAGCAGCCCGAGCCAGTCAGGGTTTCCCTGCCCGCCGTGCACCATCGCGCGGCCACGCACGACGAGCTCGACCGTCGCGACGGCGCCCGCGAGAGCGCCCGTCGCGGTCGCGGCGATGCGTGCGAGATGCACGCGCTCGTCGCCCGCGAGGCCGCGCGCCGCGAGGACCAGGAGAGCGCCGGCCAGGAGCGTGCTCGCCGTCTCGAAGCCGCGCGGTTCACCCCACATCCAGGACACCAGGGACGCGGCGAGGAACACCGAACCCGCGACGATCGGCGCCGGCGTCGCGTCCGGCCCCTCGCGCGCGAGGGATCGGCCGCGAGAGGCGGTCCACACGAGGAAGGCGAACCCCGCGACGAGGAGCGTGACGCGCTTCGGATCGGCTCCGCGCGCGAGGGGATCCATCGCACAGGCGACCAGGGCGAGGCCGACGCCGATCGTGCGTATCGTCGCCGCGGGCGGGATGATCCCGACCTCGCTACTCCTGGCCTGGCCCACGGGCGTCCACCAGCCGGCGAAGGAGATCGCGCACCTCGGGCCGCCCCTCGCGGGCGAGCGCGCGGCGGAGGAGCCACGTGGTCTGGGCGCGGCGATCGCGCTGGAGGTACCGAAGCGCGAGATCGCGCTCCGCGCCCTCCTTCGAGCCGACGAGCTCGAGCACGCGCGGGAGTCCCGCCTCCCCGTCCCACGCGAGGTGTACGTTCGCCATCGCGGCGCGCATCGCGAAGTCGGGGGCGCGCTTCCGTCGCTCGATCTCCGGCAGGAGCCGCGCCCGCACCGCCGGCTCGGCGACGTGGCCCAGCGTGGTCGACGCGTGGGGGAGGTAGATCTGCGCGAGGTTGTCGATCTCCGCGAAGATCTTCGCGTCCTCGGCGACGCCGCCCAGGCGCGACGCCGCGACCAGGCCGTGGAGCCGCAGGCGCACGCTCTCCGACTTGCTCACCTCGAGCACGCGCGCGCGTCCCGACGTGTCGCCGAGATCGGCGAACAGATCGAGCGCCGAGGCGGTGCCCCTCCGGTCGCCGTGCGCGAGGCTGGCCTCGGCGGCGCTCATGGCGAGCGGCGCCCCGCCCGGAGGCTTGAGCTGCCCGAGGAGCTCCGTCAGCTCGGTCCGGCCGCGCACCCACTGGATGAGGAGACGGCCCGCTGCGCCCTCGAGCTTGGTCTTCTTGACGTACGCGTCCACCGCGTCGACGGGGCACTGGCGGTTCTCGAAGCACGCGAGGAGATCAGGCCCCACGCGCGGATCGGCCGCCTGCGAGAGGGCGAGGAGCGCGCGGTGCTTCGTGTCCTGCCGCGGGCTCGAGTACAGCTTGTCGAACAGGAGGTCGCTCCGCTTGCCTCCGCTCAGCGCGTGCGCGGAGTAGATCGCCTCCTCGCGCAGACTCGGGTTCGGGTCGTCGAGGTATCGCTCGACGATCGGGGCCGCCTCCTTCGTGTCGAGCTTGCCGAGGGCGGCGACCGCGCTGACCCTCACGAAGTCGTTCTGATCGCCGAGCGCCTTGGAGAGGAGGCCGAGCCCGTCGGCGCGGCGCACGTCGCCGAGCACGAACGCCGTGTTCATGCGGATCGAGGCCTGCTTGTGCTCGGAGAGCCCCTTCGCCGTGCCATAGAACGAGCGCGGATCGAGCCGCTCGAGGGCGAAGGCGATGTTGTTGAGCATGCGCGACTCGCGCACCTTCGGGATCTGCGCCACGAGCGCGGTCGTTGCCGAGGGGCTGCCGATCTTGCCCAGGGCGAAGACGGCGCGGTTCCGGACGCGCACGTCCGGGTTCTGCATCAGCGGGATGAGCGCGGGCACCAGGCCCTCGGCGCGCAGCTCGCTCGACGCGTACGCGGCCGGGAGCACGAGCTCGCGCCGGCCGCTGCGGAGGGCAAACGCGACGTCGTCGACGAGGGCGGCGCGCGACAGGAGGGCGCGGCTCCGCCAGATCCCCTCGAACGCGGGGACCGCGAGGTCGCCGTGATCACCCGGGGCCTCCCGGAGCATGCGGCGGAGATCCTTCACGGCCGGGGCGTACGAGAGGGCGCCCAGCGCCCGGACCGCGAGGAAGCGGTTCGACGTCTCCTCGTCCTCGCGCCCGAGCAGCTTCGAGAGTCCGGGGTACGACGACGGATCGGGCATCGCGCGCAGCGCCTCGATCGCCGCCCCCCGCACGTGCGGGTCCCACGCTTCGAGGGCCCCCTGCAGCGCCGGCAGGGCGGCGCGGTCGCCGATCTTCGCCAGCATCGAGGCGCACGCGCTCCGCATCCCGTCGTCGACGTTGTCGGAGACGCACCGGGCGAGCGCCTTCGCGCCGCGCCGC
Organism: Myxococcales bacterium; assembly: GCA_005777185.1. Classification (GTDB taxonomy): domain Bacteria; phylum Myxococcota_A; class Polyangia; order Polyangiales; family Polyangiaceae; genus SXNL01. The sequence continues at coordinate 12,844 of SXNL01000182.1, forward strand.
CCGAGGTTGAGGATGTCCGGGCTCGCGGGGAGCTCGCGCGTGCTGACGTTGATGAGGACGTTCTCGTCCGTCGTGAGCGTGTCGAGGATCTTCCTTCGCCGCTTCGCCAGCTCCTCCGGGGACAGCGCGGGGCCCTTCGGCCCCCCCTTCCGCGTGGCCTTCTGCTCCGGCTCGCTCTCGTCGGGCTCCTCCTCGTCGGCGAGGGCGGGGCGGATCGCGACCGCCGTGGGCAGCGCGAACGCGATCGCGAGGACCGCCAGGGCGAGCTTCCTTCTTCCTCTCATCTCGGGGGCCCTTTCTCGACGGAGCGGGTGTTCTTGCGGAGGACCCCAAGGATCGCGTCCTCGGAGGTGCGGCGCGGGAGCCACCTCAGGCGGAGGGTGCGCTCCCTGCAGCGCGAGCCGCCCGCGTCCCACCGGGCGAGGTCGACCCCACGCGTCCGGTAGAGGATGGCGTCGAGCGCCTCCTCGCACGTCGCCGAGGGCTCGAGATCCACGCGCACGACGAGCTCGGCGCGCGGCTCGTCGGGCCCGGGCGGGGCCTCCGCGATCCACGGGGGCGCCGCGCTCTCACGCGCCCCACCGCAAGCGACCGCGAGCGTGGCGAGGCCGATCAGGCTTGCGCTGCGCATGACGAGGCATCCATGGGTAGCGGGGAACGCCCCGCACGGGGGCTTCTATTCCATGCCGCGGTCGAACGCCACGCGAACCCGCACGCGCGCCCGCCGGACCCTCGGGGAGGGCCTCGGTGTCGGCGGCCTCCGCCGCCGGCCTCGAGCGCGACGGCCCCGGCTCAGGGCTTGTACACGCCCGCCTTGCCCCCGAGGCTCGTCCTCCACTTCGCCACCAGGTTGGTGAAGTCCGTGACCTCGATGAACCCGCCGTCGCGCAGCGTCGCCAGGGGCGCGAACACCTTCGCGTCGATGTCGGCTGGCCCGTTCGCGGCGAGGATCGCCGCGGGCTTGAGGTTCCACGACGTCGTGAGCATCACGCTCGGGGCCACGGTGCCGTTCTTGTAGAGCGCGACCAGCTCCTCGACGCCCGCGACCTCGTCGCGCCACTTCCCGATCGCGACGATGTTCCCCGCCGGATCGTCGTCGAAGAAGTGATCGCGATCCTTCGGCCTCCACACCCCGCTCACGAGCGGATCGTTCACGTGGTTCGGCGTGCCCGCCCCGATCAGGACGTCACCCCGCCACGTCGCGGTCGGGTACTTCAGGCCCGCGACCGGCACGCGGTAGCGATCCCAGCGCTGGAACTGCGGCAAGGCGGGATCCCATATGTGCCCGCCGATGACGGTGCTCCCGCCGACGCCGAGGCGATCGAGCAAGTGCGCGACGTCGGTGTAGTTGTACCCGCCGCTCTCGTGGGAGTGCGGATCGATCACCGCGCCGAGGTCGTCGCGCAGGTGGACGAAGAGGTTCTTGCCGTTCGTGCTGGCCTTCAGGGTGTCGTCCTCGTACAGCAGCGCGGCCTCGAGGTACTTCCAGTCGGGCTGGAGCACCCACGCGAGCTTCCGGGCGCGGGCCCGCCCGGCGATCTCGACGAGGCGCGTCCGGAGGTTCGTGTAGCTCAGGCGGCTCTGCGGCGTGCCGAGCGCGCCCGCGGGGGTCTGATCCTCGATGTGCGTGAACAGGACGACCGCCACGACGCCGCGGCTCGCGCCCGCGTCACGCGCCACCGCGGCGTCGCCAGGTGCGACGCCATCGGGGAGCGCGCCACCGTCCGCGGGCGCACCGCCACCGTCCGTGACCTCGGCGGCCTGCCCCACGGGAGCCCCCGGGGACTCCCCGCAGGCCGGAGAAAACGCGGTGATCCACAGCGCGACGGCGCCGAGCAGGGGCAGGGGGGTGGCCGATCGTCTCACGGGAACCTCCATGGACCTGTGGGCCGGGGCGGGGAAGATCGATCACCGGGGCCGAGAAAATTCCGTGCAGGGCCGTGCCGGTGATCGTCGAGCCGCCACCACCTCACGGCACGAACACCGTCCCAACCTGCACCATCTCCACCTGCTTCGTCTTCCCCGGCCCGAGAGGCCCGAAACCAATCGTCACGTCCCACGCGCCGGGCGCGCTCTTCGCGAGGTTCACCCCGAACGAGTCGTGGACGAGCTCCCCCTGCGGGGCGTCGCCGAGGTAGAATGTGCCCGCGATCACGTGGTGATCGAGGTTGTGGTACGTCTCCCGCTTCTGCCCGCGCTCGGGCGGCGGTGGTTCGTCCTTTCGACGCCGGACGTGCGCGAAGAGCGCGTCGGCGCGCCCGAGCGGGCCGGTGCGGCGGAAGTACACGTCGATCCGCACGTTCATCACCTCGTCGAGCGGCGAGACACGCGCCGCCTCGAGCGTGACGGCGACCGGGAAGTGCCCGGTCACCCGCGGCGCGTCCTCCACCGTCGTCACGATCGCGGGCGTCCCGTTCGCGTTGCGAGGAGGGCTCGGGGGAAAGGGCGGCTCGCGCGAAGTGGCGAGGACGAGGCCGAAGATCCCGATCGGCGCGAGGGCGAGCGATGCCGTCACGACGTCCTTCTCGCGCGCGAACGGGACGCGCCGCGCGCGGAGGAGCATCGCTGCGAGCGCCGCGAGGGCCGTCCCCGTCACGATGGCGCCCCCCCACGCCGACCGCGGGAGGAACCGGAGGACGACGTCGTGCGTCCCGTCGCCGAGCTCCACCGCGATCCGCCCTTCGTCGGACACGACGACGCCCGACGATGCGGTCCACCCCGGGTGCCAGTTCTGGTTCACCAGCGCGCGCGTCGGGCGCGCGAGCACCACGTGCAGGGCGAGGCGGTTGGGCGACCACGCCACACGCGACACGGTGCCCGCGGCGGGATCGGCGAGGTACTCCTCGGCCTCCAGGTCTCCCCGCAGCCTCGGCGACATGCGGACGGGGTGCGTCTCCCAGCAGGAGAGCGATCCCACGTCGAGGCCGTCGTGGTACGCGGCGAGCCAGCGGTTTCCGCGCGCCTGGTGGAACGCGCCCGCCGGCCCGGGCGCGATCGCGCCCAGATCGCGCGCCAGGGCGGCGCGCCGGAAGGTCACGAGCTCCGAGACCACCGTGACCAGCACGACCACCGTCAGGAGGGCCGAGCTCGAGCGGCGCCAGCGGAGCGTCTCCCCCAGGCGCGGGAGGGCCTCGAGGAAGCGCGCCGCGGGCTCGCAGGCGAGCAGGACCGAGATCCACAGGAAGCGCTCGGGGTACCGGAGCCCGGACAGCCCGGGGATCTCGCGCAGCGCCGCGAACGCGGACGGCTTGCGCTCGTATCCCGCGGCGACCCACACGAACGCGATGGCCAGCACGAGCGGGGGGATCGCGCGCCGATCGATGCCGGCGCCCGCGGCCGCGAGGGCGAGGAAGAGGACGCCCACGTGGAAGCTGCCGACATCGCCGACGTCACCGTCCTTCACCTCGAGCGTGCCCCAGAGGAACGTGAGGAGCTCCTTCCCGGGATGTCCCGGTGTGCCGGCCATGATCCTCGGCGCGGCCGCCAGCGTCTCGGCGATCGGCCAGAGCCTCACGGCCGACACGGTCGCCATGAAGATCGCCGTCGCGACGAGCGGCACGATCGCGCGAGCGCGATCGCGGCCCGGGAGCTCGACGATCGCTCGCGCCGCCTCCACGGTGGCGGCGATGGCGACGAGCGGCGCGGCGAACGTCCCGCCGAACCCGAGGATGAAGGCGAACGCCAGCGACGCGATCACGATCCCGCGAGCGCGGCGCTGCGCCGCGAGCGTCACGCCGAGGAGCACCCACGGCAGGAGTTCGAACCCGAAGAACGTCGTCCAGCCACGGTAGGCCGCAACCGCGAACTGCCCCGACAGAGCGAACACCGGCGCGATCCGCGCGGCGGCGCTGTCGCTCGCGATCCTGAGGCGGAGCCACCGGAACGTCCCCTCCATGCCGAGCACCGAGAGCGCGAAGACGATCACAGGCTGCGCCCGCTCGACGCCGAACAGGAGCGTCGCGAGGAACGCGGGCGAGGCGTGGCGGCTCTGCGGGGCGCCGAGCGCGTACAGGCCGCCGCAGTAGTACGGGTTCCACAGCGGCAGCTCGTGGAACCGCGCCACGGCCGCCACCGCCGCGCGCTCGTGGAGACCGAGGACCTGCGCGTCGCGGAAGTCGTTGGTGTAGGCGGCGACCTCGAGGAGCGGCCACACCATCGCGGCGGCGAGGAGAGCGTAGAGCGCGAGGCGGCAGGCGGTGGACCGGGCGAGGCGCTCTTCCATGGGCGTCAGTCGTAGAAGGGCCGCGGCTTGCAGGGCGCCGCCGTCGCGGAGCGCGTGTCGGGCGAGCCCGCGCGCGCGGGGGTCGCGTGCAGATCCTCGTCGATCGCGCGCAGGACGTGCTGGACGGACACGCCCCGCAGGCCGGCCACGTACCGGATGCGCTTCATCTCGTGCTCGTGGAAATCATCGCGCGCGGACCACGTGTCCTCGGGGAAGCTCTGCCTCGTGGAGAGCGCCCACGACCCCTCGTCCCTCGCGACGATCGCGGCGAGATCCCGGCGCTGCTCGGCGGTCGGAGCCGGACGCGAGGGCGGCGTCGGCGCCGTGACGACCCGCGCGACGACGACGCCCGCGGAGATCGCGCCGACCAGGATCGCGGGGAACGCGATCGGGAGATCCAGCCTCATCGGGTCCGTCGCCGCTCCATCGCTGGAGCGAGGATAGTCTCAGTACCCCTTGCGGGCCACCGCGACGTCGCCCTGCTCGATCTCGCCGCGCGACGTCGTCACGATCGCCATCGCGGTGTGCGCCCGCGTGGTGATCACGCGGATCTCCCCGATCAGCTCGTCGGGCAGGCGGCTCTCGTCCTTCGGTCGCGGTACGCGCTCGGACTCGCCGGGGTCGTCGCTCTCGATCGCCACGCGCTGGGCGGCTGTCTTGGTCGTCAGGCTCTGGTGCCACGCGTCGCCCTGCCGCGAGACGAACAGCCGGTTCCCGGGCTTCAGCCCGTCCGCCTCGCCGCGGTTCAGGAAGACGATCTGGTGCGCGCCGAAGAGCTGGCGCGGCTCGATGCTGGCGTAGATGGCGGTCTGGAGGTCGACGTCGTTCCGCTTGGGCGGCACCACCTCGAACTTCCGGAGGACGGGGCCGACACGGGCGCCGCGCTCGATCGTGTCGAGCGTCTCGACGATGCGGCCGCGCGCGAGGCGCTCCTTCGCGTTCCAGAAGTCGACGCGCATCGTGCCCTGGATCTGCACGAGTCGCACCGAGCCGATGCTGCGCACCGGCCTGAAGATCGTGAGCTCCTGTCCGAGCTTCACGTCGTGGTCGTCGGCGACGCGGAGGTACACCTCGTCGAAGTCCGAGAGGATCATCTTGTCCTCGCGGGAGCCGGTGATCTCGCCCCACGTCTGCGAGGTCTCGTCCTCGATGAACCCCTCGTTGCGCAGGAACACGGTGCCGGTGGGCACCTGCCGGCGCCGGTCGACGAGGTTCTGGCCCGGCGCGAAACCGCCGCTGCCGGCCTTCACACCGGGGTCTTCGCCGGTGGCTGGCTTCAGGCGCACCTGATCGCCGGGGTAGATCCAGTGCGGGTTCTGGATCTGCGGGTTGTAGGACCAGATCCGGGGCCACTGGTAGGGGTTGCGGAAGGTCGTGTCGCAGATCCCCCAGAGCGTGTCGCCGCGGCGCACGGTGTGGACTTCGCTCGATCGTGTGTTTCCGCCGCCGCCGCCGATGAGGAACGAGCTGTTCTCGCCGCCGCGCACGGTCCCCCCGCCGCCCGCCTTGCCGAGGTCGAAGCCGTCTCGATCGTTGGGGCCCGTGATGGGCCTCGACGAGGAGCCCGTGGCGTTGCCTCCGCCGAGGAAGGTCCCCGACGGGGGAGGCGCCACGCCGCCGGAGTAGATCGTGGAGGTCTGGGTGGGCACGGCGGGCGCGCCGGGGACGCTCGGGGCCCCCGGAACGCTGGGCGCCGCGGGCGTCGTCTGCGCGTGGACCGCGCGAGGCGCGAGGAACCCCGCGAGGGCGGCGCCCACGCCAAGGCAAACGCATACACGGGGACTCTTTCTCATCTGGGCCCTCTCGGTGCCGGTGCTTCGGCCTTGCCTGGCGTGGTGGGCACGCGTCGCGCCGCCTCGCTCTTCGGGAACTCACGCAGCAGGCGCTCGTACGACGCGCGCGCCTTGTCCGGCTGGCCGAGCTTGTCCTGGCACATGCCGAGCTTGAGGAGCGCGTCCGGGGTCTTGAGGCCCAGGGCGGGACGCGTCACGATCGACTCGAACTCCGCCGCCGCGCGCGTGTGGTCGCCCTGGGCGAAGTACGCCTCGCCCTTCCAGTAGGACGCGTTCTCGACGTACGGGTGGTCGGGGTACTTCGCCATGAAGGCGGAGAGCGCCTCGATTCCATCGGCGTACTTCTTCCCTTGCACGAGGCCAAGGGCGCGTTCGTAGGCCTTGCGGGCCTCCGGATCGAGGGCGCTCGGCTGGGCGCGCGCACCGTCCGCGCTGGCCTCGTCGGCGCCGGAGGACTCCACGCGGTCGTTGCCGCGCGTGACCGTCTTGCCGCGCACCGCCGTGCGGAACGGCACGCCCGACACGCGGATGATGGGGCGGGGCGTCGTGTCGTCGGGGTCGTCCGACGCGGGGATGTCGGCGATCCCCTCCTCGGGGTTGGTGAGCATGAGCGGTCGTTTCGCGCCCGGCTTCTCCGTACGTGGGGGAGGCACCGGCCCGGGTTCCTCGGCCTTCACGGCGTCGAAGGCGCGATCCTGATCGGCCTGTATCTTCGCCACCGACGACGAGAGGTCGGCGGCGCGCCTGTCCTGCGCGTCGGCGCAGCCGGTGCCCAGCATGCCGAGCGCCATCGCCACCCCCACGAACGAAGGGGCTCCGGCGCCGCGAGACGTGCGAAACGTGCGAAACGTGCGAGACATGCGAGACATGCGAGACATGACGGCTCCCGTGGGAAAGCGTAGGCCCAAGACCGCGGCCAGGCCAATTTTTGGGGGAAAGGCGCCGACGCCTTTACGGACCGGACCCTTTTTGGCAAGGTGAAGGGCCGTGTCTCCGCCGCGCAGGAAGATCGATCTCAGGAAGACTTTGTTCCTGCTGCCGAACATGATCACGCTCTCGTCGATCTTCTGCGGCTTCGACTCGATCCGCCTCTCCGGCTCCGCGACCGACGACGACACGTTCTACCGCGCCTCGCTCCTCCTCATCTACGCGCTGTTCTTCGACATGCTCGACGGTCGCGTCGCCCGGCTCACGAAGACCCAGAGCGCGTTCGGTCTGCAGATCGACTCGCTCGCGGACGTGGTGTCGTTCGGCGTCGCCCCGGCGCTCCTCGTGTACCGCTGGTCTCTGCACCAGGCGGGCACGCCTGGCCTCGTGGTGGCGTTCGTGTTCGCGGGGGCCGGCGCCGTGCGGCTGGCGCGCTTCAACGTGCTGTCGATGGGCGAGTCCGGGGCCCCGACCAAGCCGGGCAAGTACATCATCGGCCTGCCCGTGCCAGGCGCGGCCGGCATCCTGATCTCGCTCGTGGTCGCGAACCACGCGATCGGCGGCAGCCTCGGCAGTCAGCGGTACCTCTGGCCCATGATGGGGCTCACGGTCTTCCTGGCGTTCCTGCAGGTGTCCACGATCCGGTTCCGCAGCTTCAAGGATCTGAAGCTGAACGCCCGCTCGGTCGCGCTGGTGCTGTTCGCGGTCTTCTCGAGCGCGATCGTGTCGCTGCAGACGCGGCCCGAGTTCGTGCTCGTCTGGCTGCTCGGGTTCTACGTCACCATCGGCGTCGTCGAGACGATCATCACGTTCCCCCGGCGAAGGCGCGAGGCCCGCGAGGGCGAGCCTCCCCCGCCCACCATGTAACTCTCCCTCTGCTACCCTCCCAGCATGCCGACCCGCGTTTCGCCCGTGGCTCTACGTGTGGTCTCGCTCGGGCTCGCTGGCGCGCTCGGAGCACCGTTGCTCGGCGGTTGCACGACCGATCCGCTCCCTCCGGCCGAGCCGGCCGCCACGGCGTCCTTCGACCTGTCGGCGACCGACATCCTGGGGACCACGCTCCCCGCGAAGACGCTTGCCCTCACGTTCGACGACGGCCCGGGTCCACGCACCGCGGAGCTGTCGATGTATCTCAAGGCGCAGAACATCCGCGCCGTGTTCTTCGTGAACGGCGCGCGCATCGCCGCGACGACCCTCCCCAACACGAACACGATCGCCGTCACGCCCGGAGCGGCCGGCATGCTCGCGCAGATGGTCGCCGACGGTCACCTCGTCGCCAACCATACGACCACGCACCGGGACATGGTGACCGAGGTCCTCCCGACGGGGAACGCGAAGCTGCTCCAGGAGCTGACGGAGACCGATGCGGACATCGCGGCGTACGTGCCCTCGGGCCGCTGGCTCTTCCGCGCGCCGTACGGCTCGTACAGCGCGGGCGTCTTCAACGGCCTCAAGGGCACGGCGATGAACAAGTACATCGGCCCGATCTACTGGGACATCGGCGGCACCTCGAATCAGTACCCGAACAGCGCGGCCGACTGGGCCTGCTGGCAGGGGCAGCAGAGGAGGGTCGGTGGCGGGCTCGCGAACGGCAACGGCTTCGCGACGACCACGCAGTGCGGCGACGCGTACCTGAACGAGATCAACACCGTCGGGCGCGGCATCGTGCTCTTGCACGATCCCTACGCGTACGCGAGCGGGAACACCGTGGACATGGTGAAGTACCTCGTCCCCAAGCTCGTCGCGGCCGGGTACTCGTTCGTGCGCGCCGATCAGGTGCCCCAGATCACCGCCCTCCTCCCGCCCTGCGATCCGACGTGCGCGACGTGCCTCGGCGTGACGGCGACGCAGTGCGCGACGTGCGCGTCGGGCCGCTGGTTCAGCGCGGGGGCGTGCGCGGTGTGCGGCGCGTGCCCCGCCGGCGCGTATCCGTCGGCGGCGTGCACGCCCACGGCCGACACGACGTGCGCCGCGTGCAACCCGTCGTGCGCGACGTGCACCGGTCCCGGGGCGACGCAGTGCTCGAGCTGCGCGTCGGGCTCGTTCCTCGAGGCGGGAGGGTGCCAGGCGTGCTCGACGTGCGCGCCGGGCTCGTTCGCGTCCACCCCGTGCACGCTCACGAAGGACGTGACGTGCGCTCCTTGCGACCCGGGCTGCGGCGCCTGCAGCGGCCCCGCTCCCGGCGAGTGCACGGCGTGCGGGGGCGGCAGGTTCCTGAGCGGCGGCCGATGCCAGGCCTGCGCGATCTGCCCGGCGAACACGCGCCAGGTGTCCGCGTGCGCTGCGGACAAGGACACCGCCTGCGCCCCGTGCGATCCGGGGATGACATCCTCCGCCGGCGCGACGACCTGCTTCCCCGTCGGTGGCGCCGCGGGCGGGCCCGGCGGAGGCGACACGGACGGTGGCGCGCAGGGCGGCGGGGCCGCAGAGGAGAGCGGGTGCGCGGTGGCTCCGGCAGGGCGGGTGGGGGGGAGCGGTTTGCTCGCCGGCCTCGGGCTCCTCGTCCTCCTGGCGCGGGCCCGACGTTCCCGTCCCAGCGGAAACGTCCATGGGGAACGCCGCTGATTTTCCTGCGCGTTTGACCTTGCAGCACGCGGACTTTGCGGTAGGGTCCGCCGCATGCGCAGCATCACCTACATCGCCCCCTTCGCTGTCCTGACCGCCGCTGCCCTGACCGCCGCGTGCGCCAGCTCGGCCCCCACGTCGGGCACGGGGACGCAGCCTGCGCCTCCGAAGGACAACGGGGCCACGACGACGCGGCCCACCGACCCCGCGGTCGAAGATCTCCTGCCCGGGCTCGCGACGGACTGGAAGGCGAAGGCGGCCGGCTACCTCGACGGGAGGTCGAACACGTGGCTGGCGACCCCGCCCAACGTCGGCAACGTGAAGTGCGCGATGTCGTGTCACACGACGTTCCCCCACGTCGTCGCGCGGAGCGCGCTCGGGCAGAGCGTCGCGGTGCCGAAGCTGCGGACGGCCTTCGAGTCACGCGTGACCCAGTCGATCGCCGGGACCGCCACGCCGTTCTACGGCGCCAACGGCGACACCAAGGCCCGCGAGTCCTTCGCCACCGAGGCCGTGCTGAACGCGGTCGCCCTCGGCATGGACGACGTCGGATCGAAGGCGCCGATCGGCGCGGGCACCAAGAGCGCGCTCGACCGCATGTGGTCGCAGCAGCGCGCGGACGGGGCGTGGGACTGGCTCGAGTACGGCCTCGAGCCCTTCGAGACGCGGACCGACTGGGGCACCGCGCTCGCGGGCATCGTGGCCGGCAGCGTCCCCGAGAACACGAGCGCCGCGCAGGCGGCCGGCACCGCCAAGCTCGTGAGCTACCTCCAGAAGCGCATGACCGACACGGCCAAGCCGCTCGTGCTCCACGACAAGGTGACCATCCTGTGGGCGAGCGGCCCCCTGCCCTCGCTCCTCACGCCTGAGCAGAAGGAGTCGATCGCGACGGCCCTCGACGCGAAGCAGCTCGCCGACGGCGGCTTCTCGCTCGGATCCTGGGGCAAGGGCTCGCAGGCGGCGGCGGGCGCGGGCGTTTCCGATGGCTACGCCACCGCGCTCGCGGCTCTGGCCCTCTGCCGCGGCATGCCGGAGCCGACGAAGCGCGACGACGTGAAGAAGGCCCTCAAGTGGCTCGCCTCCGGCCAGCAGGCCGATGGCTCGTGGCCCGGCCGCTCGGTCAACAACATCCCGGCGCACGCCAAGCCCTTCATGACGGACGCCGCCACGGCGTACACCGCGCTCGCGATAGCGGCCTGCGTCCCCGAGAAGTGACGCGAAGGCGAGGCTAGCGCGCGAGCCGGCGCCGTTTCCCCATGGCGCCACCCCCGCGGCCCAGCCCGGTCGCGCCGGACCCGCGCGTCCGGCGCCGTTTCAATTGACCAGGCGGCCGCTGCCGTCTTTCGCCGCGCGCAGTGCGAAAGGGGGAAACTCTGCGCCGGGCCGTAGTAAGCGTCAGGCCCCGTACACCCCGACAGGAGCATCGACCGGCCATGAACATCAAGAATGCGTTGTCCTTCGTCACGCTCGCCACGTTCGCCCTCTTCGCGATGGGAACCAGCAAGGCGAAGGAGGATCCGAGCGGCGCGGGAAGCGCGAGCGCGGGAGGCAGCGGCGGTTCACTCGCCAAGCTGGCCGGGAGCTGCGATCTGACCGAGAAGCTCGGCTTCTGCGTGGAGTACGACAGCTCCCTCGTGGGCTCCCTCGGCTGCGGCGTCCTCGCGTCCCTCGCGGACGACAAGACCGACCGCTGGAAGAAGGGCGCGGGGTGTCCGCGCAACGACAAGCTCCTCGCGACGTGCCTCGCCTCCAGCAAGGACAACAAGGAGATGACGTACTTCTACCACCCCACGAAGACCCTCGACGCGGCGAAGGCCGAGTGCGTCGACAGCGAGGTCTCGAAGGACACGAAGCACACCTTCACAGCGATGCCAGGCGCCGAGAAGCTGGGCGCCGCCGCATCGGCGAGCGCGTCGGCGAGCGCCGAGCCCACGGCGAGCGCCGCGGGGACGACGTCGAAGCCTGCGGGGACGGCGGCGCCGACGGGCAACGCGAAGCTCGCGGCCGCCGTGAGCGCCAAGCCGGCCGCGTCGGGCTCCGCCAAGCCGGCCGCGTCGGGCTCCGCCAAGCCGGCCGCGTCGGCCAAGCCGGCGGCCTCCGCCAAGAAGTGATCGGGTGACGAGGATCGGGGCGTGGGCGGCGCCGGTCGTCGCCCTCCTCCTCGGGATCGTCGTCTACCTCTCGCGGCCCGGTCGTGTCGTGGCACTCGCGTGGGTGCCGGACGGCTTCCTTGGCGGTGCGCGTCGCGGGATCCACGCGGTGTTGCCCGCGTGGCTGGAGGGGATCCTGCCGGACGTGCTCTGGTCCTTCGCGCTCGCCTGGATCCTGGCCGTCGTGTGGCGCGATTCGGGGGATCCCCGGCCGGAGCCCCGGGTGCCCCGACGAGGGGCGCGACGCGTGTGGCTCGCGCTCGGGCTCACGCTCGCGGCGGGGTGGGAGGTCGGGCAGGGGCTGGGCTGGATCCCCGGCATGTTCGACTGGCTCGACCTCGTGGGGTCGATCGCCGGGTACGCGCTCGGGGTCGTGGCCGGCGCTCGCTTGGGGAAACGCCCCGAGGTTGATACGGTTGGCTGACCGGGCATGACCTCCCTCGATCAGACCCAGAAGATGGCGCCCGGCCTCTTCGCCGGGAAGTACGAGCTGATCCAGCAGCTCGGCGAGGGCGGGATGGGCGTGGTGCACCTCGCCGTGCACAAGGCGCTCGACCAGCGCGTCGCCATCAAGCTCCTCCACGCGGCCGCGCTGTCCGATCCATCGTCGCTGGAGCGCTTCAACCGCGAGGGCCGGCTGGCCGCCGCCCTGAAGAGCGAGCACGTCGCGCGCGTCCTCGACGTCGGCGTGACGGAGCACAGCGAGCCGTACATGGTGATGGAGTACCTGGAGGGCGAGGATCTCCAGTCCTACGTGCGCGATCGCGGGCCGCTCTCGGTGGGCGAGGCCGCGCAGTACGTGCTGCAGGCGTGCGAGGCGATCGCGGAGGCGCACGGCCAGGGGATCGTCCACCGCGATCTCAAGCCGGCGAACCTTTTCCTGACGAAGCGCGTCGACGGGCGTCCGCTCGTGAAGGTCCTCGACTTCGGGATCTCGAAGCTCTCCGCCGAGGCGCAGCAGGGACAGAACGTGCCGCTGACGCTCACACGCGCGGTGATGGGATCGCCGAGCTACATGTCGCCGGAGCAGCTTCGATCGTCGCGTTCGGCAGACCTGCGCTCGGACATCTGGTCCCTGGGCGTGGTCCTGCACGAGCTCCTCACGGGGCGGCTCCCGTTCCACGCCGAGACGCTCACGGAGCTCACCGTGAAGGTCGTGACCGAGCCGGCCCCGGCGCCGAGCTCGATACGGCCCGACCTGCCGAGGGTCATCGATGCGATCATCGAGCGCTGCATGCAGAAGGACCGCGAGCGGCGCTACCCGTCGGTCGCCGCGCTGGCCCGGGATCTCGAGCCCCTGCTCACGGCCGGCCCCTGGACGAGCGTGTCCGCGCGGCTCGAGCGGGTGAGCGGCCTCTTGCCGGTCGATCCGAAGACGGCGGTCGCCTGGGCCGATACGCGCAAGGGATCCGTCCCTCTGCCCGCTCCGCGCAGCGCGGTGCCGGGGATCGCGGTGGCGGTCGCGGGGATCGTCCTCGTGGGCGCCGCCTCCCTGGGGGCCTACGCCGGCTGGCGCTGGTTCACTTCGCGGTCCACGGCCGCCGCGACGGAGGCCGTCCACGCCGGACCGTCGGCGATGCCGCTGCCGGAGGACAGGACGCGGCTCCCCGTCCTCCCCACCTCGTCGGCGCCGGCCAGCCCCGTGCAGAATGCACCCATGTCCAGCGCCACGGCGCTGCCCGCCGCCACCGCGCTCCCCTCCCTGCGCGCTCCGCTCGCCGGGCCGCCCGTCCGCAGGGCCGGCGGCGCGGCCCAGACCGCGATCGCGACCGCGACGGCCGCCCCCGCCGCCCCTCCCTCGCCGCCGGCGACGACGGAGCCGCCGCGGAGGGTGGAACCGCAGGGGATGCCGGACGAGCGAAAATAGTATGCTGCGACCCATGTGGCGCCACCGCGCGAGCTGCTTCCTCGTGCCCCTCCTCGCGATCGTCGCGCCCGCCCGCGCGCACGCCGACGCCGCGAGCGCCGCCTCTGCGCAGGCGCTCTTCGAGGAGGGGAAGAAGCTCGCCGCGCAGGAGAGCTTCGCCGCCGCCTGCCCGAAGTTCGCGGAGAGCCAGCGCCTCGATCCGGCCGCCGGCACGCTGCTCCACCTCGGCAACTGTTACGAGAAGATCGGCAAGACCGCGAGCGCCTGGGCCACGTTCCTCGACGCCGCCGCCGCGGCTCGGCAGCAGAACCGCGGCGAGTGGGAGAAGCTCGCGCGCGATCGCGCCGCCGAGCTCGAGCCGAAGCTCTCACGCCTCGCGGTGCGCGTCGCCGACCGGCCCGCCGGCTTCGTCGTTAAGCGCGACGACGTCGTGCTGTCGGAGGCGTCGCTCGGGACGCCGCTGCCCGTGGATCCGGGGCCCCACAGGGTGCTCGCGACGGCCCCGGACAGGAAGCCGCGGGAGCTCGACGTGGTGGTCAAGCCGGGCGGCCATCGCGCGGAGATCGTCATCCCTGCGCTCGAGCTCGCGCCGAAGGCCGCGTCCGGGCCCCTCGATCGGGGCGCGCGCGGGGGCTCCTCCACGCGGACGATCGGCTACGCGGTCGCGGGCGTCGGCGTCGTCGGCCTCGGCGTCGGGACCGTCACGGGCCTCCTCGCCATCGGCAAGAACAGCGACGCCAGGCGTCTCTGCCCGACCGAGCGCTGCGCGAGCCAGGAGGGCATCGACGCCAACGCCAGCGCCCGCTCGTTCGGCACCGTCTCGACGATCGGCTTCGTTGCGGGCGGCGTCGCCCTCGCCGCGGGCGCCGTGCTGATCTTCACGGGCGGTTCCTCGAAGGACAGCGCCCTCCGTGTCGCGCCCGTCGTGGGCGCGGAGGGCGGCTCACTGGTGATGGGAGGCGCCTTTTGAGGAACGCCGGGCTCGTCGTCGCGTTCGCGTGCGGCGCCATGGTCGCGTGCAACGCGATCATCGGCACGCGTGATCTCACCTACGACCCGGCCGCGGCCGACGCGTCGTCCGCGGACGCGGGCGCGAAGCCGGACGCCGCGGGCACGGACACGGGCGCCGCGCTCGACGCGGGCGCGGACGTGGTCGTCGACGCGGGCGCGTGCCCCGGGAGCTACGACTCCGACCCGAAGCACTGCGGCCGGTGTGGCCACGACTGCCTCGGCGGAAAGTGCGTCACCGGCCTGTGCCAGCCGGTCACCCTCGCCGCGGGCATCCCCGAGCCGTTCGGCGTCACCGTCCTCGGCGACTCGGTGTACTGGACGAGCTACTTCGGCGACAGCGTGGGCGTGGCCAGGAAGGACGGCACGGGGACGCCCACCACGTTCGCCGCCGACCCGAAGTTCGCGCGCCCGTGGGGCATCACGAGCGACGGCACGTCGATCTACTTCGCCGCGCAGGACCTCTCCGCGCCCGGCGTGTTCAAGTGCCCGCCGGGCTCGTGCCAGGGCGCGGGGGCGCTCGTGCAGATCTCGACGAAGCGCTCCCGCGACGTCGCGGTCCGGGGAGGCGTCGCCTACTTCACCGGCTTCGGCGACAGCGTCGTCTACAAGGTCAACACGGACGGGACCGGCGAGGTCGCGATCGATGCGACCATCACGCAGCCGTTCAAGATCGCCGTGGACGCGACGCACGCCTACGTCACGTCCAACCTCTTCAAGATCGTGCGCATCCCGCTCGCGGGTGGCCCCCACGAGGACTTCGGCGACAACTCGGGCGACCTCGCCGGGGGCATCTTCGTGGACGATCAGCGCGTCTACTGGACGTACGCGTTCTATACGGCGGCCGGGCGGGCGTTCGCGAAGGACAAGACGACGAGCACCGTCGTCACGTACGCCAACAAGGCGCAGAACCCGCTGGCCATCGTCGCCGACGACGCCAACGTCTACTGGATCAGCCTCGGCACGGGCGACAAAGCGCGGCTCCGGACGGACGGCAAGCTCCACGTCTGCCCCAAGGCGGGCTGTCCGGCCGCGGGCGCCACCATCTTGGTCGACAGCCTCGAGAACGGCAACGCGCTCGCCCTGGACAAGGACGCGATCTACTTCACGGAGGCCGGGGCGGCCGGGGTCGGCACGGTCAAGAAGCTCGCGAAGTAGGCCGGATCCTTCTCCGTTGCGCGGCGCGCCGACGTGGACGATAGTGCGCGCATGTCGAAGAACTCCTTCTCGAGCGAGCGCGCGATCAGCGTCCTGGGTAAGACGTTCACCCTCTACGGGCTCGACGCGGTCGAGCGGGTGCACCCCGAGGCGAAGCGCCTGCCCTACGCGCTCCGCGTGCTCCTGGAGAACCTCCTCCGCAACGAGGACGGCGTCGCCATCCGCAAGGAGGACATCTCCGCGCTCGCCACCTGGGATCCGAAGGCGCACTTCCACCCGCACGCATTCGTCGGTGTACATCACGCCGAAGTCGCTGCGCCGCCAGCGCCAGGACTTGTCGGTGAGGTTGGCGGC
>SXNL01000183.1 GCA_005777185.1 Myxococcales bacterium
AGTCGCCCAACATCTTCTTCGCCGACGCGGACTTCGAGGCCGCCGTCGACGGCGCGCTGTTCGGTGTATTCTACAACCAGGGCGAGGTGTGCTCGGCCGGGAGCCGCGTGCTGGTCGAGCGCCCCCTGTACGCCAACCTCGTCGAGGCCATGGTCGCGAAGGCGCGCACCATCAAGCTCGGCTACGGGCTCGACCGCTCGGTCCGGATGGGCCCGCTCGTCTCGGCCGAGCAGAAGGCGCGCGTCATGATGTACCAGGAGATCGGGAAGCGCGAGGCGAAGCTCGCGACCGGCGGTGGCGCGCCGGTCGTCGCCGGGTACGAGGGGGGCTGGTTCGTCGAGCCGACCATCTTCCACGACGTCGACAACTCCGCGCGCATCGCCCGCGAGGAGATCTGCGGCCCGGTCATGGCGGTCATCCCGTTCGACACGGAGGAGGAGGCGCTCCGCATCGCCACCGACTCGCCCTTTGGCCTCGCCGCCGCCGTGTGGAGCCGCGACGTGTTCCGCTGCCTGCGCGTGGTCAAGAAGCTCGAGGCGGGCGTCGTTTGGGTGAACCACATGCAGCCCACCTTCGTCGAGGCGCCGTGGGGCGGCTACAAGATGAGCGGCATCGGGCGCGAGCTCGGCCCGTGGGGCGCCGAGGAGTACCTGCAGACCAAGCAGGTCCACATCAACCTGAGCGAGCGCCCCATCGGGTGGTACTGACCTAGAAGTAGTAGTCCCACGTCTGCGTCTCGTCGACGCCCGTGCAGGCGGCGAGCGTGAGCGCAGCGCCGTTGCCGTCCCAGCCGCGGCTCAGGCAGAGGCCCGCGTTCGCGCCGTAGCGGAGGCCGCCCGAGAAGTTCCACTTCTGGTTGAGCGACGTGTTGCACGGGCGCTGCTGGATGAACGACCCCGGCGTGGGCAGGTACTGGCCCGCCGTGTACTGCGCGTCGCTCGGCCCGTAGACGTCGAGGCACTGCCCGTTGCTCGGACGCTGGATCGCGCCGCCGGAGAACGTGAAGATCTGCGCGCCGTCCGCCGTGTTGCACGCGGCGAGGCGCAGGCGCCCGTCCCCGCCGATCTGGGCGCACATGTTCGTGGTGCCGTACTTGATCTGGCCCGCCCGCGTGCGCGTCCAGCGCTGGTACGCGCCGCCGAGCGCGCCGCAGGTCGACGCCTGGATCGGCGTGCCGGCCGCCGTGTTCCCGTTCTGGAGATCGAGGCACAGACCGCCGAAGCCGCGGAGGTACATCGACTCGAAGCGCCAGTCGTTGGCGGTCGAACAGCTCGAGAGCTTCACCGAGGCGCCCGCGGACGCGCTCGACGCGCCGAGGCAGAGCGCCGATCCCCCGTTCACGCCCACCATGTAGAGGTTCCACGCGTCCCCGTTCGACCAGGCCGTCGTGTCGATCCACTCCTGGTCGCGGTTGGCCTCGTCGCAGTCCCACAGGAACGCGACGTCGCCGGCGCCGACGGTGTAGCGAGCCGCCGCACAGCTCGCGCGTGGCGTGACGAGCGAGCTCACCTTGCGGCGCCCGTACGAGCGCTGGATGCCCGCGATGTCGTTCGGGCTGAGCCACGGCGCAGAGGTCGGCGGGGCGCAGTAGGACATGATGCCGTTCGGATCGTAGGCCCCGTACGTGACGGGGTTCGAGTTGGGCCAGCTCTGCTTCGCGCACGGGCCGGTCGTGACGGCGGGCGAGTCCGGGCGCTCCTCCTCGTGGTAGAAGCCGAGCGTGTGCCCGAACTCGTGGACGGCGATCGAGGGGCCGTGTCCGGGGTTGAGCCGGACGCCGTTCGCGAGGCCGTTGATCGTCGGGTAGGCGCCGGCCGCCTGGCTCGCAGGGAGCGCCGGGCATCGCGCGTCCGTCGGCGTCGAGCAGATCACGACGTGAATGCCGGGCGCGTTGCTCGCGCAGACGGTGGGCGCCGCGACGGGGCTCGTCCCGTCCCATCCGTAGAAGTTGATCCGGGCGTTGCGGCCCCACGACTCCTCGACCGCGCGCCGTCGTGCGTCGCGCCAGTCCGCGCGGGCCTGGGCGGTGGCGCCGGGCGCGCTGTTCGGGTTCTCCCAGCACACGTTGATGTCGGTGCGGCCGGTGCCCGCGGTCGGCCAGAACTTGGCTCTGTCGCCGTAGAGGGCCTCTTCGGTGGTGTCCAGGCTCTCGGCGGGGTCGACGGCGCAGCCTCCGAGGAAGGTGGCGATCGTCGTGAGGGTGGTCAGCAGCGTGGCGTGTCTCATCGTCGGCTCCGTGGGGGCATGGGGCCGGCGATCGCGCCGGCGCCATCGCCTGGAGCACCGTCCGTGCCAGCTAGAAACCCGACGAATTTGGCTCGTGGCGCGGGGAACCTGTCGGATCGTCCGAGACCGTCCCGGACGCCCGCGCGGCCTCGAGAAGCGTGGAGGAGTGCCAGCCTCAGTTCACGGGCTCGAGCACCACCCCGAACGCCGGCACGAGCACCTCCTCGGGGCTCGCGCCACCCTCGTGGATGTGCCCGTCCGGGTCCACGCGGAACCCGTGATCCCCGAACACGAACAGCAACGTCCGCGGCGGCAGCGTCCGCGCGAAGCGCGCGATCGTGGTCGCCATGTCGCCCGCGATCCGCGCAAGCTCCTCCTCGATGGCCGCCGGATCGCACCCCGAGAGCATCGTGAGGCGCGACCTCAGGAGGTCGAGCTTGCACACCTCGCGGCCCGCGACGCGCATGCGCCGGATCACGTCGGCGCCGCGACCCCGGAGGGAGTCGGCGTCCTCGTCCATCGACGCGGGCTGGTGCAGGGCCTCGGCGCCTCGCGCGAGCGTGTCGAGCTGCTTCTTCGTGGTCGTCGGCAGCGCGGCCCAGAGCAGGGTCCTCTCGACAACGCGCGCGGACGCGCCGAGCTGCGAGGCGAGCGCCTGCTCGAGCGCGATCCCCACGTCCCAGCGCATGCCGTCGACGAGGAGCAACGACGTGGCGCGCGCGCCCTGGGACTTCACGGCCTGGTGGGCGACCGCGTGCGCGTCCATGACCATGCGCGGCCGGCGCGCCCGGATCGAGAGCGTGGGGAAGGCGTGCTCGTACGCGCGGGTGAAGGACTCGCGGAACGTGTCGCGGGCCCGCTCGGCGCGCAGATCACCGTCCCCGATCGCGATGGCGTGCGACAGCGGGACGTAGGCGGACGTGAACAGCGCCTCGAGGTGCCCGAGAGGCTGCGGGCCGGTCACGGGGGTGAGCGCGTCGACCCACGGCGCGACGTCGAGCCGCGGGCGCGGGGCGGCGGGCGGCTCGACCACCGCCGGGATCTCGCGGGGCTCCTCGATCGGGACGGGCGTAGGCGCCTCGACGACCGTCTGGGGGCTCGCGAGGACGCGGGCCGCGGCGCCCGGCGCGGGCTCGTCGGAGAGGAGGAGGGCCGCGAGGATCTGGTCATCGCGCAGATCGTCGCTCGGCACGGGCGTGGCCGCGCTCGCCGGGGCCGGGTCGTCCTCCAGCGGGGCGACGACGGTCGCGCCGACGCCGGTGAGGTCGAGGGCGCCGTGATCGATCGGGCCCGGCTCCACGCACGCGGTCGACGCGGGCGCGGGCTCGGCGTCCGGCTCGGCGGCGAGGACCCGGTGCAGGGGGACCGGATCGGCGTACGCGCCGATGGTGCGGTCGCGCGCGTCGAGGAGCAGCACGACCGGGCGCTCGCGCGTCGCGTTGCCGTAGAACCGGACGATGGCGCTGTCGATGGCCTCGAGCGCACCCATCGGTGTCGCCGCCGGCGCGAGGCGCGACAGCGAGATCACGAGCCCCGATCGCCCTGCCGCGCGCAGGCGGAACAGCTGGTCCGAGAGCCGTCGATCCGCGAGCGTGCCGTCGGGCGACTCGTCCAGGATCCCCGGCGGTCGCCCGCTCACGCGCGTCAGCGCGTCCTCGATGGCGAGATCCACCACGTCGGCGAGGCGTCCGCGCGTGGTGTCGCGGATCTCCACGGACACGACGAGCGCGCCGGCCGCGCCGAGAGCCTCGAGGCGGCCACGGCGCGACTTGCGGTGCACGAAGACCGTGGCGCCGTCGAGCGGCGCCTGGGCCGGGAGCGGCTGGGGGAAGGCGACCTGGGGCTCGGATGCTTCCGCAGGGATCATGGGCGGAGTGTGCGCACGGGGCGCGCCGGCGGGAAAAGTTTTCGGCGCTTCTCCCTCGCGGGAATGGGGCCGTGCTACCTTCGGTGCTGCTTCCCCCCGCATCTCTTTTCCATGAATCCCTTACGAGCAACGAACCGGGCTGCGAGGATCCCTCGCTGTGCACGCCAGGCCATCTCTCCGGAGCTCTGGATAACCAGGAAGCCTACAGAGGGCTCAAGAGCGGCCCACCTAGCCACTCGGCTAGGGGTTCTTGCGAGCTGAGATGCGGTGGGGAAGCATTGTCGACGGATGGGCCGAGCACCGCCTGTCCGGCCGACCGTGCGTCATCGACGCCGAGGGCACGCACGCGTTCCGGGAGGTGGATGTTCGCGCCCGCACGCTCGGGGCCGCGCTGCTCGAGGGGCGCGCGTCCCTCGGCGGCGAGCGCGTGGCCATCTTCGCCTCGACCGGCGCCCGGTTCGTCGAGGCGTTCGTCGCCGTCCTCGCGACCGGAGGCACCATCCTCGTGCTCTCGCCGCTTCACGCCGACGCCGAGAGCCGCTTCTTCCTCGAGGACGGCGGGGTGCGATGGCTGCTGACCTCGCCTGATCTCGATCTTCGCGCGCGCGCCTTCCTGCCGGAGGCCGTGCGCGTCCTTTCCATCGATCGGGGGCGCCACGACGGATCACCTGCCCTCGACGCCCGGCTCCCCGCGCGCCCCGGCGACGACGCGCTCCAGCTCTACACGAGCGGCACGACCGGGCGCCCGAAGGGGGCGGTCCTCACGCACGGGAACCTCGGTACCCAGGCCGCCCTCGTCGGCGACGCGTGGGGCTTCGGCCCCGACGACGTGCTCCTCCACGCGCTCCCGCTCCACCACCTGCACGGGCTCGTCATCGCGCTGTTCACGGCCGTCTGCGCGGGGGCGGCGGCCCGCATGGTGAGCTTCGACGCGCCACGCGTGTGGGCGGCGATGGAGCACGCCACGGTCTTCATGGGCGTGCCGACGATGTACCACCGCCTGTTCCTCGCGCTCGACGCCGCGACGCCCGAAGAGAAGGTGCAACATGCACGTTTCGCCGCAGGCCTCCGGCTCGCCACCAGCGGGAGCGCGGCGCTCCCGGTCGGCCTCGGCGAGCGGTGGCGGGAGCTCACGGGGCAGTACCCCCTCGAGCGCTTCGGAATGACCGAGATCGGCGTGGGCCTGACGAACCCGCTCGACGGCGAGCGCCGGCCAGGTCACGTCGGCCTCCCCCTCCCCACCGTCGAGACGCGGGTCGTCGACGACGCCGGTCGCGACGCCCTGGAGGGCGAGCTCTGGGTCCGTGGGCCGAGCGTCTTCGCCGGCTACTGGAGGCGCGACGAGGAGACGCGGAAGGCGTTCGTCGCGCCCGAGGGCGGCGGCGCACCCTGGTTCAGGACGGGCGACACCGTGACGCGCGGCGACGGAGGCGCGTTCCGCGTCCTCGGTCGCACGAGCGTCGACATCCTCAAGAGCGGCGGATACAAGCTCTCGGCCCTCGAGATCGAGGAAGCGCTGCGCGAGCACGAGAGCGTCCTCGAGGTCGCCGTCGTCGGCGTCCCGGACGAGCGGTGGGGCGATCGCGTCGTGGCGTGCGTCGTCCCGCGCCCGGGGAAACATGCACTCTGCACGGAGGACGCCCTCCGCGCCTTCGCCCGCGCCCGGATCGCCGCGTACAAGGTCCCGAAGGAGGTGGTCGTCCTCGCGGACCTCCCCAGGAACGCGCTCGGCAAGGTCCAGAAGCCGGCGCTCGCGGCCCTCCTCCGCGACCGCGCCGCGTCGCCGCGTTGACTCGCCGCGACGGTCGGGTAGCCTTCGCGCGGTGAGGCTTGCTTTCTTCCTGGGTCGAGCGCCCTTCTTGCTCGCGGCGCTCCACCTCGCGGCGTGCAGCTCGTCCGGCCGCGGCTCGGGGTTCGGTGAAGAGGACGGCGGCGCCCCGGGCGGCGGCGACGGCGGGCCTTCGTTCGGCGGAGACGGCGGCGCGCGCGAGGGCGGTCTCGCGCAGGTCGCCGAGGTGTACGGCCACAGCGCGGACACGCTCTACCGCCTGGACCCGGACACGAAGGCCGTCACCACGGTGCCGTTCAAGGGCTGCGACACGGTCGTCGACATCGCGCTCGACGAGGCGTCGAACCTCTTCGGCACGAGCTACAACTCCCTCTACCGCATCGATCGCGCGACCGGCGCGTGCACCGAGATCAGCCGGGGATCCTACCCGAACTCGCTCTCCTTCGTCCCCAGGGGCACGGTGGACGCGAACCAGGAGGCGCTCGTCGGCTACGAGGGCGACACGTACGTCCGCATCGACACGAAGACGGGCACCAAGACGAAGGTCGGCACGCTCGTGGGTGGCCTGACCTCGAGCGGGGACATCGTGTCGGTGAAGGGCGGGCCCACCTACCTCACGGTCAAGAGCTCCGGGTGCGACGACTGCCTCGTCGAGGTGAACCCCGCGAACGGGAGCCTCGTGAAGAACTGGGGATCCATCAAGCACACGGACGTGTTCGGCCTCGCTTTCTGGAACGGCAAGGTCTACGGCTTCGACAAGGCCGGCGCCCTGTTCGAGGTGTCGCTCGCTGGCGGCGCCATCTCCGTGAAGGCGATCCCGATCCCGGGCGCTCCCGCCGGCCTGAGCTTCTTCGGCGCGGGCTCGACGACGGCGGCTCCGGTCGGTCCGAAGTAGCGCCGAGGTTCGATGGGGCCCGAGAGGCCCCCTAAAGGCAATGCCGTTCGGTTAGGCGCGATCCAGCGACAAAGAAGGGGTGCCCCCACTCGCCGCGCTACGCGCGGCGGTCTCCCCCAAATCGCGCGCTACGCGCGCTCAGGGGGAGACGAAGAGGTTCCGGGAGCACCTCAAGGTCGCGCCGGCGCCCCACCGCCTCCACGGAACCTCTTCGCCTCCCCCACCGCGCGCGTAGCGCGCCATCGGGTGGGCTTGATCCGCTTCGGAGACACATTCTGAAAGGCGGATACGATGGCGCGGATGGAGACCGGGAAGCAGACGAGGAAGCAGCGGCGTAGCTTCACGGAGGAGTTCAGGGCGGGCGCGGTGCGCCTGGTCAGTCGCGCTGGGGAACGCCGGGCGGGCGCCGCCCGCGTCGTCGTCGGGCCAGATGGGGTGGCCGAGAGAGTCATCGAGAACCCGGCCGGAACTCCGCTGGCGTCGTGGACCCGGAACCAGAGCGCCCCGCTCTTGAAGTTCGAGACGTCCAGGCTGCGGACGAGCTCGATCTCGTAGCCAGCGGTCTGCCGGAAGTCGACGCGCGTGGGGGTCGGCTGGAACGCGTGGAACATGGGTTCGCTCCTTGTCTGCTCGTGGTGGGTGACGGTGACGACGTGGGCACGTGTCCGCAGGCGCGGGCAGAAGTCCCCGCCGAGGTTGCGCGGCGCTGCGCCCGTCGTCCCGTCCGCGATGCAAAGCAACCCGATGCCATGAGCCGCGCGTCTTCGACTCACGCGTTTGTGCGTGAGTCTCGGGGCTGGCGGGGCCGTACCCGCTCTGGATGCTGCCGACCCGGCAGCAAACCCTGCCCGCCCGGCAGCACGCCGAAAGACACCATCCACGTAGAGCATGTTCAGATGGGGCTCGAGCTTCAAGTCCGAGCTCGTGCGCTGCACGGTTCGCCGGCCTACGGCGTCGCGTCCCTGGCCTCTCGCGCCTCCTCCGCCACGTGGAGGACCTGCCACAGGTAACGCGCGACGACCTCGTCGTGTTCGAGCGCCACGTTGTGGATCGCGACGGACGCGCGCAGATCGTCCATCTCGGGCACGCCGGGTCGCGGCTCGAAGCGGACGGCCTCTCGACCGGCCGCCGGCGACCGGCCGAGGATCGCGACCTCGACGCGGCGGCCGAAGACCTCGCTCTGGGAGCGCTGTGCCTTGCAGTAGAGGAGGACGAGGCGGCGCGGCGCCCTGGCGCCCGGCAGGAACGCCTCCTCGTGACCGACGACGAAGCGCGAGAACGTCGCGTTGTCCACGTACAGCGAGTCGAACAGGACGAGCTCGTCGATCGGCAGGCGCGTCGACTGCAGGATCGGGAGCGCGGCCTCGTACCCGCCCGACGATGCGACGATCGTGATGCCTTGCACGTCACCGATCGCGTGGTCGCCGACGACGGGCGCGAGCTCGCGGAGCACGTCGCGGAGGAACGCGCGAAAACCGCCCGTCGCGAGCGGCCCGGCGTCGGAGCTCTTCACGTCGAACGCCAGCTCGGGGAGGATGACGATGGACCTCGTCCCGCTCCGCTCCACCTGCCGGGCGACGTCGTAGCCCGTGCGCGCCTCTCGACCGTTCACGCAGGGCAGACCCGTGGGGCTCACGTAGCTGTCGATGCAGTTCGAGTGGCCGCGGAAGATGACGACCAGACGCACCTCACTCCGCGCGGGGTCGAAGCGCGCCGGCACGTGCACCCAGACGTTGGGCCGCCCCTCGGACTCGACGCCCGTGGGTACCCACAGCTTGTGCGTGGTGCCCCCCTTCCCTTCCACCGCCGCCGGCGTCATCGAGATCGCCGGCACACCGGCGGGCCCGTCCGTGACCGGCGCGACGCGGACGTTCGCGGGCTCCTCCGCGCGCGCGGCCGGGACGGGCACCGGCCGGAGCGGGTGCGTCCAGCCGAGCGCCGCGACGAGCAGCGCGAGCGCGACCTCGCGGATCCAGTAGCGGGGGCGGGCGCCCGCATCCGGGCGGTCTCGAGAGCGGGCTTCGGCGGTGCCGGCAGCACCCGACGCTTCTCGCGGCCGGCGAGCGTTCCGCGATGTGGGGGACCCCGGCTTCACCCCGTGTATCCTACAGGTTGTTCATCCGGGCGCGAATCTCTTCCGATTTCGCCAGGCCCGTGCGCATCCAGGCGACCCGCCCCGCGCGATCGAGCACGACCACCGTGGGCACCTGCCGGATCTCCCCGAAGGGCGCGCGCGCATTGAGCGCGACGGGATCGACCACGGCCACCGGACACGTGACCGAGAGGCTCCGCGCATACGCGCCCACGAGGCCCTTCGAGGATCCCTCCTGCACGGCGATCAGCGCGTAGAAGACCTTGTCGCCGTCGTTCTTCACCATCGCGTTCAGGAAGTTCACCTGGGCCTGGCTCGTGAGGTCCCACGTCGTCACGATCGCGAGGACCGCGACCTTGCCGCGCGCCGCCGCGCTGCTCACGGGGCGCTCGTCGAGCGACTCGAACGTGAACGCGACCTCCTTCGCCAGGAGCGACGACGGCTCGGTGCCCGTGACGCCGACGGGCTCCGCCGCCGGGACCGACTTGACGCAGGCGCCCAGCGACAGCGACAGCGACGCCGCGATCACGATCGCGCGCGCGGGCGCGGGATCAGCCGTCGCCCTTCTGTCCGGCGAAGCCATCGGCGCGATCCGCGAAGAGGACGTTGAACGTCGTGAGCGATCCGTAGCAGGCGGTCACGTACTGCTGGAGCTGGACCTTGTCCTCGTCGGTGAGGCCGGCGTGGCCGTTCACCTTCTGCTCGAGGACGCGCAGCCTGTCGCGCAGCATGACGATCTTGTGGAAGAACGTCTCGAGGGGCACACGCTTCTCCTGGGTGCCCTCCTTGCCCGGGACGAGCACGAGCTCGCCGCCCTGCCAGCGCTGCCCGAGCTCGACGGGGCGAGGGGCGAGCTCCTCCCGGATGACCTGCCTCAGGATGGAACGAAACTCGTCAGCGTCCATGGTCAACAAATCCTCCGGGAGATCGACGTGGG
The DNA here is from genome assembly GCA_005777185.1 of Myxococcales bacterium. Classification (GTDB taxonomy): domain Bacteria; phylum Myxococcota_A; class Polyangia; order Polyangiales; family Polyangiaceae; genus SXNL01. The sequence goes on from SXNL01000183.1 coordinate 9,807, forward strand.
AGTGGGGGGCTCGGGGGGGCCACCCGGGCCCCTCGAGACGGCGGGCCGTCGCGCCCGTACCGGCCGGGCGGACGTGAGGAGAAGCGGGGGCGGGGGCGGCGCGCCGAGGCGCAGCGCGGGCCGCCTGCTCGCGGCGCTTCGTGAACGTTCCGCGCAGCACCCACTGCGAGCACGTGCTCGTCTCGAACAGGGGTGGTGACCACACGCCGAGGAGGCACTCGCCGGTGCGCGTGACCTCACCCGTGTCGGCGATCGACTCCACCACGCGCACGAAGCGCGAGCACGTGCCGCACTTCCCGGTGAGATCAGGCCGCTCCAATGCTTGCCTCGAAGAGGGGGACGAGCACCGGGGTCCCCTCGGGGAGCGGCGAGCCGTCGCGGCGCGCCGCGAGGATGGCGTGCGCGAGCTCGTCGATGACCCCTCGCGGATCGCACGCCCGGAAGGACGCGACCTCGGGGACGCGCGCGCTCAGCGTGTCGAGCACGGCCGTCTCGTGGAGGAACGGCTCGTAAAAGACCGCGCGGATCCCGCGCGCCTCGTCGACGTCGCACAGGAAGGCGTGTACGAAGCCCGAGTACAGCGGTTGGGCGATGACGACCCACGAGCCCTGTCCGCGCCACGCCAGCCTCGGCCGGCCGCCCTGTGACGTGTCCGCTCCCGCTACCGCCCCGAGCCGCGCGCGGCGCGCGGGATCCTGCTCCACCGCCAGGAACGGGGCGACCACCGCCATGCGCGAGACGGCCAGGCTCGGGGCGTCCTCCTCGAGCGCGCGGATCAGCCGCTCCCGCGCCGACGGGGACATGGACTCGTAGGTCAGCGCGCAGGCCAGCGCGGCGTCCGCGTTGGTCGTGAGCGACCCGAGCCAGGACAGCCATACCCCGTCGCCCCGCCGGGCGAGGGGCGATGGATCCGGGATGGGGATGTCCTTCACGGCGACGGAAGCTACCACGGGAAGGGGCGCCAGGCCCGCGCCGAACGGTGGTATCCTCGCGCCGTGGATCCATCGCAGGACAGCGCCGCGAACAGACGCGTCGAGGAGAACCTGGATCTGGTCCGGTACGCCACGCGGCAGCTGCGCGCGGAGATGGGGCGCCTCGTCGACAGCGACGAGGTGGAGGCGGTCGGGCGGACGGCCCTCGTCCTCGCGTCCAGGAGCTTCGACGAGCGGCGCGGCGTGCCCTTCCGCAGGTGGGCCAACCTGCGCGTGCGGTGGGCGATGGTCGACGCCATCCGCCTCGCGACGCCTCTCCCCCGCCGCATGTACACCCGCCTGCGGCAGATCGCGGCCGCCGATCACGTCGCGGAAGCGGTCCAGGAAGAGCTCGCGGCCGCGCCGCCGAAGACGGCCGAGGCCGCCGACGAGGCCCTCTCGAGCTTCCTCGGCGAGGCGGCGACCGCGATGGCGCTGGCGATCCGCCGCCCGCAGGAGTTCGACGAGACGCGCTCGGCCGTGCCCGAGCCAGGCCCGTCGCCAGAGGACGAGGCGGCGAGCGCCGAGATGTCGGCCCTCTGCCGGGCCGCCGTCGCGGCCCTCCCCGATCGCGAGCGGCGGGTCATCGAGCTCTTCTACTTCGAGGATGCGCCCCTCGAGGTCATCGCGAAGGAGCTCGACATCTCGCGCTCGTGGGCGTGCCGCATCCACCTCAAGGCCGTGTCGCAGATCCAGGCGCACCTGCGGCGACGCCGTGCGGCGCCCGGCGGATAGCGTGTCGACCCCCACGGAGCGACGCGTCGTCGTGGCGATGAGCGGCGGCGTGGACTCGAGCGTCGCCGCCCTGCGCCTGCACCGCGCCGGTTACGAGGTGGTGGGGGTGACGCTCCACCTCTGGGACTACCCGGGCGGCGCCGCCGACGGGCACGCGCGGTGCTGCGCCCCGGAGGATCGCTACGACGCCGCGCGGGTCGCCGACCTCGTGGGGTTTCCCCACTACACGTTCGATCGGCGCGAGCTCTTCCTCCGCGCGGTCGTCGCGCCTTTCGTGGACGCCTACGTCGCGGGCGAGACCCCGAGCCCCTGCACGGCGTGCAACCGCGGCGTGAAGCTCGCGGAGCTGTTCGCGATCGCGGATCGGCTCGGCGCGGCCCACGTGGCGACGGGGCATTACGCCCGCGTGGAGCGCGACGCCGTCGGCCGCCCCTGGCTCCACCGCGGCGCCGATCGTGCGAAGGACCAGTCGTACTTCCTCTACGCGACGCAGCCCGCACAGCTCGAGCGCCTCCTCTTCCCGCTCGGCGCGTCCACCAAGGGCGACGTCCGCGCGGAGGCCGTCGTGGCCGCGCTGCCAGGCGCGGGCAAGGGCGAGAGCCAGGAGCTGTGCTTCGTCGGCGCGGGCGCGCACGCGTACACGAGCTTCGTCGAGGGACGCGCGGCGGGCCGCCTCCGCCCGGGCCGCATCGTGGACGAGGCGGGGCGCGAGGTCGGGACCCACGCGGGGATCCACCGCTTCACGATCGGACAGCGAAAGGGCGTCGGCGTCGCGCTCGGCGAGGCGGCCTTCGTCACCGACGTCGAGGCCGACACGGCCACCGTGCGCGTCGGCAGGGGCGACCTCCTCGCCTTCCGCGAAGCGCACCTCGACGACGTCTTCGTGCCCCACGACGCTGCCGACACGTTCGCTGCCGAGGTCCGCGTGAGGAACCAGCACGCAGGCACGCGCGCGCGCGTCGTCGTGGCGCGCGAGGGGACCGCGCGCGTCACGTTCGACGAGCCCGTACGCGCCGTCGCGCGCGGCCAGGTCGCCGTGTTCCACGACGGGGATCGCGTCCTCGGAGGCGGGCGGATCGCACGCGCCGTCCGTGATACCGTCCCCGTCGAGCGGGCCGACGCCCGCGACGCGATCGGATGATGAGCTCGAAGCGTCCAAGTCAGCGCCCCCTCGCGATCCTGCCGCTCCTCGTCCTCGCGTGCGGCACCGGGTGCGTCAACCCCGAAGGGGGCGGCAAGGTCGCGGGCACGCTCGGCGTCCCCGGCTGCTGGACCGGCCCCTTCGACCTGAAGCCGGACTTCTTCGGGGCGTACTATCACCGGGACAACCTGCAGCTACGCTTCCAGCGTGGCAGCGACAACCAGAACTTCAGCGACGGCGTCTCGATGCACGTCTCGGACGTCGCGAAGATCCGCGCCAGCCTCTACGGACAACCGCTCAAGGTCGGGCTCCCCCCCGAGGTCACGCCGCCGAACGTCCCCATCGAACCGCGCGCGAGCCCGCCCCGCGTATCATTTGCACTCTACATGCAATCGAGCTGCAAGGCCCAGACGGTGGCGCTCTATGCGGTCGAAGAGGTCACCGTGACCTCGGACGGCTCGTGCAACGCCGACCCGATCCCGGAGGCCAACCCGGAGGACGGCTGCAAGGGCACCCAGGCCGCGGGCGTGGGCTCCGGCCGCAGCCTCGCGACGTTCCACAGCCTGTACAACGGCGACGACCAGGCGAGCGCCAAGGACAGGCGGATCAAGGGCTGCTTCGACATCTACCTCGCCGACCCGCGGGAGGCCGCCTCCGACGGAAAGGGCCCGGCGCCCTTGTGCCGCGGCCACGTGCGCGGCACCTTCGACTACTTCTTCGAGCGGGGCCGACCGGCCCAGCCCTTCCCTTGACCGGTTTCGCGGGCGCCGAGAGGCCCGGGCGAGCTCCACGTTTCGAGCCGAAGGAGAGGTCCGCCCGAGCTCGGCTCCACCGGCAGGGGCTCCGGGGTGAGTGGATGCGCGGCCACGTGGGGAAAGCGCTCTCCTTGCGCGCGGATTCGCGGGCCGATACGCTCGGGGGAGTGGGTTTTCCGGGCCTCGCCAGACGGGCGTTTCCATTCGTGCTCGCGACGACGGCGCTCGTCGCAACACCCGCGTTCGCGGACGTGGCGCCCGGGGCCGCCGCGCTCTCTCGCGCGCGCACGTCGTGGGATCGCGGGGAGGCCGACCAGGCCGAGGTCGCGTACAAGGAAGCGATCGAGCAGGGCGGGCTCGCGCCGGAGGAGATCCGCGAGGCGTACGTGCGGCTCGCGTCGGCGCGCGCCGTCCTCGGCAAGAAGGACCAGTCCATCGCCGCCTTCCGCGCGGCGGCGATCCTCGATCACGACTTCACCGTGCCCCCCGAGGCCGGCAAGAAGGCCGGGGCGCACGCGGCGCAGGCCAAGAAGGACGTGGCGAAGATCGGAACGCTCCAGCTCACCTCCACCACGCCCGACAAGGTCGAGGCGCAGAAGGCGTTCAAGGTGCGCGTCACGCTCGATCCGGCGCACGTCCCCGTGGTGACCCGCCTCCGCGTGACCGCCAGGGACGGGGCGGGCGGCAAGGACTTCGTGAAGACGGAGCCCCCGAAGGACGTCGTCGAGTTCGAGATCCCGGCGTCCATCGCCGTGGCGGGGAGCCAGGTGTCGGTGCGGGCCGACGCGCTCGATCGCTTCAACAACCGCATCGGAAGCGCCGAGAACCGCATCCAGGTCCGCGACGCCGAGGGCGCCCCGCCACCGGCGGTCGTCGCGGCCACCACGGACGCGAAAGCCCAGGACCGCCCGAAGCGCGGCTTCTGGTCCTCGCCATGGCCCTACATCGTGGGGGGCGTCGTGCTCATCGGCGGGGGCGCCACGATATACTTCCAGACACGCCCCACGGACAACGTCACCATCGGCGCGGTCGGTGTCCGCCCACGCTGAGCCCGAGAGGTCCCGAACTTGTCTCCCCACGACCGCGCACCGATCGCCGAGCCCAAGGGAGCGGCCTCCATCCCGGACCTGAAGGCGCAGGGCGGGGGCACCTACTTCCTCGGACGCTACCGCGTCGTCGACGAGATCGGCATCGGCGGCATGGCGAGCGTGCACCTCGCGCGAATGGACGGGCCCGGCGGCTTCCAGAAGTGGGTCGCCATCAAGAAGATCCACGCGCACCTCGTCGAGGACGACTCGTTCGTGCAGATGTTCCTGGACGAGGCTCGCATCGCCGCGCGCATCTCGCACCCGAACGTGGCCATGGTCTTCGACCTCGGCAAGCACGACGACACCTACTGGATCGCGATGGAGTACCTCCACGGGGAGCCGCTCCGGGAGGTCATGCGCCGCACCGAGGAGCTCGGCCAGGCGATGCCGCCCGAGATCGCTTGCCGCGTCATCGCCGACGCCGCCGAGGGCCTTCACGCCGCGCACGAGCTCCTCGGCAAGTACGGCGAGAAGCTCGGGCTCGTGCACCGCGACGTCACACCCCACAACCTGTTCCTCACGTACGAAGGCGTCACCAAGGTCGTGGACTTCGGCATCGCGAAGTTCAGCTCGCGGATGTCGAGCACGCGCGCGGGGACGCTGAAGGGCAAGCTCGCGTACATGTCGCCGGAGCAGGTGCACGGCGAGACGATCGATCGACGCACGGACCTCTTCGCGCTCGGCGTCGTGCTGTGGGAGCTCACCACGGGCCAGCGCCTCTTCCGTAGCGAGAGCGACCTCGACACGCTCGCCAAGGTCCAGGAGTGCAACGTGGCGCGCCCGAGCACGGTCGTGCGCGGGTACCCGATCGACCTCGAGAAGATCGTGATGAAGGCCCTCGCCAAGAACCGCGGCGAGCGCTTCAAGAGCGCGCGCGAGTTCTCGCGGGCGCTCCAGTCGCTCTTGATGCGCCGTGGGCTGTTCATCTCCAACGACGAGGTGGCGACGTACGCCCAGTCCATCTTCCAGGAGCGCATCCAGAAACGCGAAGCCCACCTGCGCTGGGCGGCCGAGGTCACGCAGACCGTGAACATCGGCGCGGTCGATCCGACGGCGCTCCCGAAGCTCGGCCTCCTCGATAGCAGCTTCGCGTCGGACGTGCAGAAGGCGAAGCCCGGCTCCGAACCGAAGGGGCTGGAGAAGTTCCCGACCCAGCCGCCCGCTGCGGGCATGCCGGTCACGCAGGCCGTGCAGCTGCGCGGAGAGATGCCGAAGCCGTTGCCCCCGCGCCAGGGCACGGGAGTGTCGACGGCCTCTCCTGCCGGCGACGCCCGCAACGCGCCGCCGACGGTCACCGTGGCCACGATCGCGAAGGCCGGTCCCCCGCGGCTGGCGCCCGCACGAGGACCGGAGACCTCTCGGCCCCCGGGCGCGGGCGCACAGCTGGTGGAGGACGAGGCCTGGGACGATCCGCACCCGTCGGACGACGCGCCCACGATCCAGGCCGCCGCCCCGACGGGGGACCACATCCACCTGGGGATGACGCCGCTCACGGACGGGCCGAGCTCCATGCCGCCGGCGATGCCGAACGTCCCGCCACCGGCGATGCTGTTCCCTCCGAGGCCAGTTCCTCCCCCGAACCGGGAGCCCATCGAGGAGGAGCCGGCGACCATGGCGCCGCAGCGCTCGCCCGACAGCGCGCGCGACAGCACGACGAACCAGGAGGTGCTCGAGATCGACGACATCCGCGAGCTCGAGGACGACAACGGCGACGACGACGGCGCGACGATGGTCGCGGTGTCGCGGGCGGAGCCCTCGGGATCCCAGGGGATGCGGCCCGCGGGAGGCGCGCCCGTCAACGCGCTCGCGCGCACCGCCCTCGGGCTCGGCAACGCGCCGCCGGCGGCCGCGCCGCCTCCACATAGCATCGAGTACGCGGACACCGTCGGCCAGGAGGACCAGACCCTAGGGCTCGGCGCCTACGCACCACCGGGCACGCCGCTCTACCAGGGCCCACAGGGCCCGCCCACGAACGCTTATCCGCCCCAGCCGAGCCAGCCTGGCCTCCCGCCGTACGTCCCCCAGGGACAGCCGCAGGGATCCGGGGCGGTCCCGCGTGCGTCGTTCGACGACATGATGGGGCCCCCGCGAAACCAGACGATGGGCATGGGCATGGCCATGGGGGTGGGTCCACGTCTGGGATCGGGCGCCTACCCGCCTCTCCAGAACGAGCCGTTCCCTGCGCCCTACGGTCCAGATCCGCGTCACGATCCGTTCGCCAACACGGGCGGTACCGGGCAGCACTACGTCGGCGCGGCCCGCGGGCACGAGACCTCGGGGGGCGCCGCACCCTCGCGGCGCCCGCCCATGTGGGTCGTCGCCGCGATCTCCTGCTCGATGGCGCTCCTCGTGGCGGGCGTCATCGCGGTGGTGATCTCCTCGAGCCCGCAGCAGCCTCGCCAGGCTTCGAAGAAGAAGACGACACCCTCGGCCACGGCCGACGTCGCCTCCGCTTCACCGAGCGGATCCGCGGCAGTGACGGTGGCCGCGCCCGCGGGCTCCTCCGCGTTCGGGGCCGCGCGCGCCGCGTTCCTGCAGATCGCCGGACCGGCCGGCGCAACCGCGCCGAGCGGCACCGGGGCCACGGTCGAGCCGACCGCGACCGCGGCGACGACGACGACCGGTGC
>SXNL01000184.1 GCA_005777185.1 Myxococcales bacterium
CATCGAGGCGCGCGCGCCGGAGCGCACGCTCACGAGGAGCGGGTTCGCCGGGTCGCCGAGTCGCGCGCCGACGCGGCGTTCCACGAGCGCGAGGGCCTCCCGCACGGCCGTGTCCAGCGCGGGGTCGACCGCGCCCGTCTCGAGGAAGCGGATCGACTCGGCGCTCGCGATCGTGAAGCCCGGCGGGACGGGCAGGCCGAGCGAGGTCATCTCGGCGAGCCCCGCCCCCTTGCCTCCGAGGACATCCTTGCGTTGGCTGTCGCCCTCGGCGACGCCTTCGCCGAACGAGAACACGGACTTCTTCACGGGTTCCATGGCCGCTCGTTCTACCACCGCCGGGGTCGTTCGAACGCCGATTCGTGCTACGATTCCCGGACCTTTCTTCGACATCCGGAGGTCTCATGCATCGCTCCGCCGCCCTCCTCGGCGCTCTTCTCGCTCTCGCGTCGCCGCTCGCATGCGGCAGCTCCACCTCGACGCCGTCTTCACCGTCCACGACGGGCGACGCCGGCGCGGAGGCGCAGACGCCCGCCAAGCCCACGCCGACGTGCACGACCCCCACGACGCCGTGCGGCGACACCTGCGTGAACCGGAACACGGACGTGAAGAACTGCGGCACGTGCGGCGCCGTGTGCAAGGCGGGACAGGTCTGCGCGGCCGGGAAGTGCGCGCAGTCGGTGGCCTTCACGATCTCGAGCCTCTTCTGGGGCGACACGGACCGCGCGGGCGTGCCCTCGAGCACAGCGTGGAAGTCCTACGGGCTGAACATCGACGGGCTCACGTCGACCTCGTCGTCGACGGATCTGTGCAAGCTCGCGCCGGGCGCGCCGAAGGGCGTCCAGAACGACGGTACGGGCGGCATCGACAACGCCTTCGGGGCGAACATCGTGCCGATCTTCCTCTCGATCGTGGGGAGCGACTGGGGGAAGAAATACAACGACGACCTCGCCGCGGGCACGGGCCTCTTGCTCCTGGATCTGCGCGGGTTCTCTGGCGAGACCGACCTCCCGCTCCTCTCGGTTCGCGTGCTTGGCGCGGCCGACTACCCGGGCAAGCCGAAGCTCGACGGGACCGACCGGTGGCCCGTGCTGAGCTCGTCCTTCGACGGCACGGGGAAGGCGGTGGTGTCCTTCGATGCGGCGAAGCTCGCGGGTGGTGTGCTCGACACCGGGCCGCGCTCGGGATCGCTCCTCGTGCCACACCCCTTCGTGCCGGTTCCGATCGAGAAGGTTCGAATCACCGGGACGATCGCCGGCACCAGGATCAGGAATGGCGTGATCTCGGGCGTGATCCCCTTCGCGAAGATGGAGGCGCTCTTCCGGGACAACGCGGGTCGCGTCAGCGCGTCCCTCTGCGCGGGTGAAGCGGTAGAGAACGTCGTCGCGCAGCTCAGGCAGGCCTCGGACATCCTGGTCGACGGCACGCAGGACCCGGCGAAGGCGTGCGACGGGATCTCGATCGGCCTGGGCTTCGAGGGCGTCGGCGTCGAGATCGGTGACACGGTCAAGCCAGCGGATCCCTTGCCGAACCCCTGCAAGTAGGAATCGGCGCAGGCGCCCACGTGCGCTCCCGGGATCCGTGATCCGCCACGCCCTCAGCCGGCGCTCTGCAAGAGCCGCGTGAAATCGCACACGCGCATCATGCACGCCGCCCCGTAGGAGAGGACCTCGAGGCGCCTGGGCGTGAGGTCGTCGGCCGGATCGTTGACCAGGGTCGACACGAACACGCGCTCGAGTCCGTTGGCCACCTTCGGCAGGACCTCGAGCGCCCGGTCCACGGCGTCGTCCGTGTCGAGGGCGCGCGTCACGGCGTCGAGTTCGCCCACGAGGTCGAGGATGGGGCGGTTCTTCGCGGCGTCCGCCTCTGTCCGCGCGAACGCGGCCGCGGGGTGGAGGACGGGCGGCGTGTTCTTGCTGATCCCGGAGAGGCGCTTGCCGACCGCCTTCGCCGTCGCGAGCCACGGCGAGCCGGCGATGACCGCCGCGTGGAGCCCACGCGCGCGCGCGGCCGAGAGGGCGGGGAAGTCCACGACCGCCTCGTCCCGCCCGGCGCGATGTGTGTATCCTGCAAGTAGCGCGTCTGCCACGCCGGGGGTCGAGCGCTGCGCGAGGACCCCGCGCAGGCGCTCCTTCGCGAACTCGCGGACCTTCTCGATGGTCTCGGCGCGTCCGAGATCGAGTCGCCGCCCGCCGCCGTCCCCGCCGCCGGACAGGCGGTCGTGGGCGAGGCCCACGAGGTCGGCGACGCAGAGCTCCCCGTACCGTCGATCCGCCGCGCCGACGTCGAGGAGGATGCGGAGGATCGCGATGCACGCGCGACGGAGCCCGAACGGATCCGCCGCGCCCGTGGGGGCCAGTCCGATCGCGAAGCAGCCCGTGAGCGTGTCGAGGCGGTCGGCCAGGGCGACGATGCGCGACACGTCGCTCGGCGGCACGTCGTCCGTCGCGTGGACCGGGCGGTAGTGGTCCCGGATCGCGTCGCAGATGGCCTCCGCCTCGCCCGCGTGGCGCGCATAGGCACGGCCCATGTGGCCCTGGAGCTCGGGGAACTCCCCGACCATGAGGGAGACGAGATCGAACTTCGCCAGGTGCGCCGCGCGCAGCACGGGGGCGACGTCCGCGACGGACAGGCGCGTCGCGATCTCGCCGCACAGCGCCTCCACACGCGCGACCTTGTCGCGCACGGTCCCGAGCCGCGCGTGGAACACGATCGTGCCGGTCTTCTCCAGGCGGGACTCGAGGTCGGCCTTCTTGTCCTCCTCGAAGAAGAACTCGGCGTCGGCGAGGCGCGCGCGCATGACGCGATCGTTGCCGAGCTTGACCTTGGCGGGCGCGAGCGCGGTGTTGGCGACGGCGAGGTAGTGCGGGAGGAGGGTGTCCTGGTCCTTCTGCACGCAGAAGTACCGCTGGTGACCGCGCGCGACGGAGCGGATCACGGCGGCGGGGAGCGCGAGGAAGCGGGGGTCGAACGACCCCGCGACCACGTGCGGCCACTCGACGAGCGACGTGTTCTCCATGACGAGCATCGTATCCTCGTCGTGGAGGCCCCCGAGCGCGCGCGCCGCTGTCGAGACGGCCTCCATCATCGCGGACGCTCGCTCCTCCGGGTCGACGAGCACGTGGTGCCGGCGCAGCGTCCCGGCGTACGCGTCGGCGCTCTCGAGCTCGAAGCGCGCAGGCGCGAGGAACCGGTGGCCCCGGCTCACACGACCGCTGCGGACGCCGGCGAACGAGAGGTCGATCTCCTCGGAGCCGAACAGGGCGACGAGCCACTGCACCGGGCGCCCGAACGTGGCGTCGCCGCTGCCCCAGCGCATCGACTTCCGGAACGGGATCTTCGCGGCCGCCGAACCGAGGAGCTCGCCGAGGAGATCCTGCGCGGGCCCGCCGCGCTCGATCTTGCGTCCGACGACGAAACGCCCGGCTCTCTGCTTGCCGGAGGCCTCCTTCGCGACGACGGCCAGCGAGGTCAGGGCGACCCCGAGCTTCTCCGCGAACGCCTCGGCCGCGCGCGTGGGCTTGCCGTCCTTGAACGCTGCGGTCTCCGGCGGGCCGACGACCTCCTCGTCGACGTCCGACTGGGTCTCGGAGACGTCGAGGGCGAGGATGGCGAGCCGGCGCGGCGTGCCGAGGGCCCGGACCGCGCCGTGTGCGATGCGGCGCTCGTCGAGGCGAGCGGCCACGAGGTCCGGCAGCGCCTGGAGGGCCGCCTCCACGAAGGACGAGGGTAGCTCCTCGGTGCCGATCTCGAAGAGGAGGGTTCGCGCGCCCATCGGCACGCCAAGGTAGACCGGCGACAGGCGATTTTGTAGTTGTAATTCCGATGGCGAAGCGAAGGGAGCCGGGCGCGGCGTCGGGGGTCGAGGGGGCCGCGCCCCGGGAGGAGGGGGCCGCGCCTCACCATGGTGGATCCACGGGCCGCGGTCGCGGCGCGCCCGACCCCCGCGCCACCGACGGCGCGCCGCACGGCGACGACACGCGCTTCGACCGCGCGCTCCGGCCGCGCACGTTCGCCGACTACGTCGGGCAGACGAAGCACAAGGACAACCTGCGCGTCTTCGTGGAGGCGTCGCGCCGACGGGGCGAGCCGCTCGATCACATGCTCCTCTGCGGCCCGCCCGGCCTCGTCAAGACGACGCTCGCGCAGATCCTCGCGCACGAGATGGGCGTCGAGCTCCACGCCACGAACGGGCCGGTCGTCGAGCACAAGGGCGCCCTCGCGGGGCTGCTCACGAAGCTCGGCCCGCGGGACATCCTCTTCATCGACGAGATCCACCGCCTGAACCCGGTCGTGGAGGAGAGCCTGTACCCCGCCCTCGAGGATTTCCGCATCGACGTGATGACGGGCGAGGGGGCCTTCGCGTCCGCCATCCAGATCGATCTCCAGCCGTTCACGCTCGTGGGCGCCACGACGCGCACCGGGCTCCTCACGGCGCCCCTGTTCTCGCGCTTCGGTCACGTGCTCCGGCTCGACTTCTATCCCGTCGAGGATCTCGCGCGCATCGTGATGCGGTCGGCCCAGCTCCTCGACGCGCGCATCGACGGCGACGCAGCGCGGGCCATCGCGTGCCGCTCGCGGGGCACCCCGCGCGTCGCGAACCGGCTCCTCCGACGCGTGCGCGATTTCGCGGACGTGCTCCGCTCCGGAGTGATCGACGTCGCGACGGTCGATCTCGCGTGCGGGCGCCTCGAGATCGACCACGCGGGCTTCGACGAGATGGACCGGCGGCTGCTGCGCGTGATCATCGAGGACTACGAGGGAGGCCCCGTCGGTGTGGAGGCGATCGCGGCGGCGCTCGGCGAGCCCCGCGACACCGTGGAGGACGTGTACGAGCCGTACCTTCTCCAGCAGGGATACATCGGCCGCACGTCGCGCGGCCGCATCGCCACGCGCAAGGCCTTCGAGCACCTGGGCGTCGCCCCACCCGCCGCTCGCGGAGAAGAGGATCGGCGCGCCGAGCGCGAGACCCCTCGCGATCCCCAGGGTTCGTTGTTTGACAAGTGAGATCACCAAGATAAGCTCGTATGAGCCATGGTGGAGGTGCCAGCACTGGGCCCCGTCCTCGTCGTCGACGACGACACGGTGAGCCGTCACGTCCTCGGGCACGCGCTCGCGGGGGGCGGGCTGACGTACATCACCGCGCAGTCGGGCGCCGAGGCCCTCGCCGCGATCGAGAAGCACCGGCCGTCCATCGTGCTCCTCGATCTCGTGATGCCGCCGCCCGACGGCTACCAGGTGCTCCGCATCCTGCGCGCGCGCTCCGACACGCGCGATCTCCCCGTGGTCGTCCTCACGGCGCTCGACGCCGAGGATGAGATCGCGAAGGCCTTCGAGGCGGGTGCTGACGACTTCGTGAAGAAGCCGTTCCGCCCCGCAGAGCTCGTCGCGCGCGTGCGCGGGCAGCTCCGCCTGCGGAGCGTGATGGAGGACCTCGAGGGCAAGGAGAAGGACGCGCAGCTGATCCTCGAGCTCACGCAGGCCCTCGCGTCGAACCTCGATTTCCGCGGCATCCTCTTCACCGTGGTGCAGCGCCTCGCGGAGGTGGCCAAGGTCGATCGCGTCTCCATCGTCCTCGTGCGCGACGACGGAAAGGTCGGCTACGTCGTCGCTGCGTCGGACGACGAGCAGCTCCGCGATCTCCCGATCGACCTCGCGAAGTACCCCGAGATCCTCGACGTGCTCCAGCGCGGCGAGCCGCTCGTGATCGCCGACACGTCGAAGCACCCGCTGCTCGATCTCGTGAAGGGCGGCGCCGCGCCGCACTTCAGCTCGCTGTCCATCCTGCCCATCCTCTACGAGCAGAAGCCGATGGGCGTGCTCTTCCTGCGCTCGCGCAAGGGCTCCGTCTTCGGCGCCCGCGAGATCGACCTGTGCAAGACCGTGTCGAGCGCGATGGCCATCGCGCTCCGCAACGCCCGCGTCATCCAGAGCCTGCGCGACCAGACGCAGGAGGTCACCGTGGCCCGCTTCGAGGCCGAGCGTCGGAACCGGGCGCTCCAGCGCTACGCGGACTTCTTCGAGAGCTCGGCGGACGGCATCGTCGTCATGGACTCGGACGGGTACCTGCTCTTCTCCAACCCCCGCGCGAGGGTGATCACGGGCTACGACGAGCACGACCTCGAGGGCCGTCAGCTCGGAGAGCTGTTCGCCGACGAGGGACTGCTCGCGTCGAAGCTCCGGGCGGGCTTCCACCGCGGCGAGTTCCCGCAAGGCGTCGACATCCGCATCAAGCAGCGGATGGGCTCCGTCGTCGTGGTCAGCGTCAACTTCAACTCCGTGCTCCGCGAGGACGGCGCCGTGCTCTGCACGCTCCGCGACGTGACGCGCGAGCGCGCCGTCGACGCGGAGCTGGTCAAGACCAAGGACTTCCTCGAGCGCGTCATCGACTCGTCCGTCGACGCGATCATCTCGGCCGACATGGACGGCAAGATCGTGCTCTTCAACCGCGCCGCCGAGCGCATCTACGGGACGAGCGCCGACGCCGTGCTCGGCACGCACGTGAGCGCGCTCTATCCGGAGGGCGGCGCGAAGAAGATCATGCGGCTCATCCGGCAGGGCAAGGGCCGCGTCGAGGGGATCCGGGCGGAGATCCTCGACCACGCGGGCACGCTCATTCCGGTCACGTTCTCCGGGGGCCTCATTTACGATAGAGAGGTCGCCATCGGGTCGGTGGGCATCTTCACCGATCTGCGCGAGAAGATGCGCATGGAGCAGCGCCTCCAAGCGGCACAGGACCGGCTCATCCAGCAGGAGCGCCAGGCGGTGATCGCCGAGCTCGCGGGCGGCGCCGCGCACGAGCTCAACCAGCCGCTCACCAGCGTGATGAGCTACGCCGCGATGCTCCGTCGCCTCCTCGAGAAGGGGACGAGCGCGTACAACGCCGCGGAGGTCATCGAGGGCGAGGCGGAGCGGATGGCCGAGATCGTCAGGAAGATCGGCAAGATCACGCGCTACGAGACCAAGTCGTACGTGGGCCAGCAGAAGATCCTCGACCTCGACAAGGCGAGCGAGGGCCCGGCGTCCGAGGTGAAGCGGTCGACGATCCCGGCGGAGGCGCCGCGCTCGAGCGCGCCGCCGAGCTCGCGGTCGAGCGGGCCACCTTTGCGAGAGGGCAACCGATGAGCAGTGGTCGCCGCCGGAATCGCCCCGGCATCGTGCCGGAGAGGGCGGCCGAGGGGCCGCCGAGCCCGCCGGACCCGTCGGACCGGGAGCACCTCATCACCTCCACCCGTGCGTGCGCGCCGGAGGGCGGCGGTCTCGACGCCGTGCCTCCCAGCTGGCTCGAGCGGATGCTCGTGGCGACCACCGCGCTCCCGGTCCAGGAGGGCGAGGAGGCCGTCGCCCAGGCGATCGTCACGGCCCTCTCGGACATCCTGCCGCACGCCGGCGTGGGGGTCTGCCTCGTGCGGACGCCGGACTCTCGCCTGCGCCCCTCCTCCTCCTCCGCTGCGCGCTCCGCTGCGCGCGCGAAGGGTGCCGAGGCGGCGACGGCCGCCATCGCGCAGCGTGTGTTCCGCTACACGCCACCGGGTAGAGATCCGCTCGACGACGTCAGGGACCCGACGCGTCTGTTCCCGGGCTTCGCTCGCGAGCGTATCCTCGAGGCCGGGGGCGGCGGGACCACGATCCACGTCGCGTCCGATCGCCAGGCCGATACCTCGGAGACGGGGCCGCTCGCGCACATCCTGATGCGCGCCCAGGAGGCGCTCGCCCGCGGTCTCCACTTCGCGCGGGCGCACGCGAAGGCCACGACCGACGCCGCCGACCTGCGCGCGCTCTCGGACCACATGGTGCAGGCGGAGAAGCTCGCCGTCCTCGGCCAGCTCGCGGCGGGGATCGTCCACGAGCTGAACAACCCGCTCACGTCGATCGTCGCGTACACGGACTACCTGATGAAGCGCGCGGCCACGAGCGGGACGAACTCCGAGGACGTCGAGCGCCTCCGCCGCATCGGCGAGTCGGCGAACCGCATGCTCCGGTTCACGCGCGATCTGGTCACCTACGCCCGGCCGAGCAAGGAGGTGCCGGTCCCCGTGTCGATCCACGCCGTCCTCGAGCAGGCGCTCGCCTTCTGCGAGCACGTCCTCGCGAAGGCGCACGTGACGGTCGAGCGGCGCTTTGCGCGCCCAGAGGGCGAGGCCTCCGGGAGCCCCCCTGGCGTCGCCCCGGCGGGTGCGACGCTCTCGCGGGTCCCGGGCGCGCCGACGCGGGGCGACCTCGAGGTGCGCGGGATGCCGGAGCAGCTCGCGCAGGTGTTCGTCAACCTGATCACCAACGCGTGTCACGCGATGCCGACGGAGGGCGGCTCGCTCGTCCTGGCGACGTACCTCGACGTGAGCCACGTGGCGATCCATGTCGAGGACAGCGGGCACGGCATCGCGCCGGAGCACCTGACCCAGATCTTCGTGCCGTTCTTCACCACGAAGAGCGACGGCCACGGCACGGGCCTCGGACTGTCGATCGTGAGGAACATCGTGGACAACCACAACGGCGAGATCTGGGCAGAGAACCGCCTGCCGAGGGGGACGCGGTTCGTGCTGCTCCTGCCCCTCCTCGGGCGCGCGTAGGCGCCGGCTCCGACGACCGGAGGCCCCTCGCGCGGCTCCGGGGTTCTTCCCGTGTTCACCCACCCCGTTTTGGAGTAACCTCGGCGCCGCCCCCGAACCCGGTGGCCGCCCATCATGCCCATCCAGAAACGCCCCCGCCTGCTCGCAGTTCTCGCCCTGGCCGCCGGCCTCCTCCTCGCGCCCGCCTCGCTGTCCGCGCCGCCGAACGCCCCGAACGTCAACGGCAAGGTATCCGGCTTCGACAAGATCTCGCTCGACGTCTACCAGGAGGCCGCCAAGGTCGAGTCCCGGCGATGGACGTGGCGTGAGCCGTCCCCGCTCGTCGGCGCCCAGTTTCGCTCGCTGGCGCTCGACCCGCCGCGCGACGTGTGCGTGGTCGCGCTCTCCTCGGGCGGCGGCAGCGCCATGGACCCGGTCGCGATGAAGATCGTCGGCGGTCGGATCCAGCCCTCCACCATCGTCGTCTCTCCGGGGACGAAGCTCGTGTTCAAGAACCACGATCCCTTCCCCCACAAGCTCTTCACGGCCAGCGCGAACGGCGGCTGGAAGGCCGAGGTGACGCTCTCGAACACGACGCGCCAGTGGACGGCGCCGTCGGGCGAGAACACCTTCGAGTTCCGCGACGAGCTCTCGCCGAGCGTCCGGGGGTACGTCGTCGTGCACCCTCAGGCGGTGGTGCTCACGTACCCCGCCAAGGACGGCGCCTTCCACTTCAACCTGCAGCCGGGCGAGTACGTCATCCAGGCCTGGGCCGGCAAGAAGACGACGAAGGCCGCCCAGGTCGCGGTGAAGGGCGCGCGCGTCGTCGACATCAAGGACGCCCTCAACCTGGCGGAGGGGGCCGACGCCAAATGATGATCCTCTCCCGCGCCTGGTACCTCATCCTCGCGCTCGTCACGGGGGCGGCGATCTACGTCGTCTCCCTCGCCGTGGGCCAGTTCAACCGTCGGGCGTTCTCGGCCGCGAGCGAGCAGGTCAAGGGCGACAGCCAGGTCGTCAAGTGGGCGCTGGACATCGACTCGCGCCGCAGGCTCGACAACCTGCTGAAGGTCACCGTCGAGAAACCCCTCGTCGACAGCCTCAAGGCCGCGAACGGCAAGGACATCCCCGCCAAGTCCAAGGAGGAGGCGAGGAAGGTCCTCGACGCGTTCCAGCAGGCGAAGGGCCCCGCCGAGTACAAGAACGACTCCATCTTCGCGGTCGATCGCGACGGCCGCATCGTCGCCAGCCTGGGCTACGAGCAAGCAAGCGGCTTCGTCGACTTCGACCTTGGCGGCTACCCGGCCGTGTACGACGCGCTCCACGGCTTCCTGCGTGACGACACGTGGGTCTGGGGGGATCGTGTCGGGCGCGTCGTCGCGCGCCCCGTCGAGGACGAGGCGGGCGCCGCGCCGGTGGGCGCCGTCGTCGCGATCCGCTGGATGAGCGACGCGACCGTGAAGGAGCTGGCCAGGCGCACGCGGGCCAACCTGGTCTTCTTCGCCAACGGCAAGCGCGCGGCCATGGGCTCCTGGAGCGACGAGAAGGACGAGAACGACTCGCTCGAGCTCCTGACGGCCGACGAGATCGGCAAGGTCCTCGAGGAGAAGGACTTCAAGGACGGCCGGACCGGCGTGCGCCAGCTCGGCCCGGCCGGAAAGTCGAGCGCCATCTTCGTGAAGATGCAGGGTGAAGCGTGGGAGCTCGGGGCGGGCTTCGGCGTGGTCCGCACGCCGGCGAGCATCGCGGGGCCCCTCGACTTCATCAGCGGTGCGGACGACAAGGACAAGGCGGCCGTGAAGTGGTGGCTCGTCGGTCTCGTCGTGGTCCTCGGGCTCGGGCTGGGGTTCCTGTTCTCCTTCCTCGAGCACAGCATCCCACTGAAGGGCATGCTCAAGCAGACGGAGTTGCTCAAGCGAGGCACCATCGACCGCTATCAACTCGCGGGTCTGCGGAGCGTGTTCCGCGCGATGGGCGAGAGCGTGAACCTCGCGATCGAGCGCGGCATCGAGAAGTCGGGAGGTCAGGGCAAGAAGCCCGCCGACCTCGAGTCCATCCTCGGGCCCGTCCCGGCCCAGCCCGCGATGAGCGCCTTCTCCTTCCCGCTGTCCGACAGCGGCGCGGGCGCGGTGATCCCCGCGGTCCCCCCGGGTCCGGGCGCCGCGGCGCAGCAGGGGAACCAGCCCGCCGACGTCGTGTCCCTGGCCCAGCGTTTCGGGAACGTGCCCAAGGGACCCGGGGGCGGACCGCCCGGTCCTCCCCCCGCAGCCAGGCCCGCGCCGGCAAGCGCGCCCGGGGGGCCGCCCCCGTCGGTTCGCACCCCGGAGGCAGCCGCGCCCGCGCCTCCCGTGCCGCAGGGCAACGGCGCCGTGACCGCGGGCAGCGACGAGACGACGATGGTCGGCCAGGTCTCGCCGGACGTGCTTGCCGCCGAGAAACACGGCGGGCACGAAAACGCCGAGTGGCACGCCGTCTACGAGGACTTCATCCGGGTGAAGAAGGAGTGCGGCGAGTCCGTGGACGGCCTCACCTTCGAGAAGTTCCAGGGAACGCTCCGCAAGAACCGCGACGCGCTCGTGTCGAAGCATAACTGCAAGCGGGTGAAGTTCTCGGTGTACGTGAAGGAAGGCCGCGCGTCGCTGAAGGCCACGCCCGTCAGGGACTAACGGCGATGCCGAGCCGCTCTCCCCGCCGTGTCCTCGCTGTCGCCGTGCTCGGCATCATATGTATGATGCATGCAACTGCGCGCGCGTCCAACGTCGCCGAGTTCCCCGACAACGGCTCCGAGCAGATGGCGCGAGGTGGCGCGTGGGTGGCGCGCGCGTCGGATCCTCTCGCCGTGGCCTTCAACCCGGCTGGCCTCGCGGGTCAGGAGTCGGGGCTCACGCTCCAGTCGAACCTGATCTTCCACCGCACATGTTTCACCCGCATCCGGGCGGCGAGCGACAAGTCCCTCGATCTGTCCGTCCTCCCCGACGGCACGTACCCGCGCGCGTGCCGCGACATCGAGCCCAACCTGAACCCGCAGATCGCGGGCGCCATCCGGCTCGGCGATCGCGTCACGCTCGGCTTCGCGGCGATAGGTCCGAGCGCGGCCGGCAACGTGACGTGGCCGGACTTCGTCGGGCCGGGGCTGGATCCCTCCCCGAATCGCTTCCTCTTGAACCGCCAGCGGGGCATCGTCCTCCACCCGCAGATCGGCGTCGGCGCGAAGGTGACCGACCGCCTGTCGGTGGGCGCCTCTCTCATGTGGGGCATCGCCGCGCTCAGGCTCTCCAACACCTCGATCGCGCTCAACACGGACGGGCAGGGCACGAACAACGACGTGCGCGCGAACCTCCAGGTCAGGGATGACTTCGTCCCTGGTTTCACCGTGGGCGGCCTCCTCGCGGCGACCGACCAGGTCGACATCGGCGTCTGGTACAAGTGGAGCGACGCCATCCGCGCCAAGGGCGACGTCGGCACCGCCGCGAACTACTACACGAAGAACGTCGCGCAGGGGAACGAGAGCGGCGTCAAGTACGGTGACACCATCTTCCCCGACTGCGGCACCGGCAACCCCGCGGACGTGCAGTCGAGCCCCTGCGGCACCGGCAACAACGCCACCGTGAAGATCCCCATCCCCATGGAGGCGAAGCTCGGCATCCGCTTCCACAAGCCCCGGTTCGTCGGCGGAGGGGCCGGGTCGGCCGTCGTCGCGCCACCGTCGGGCGGCGAGGCGGCGGCTCCGGCTGCCGAGAAGCCTGCACGCGCTCGCCGCGGCCGGGACCCCATGCGCGACGACGTGTTCGACGTCGAGCTCGATCTCACGTGGGCGAACGACAGCGCCCTCGACGCGCTCCAGGTCCGCTTCCCGGCGGATCCGAAGGGGTCGGGCGACGGCATCCTCCCCGTCTCCGGCATCCCCGGCGTCATCCCGCCGAACGGGGACGTGCCCAAGAACTACAGGGACGTGGTCGGCGCGCGTGCGGGCGGGGACTTCAACGTCCTCCCCGACCGGCTCGCGTTCCGCGCCGGCAGCTTCTTCGAGACGGCCGCGGGCGATCCCAAGGTCCAGAACATCGACATCGCCGCCTCCTGGCGCCTCGGGCTCGCGGTCGGCGGCACCTACCGCGTGCGCCGCACCGACACGTCGGCCCTCGACATCATGATCGGTTACGGCCACATCTTCGTCGGCACGCAAGAGAACAAGGGCCCTGACGGCATCCCCGCGCTCGCCGGCTCGCCCTGCAACCCCGTGGCGACCGTCAACGGCAACAACTGCCCCGACGGGCGGCCCAAGTACCGCACCAACTGGCCGGTGAACCTCGGCACCATCACGAACTCGATCAACGTCTTCAACCTCGGCGCCACCTACCGGTTCTGATCGGCGCCACGGCAGGGCGAGGGCCCTGGAGGGTCTCCTCATGAGCAACGCGCGAAAGGTCATCATCATCGGCTCCGGCCCCGCGGGGCACACCGCGGCGATCTACGCCTCCCGCGCGAACCTCAAGCCCCTCATGTTCGAGGGCATGACGCGCGGTGGCATCCCTGGCGGCCAGCTCATGATCACGAACGACGTCGAGAACTACCCTGGCTTCCCCGCGAAGGTCACGGGGCCGGACCTCATGAAGGCTTTCCGCGACCAGTCGCTCCACCAGGGTGCCGAGATCCGCACCGAGGACGTGAACCGCGTCGACCTGTCGCACCGGCCCTTCACCGTCTGGGCCGGGGATGACGACACCCCCTACCAGTGCGAGACCTTGATCATCGCGACCGGGGCGCAGGCCAAGTGGCTCGACCTCGAGAGCGAGCACGCGCTCAAGGGCCGCGGCGTGTCCGCCTGCGCGGTGTGCGACGGCGCGTTCTTCCGCAACCAGGACGTGATGGTTGTGGGCGGCGGCGACACCGCCATGGAGGAGTCGATGTACCTCTCCGGGATCTGCAGATCGGTGAAGCTCGTCCACCGCCGCGACGAGTTCCGCGCGAGCAAGGCGATGCAGGATCGCGTGCTGCGCAACCCGAAGATCAACATCATCTACAGCTCCGGGGTCGACGAGATCCTCGACGTCGAGAAGGGCGAGGTCACGGGCGTGCGCCTCGTGAACCTCAAGACGAAGGAGAAGTCGACCCACGACGTCACCGGCTTCTTCGTGGCCATCGGGCACACGCCCAACACGGACCTCTTCACGGGCGTGCTCGACATGCACGACAACGGCTACCTCAAGACGACACCCGGCACTGCCCAGACGAACATCCCCGGCGTCTTCGCCGCGGGCGACGTCCAGGACTTCGTGTACCGGCAGGCCGTCACGGCCGCAGGCTCGGGGTGCATGGCCGCGCTCGAGGCGGAGCGGTACCTGAGCCTGCACCACTGACGCTCGAGCGGGCCGAGGCCCGGCGTCGAGGGGGCGAGCGGCCGTGAACCCCTGAACACAGGATCGCGGCCATGCGCTGGAAATGCTAGTGTTTTGTGGCGATGTTCGGGGGCATGGTTCATGCTTCGCTAGGCTCACCACCCAGGACGAGGAGGAAGCGCGTGCAAAGAGGCGTCGTGTTCGGAGCAACGGGGGTGATGTTTCTCCTGGCGTCGGCGGCGCACGCCGACCCACTGCCGCCGCTCCCGCCCGGGGGCACGGCCGCGCAGGCCCCCGCGACCGCCGTTCCCAACGTGACTCCGGTGGGCCCGAGCGACGCCGACACGGTCAACCTCCGGAACGGCTCCTTCTTTCGTGGGCGGGTGACGGAGCTCGTCCCCCAGGATCACGTGACGATCGTGCTGCCGAGCAACGAGGTGAAGCGCCTCGCGTGGACCGAGATCGAGAAGATCGTCCTGTCGCAGCCGCCCCCTCAGGTCGTCGCGCCGCCGCAGGCGCCGCCGCCGCTGGTCGGCCCGCTCGTCCGCGTCCGGATCCAGAGCTCGGTGACGACGCACCTGTACCGCCGTCCTGCGGGCTCGGCGTCATGGACGCTCGCGTGCGCGTCGCCGTGCGGCGTGGAGCTGCCGCTGGGCGACGACTACAAGCTCGCGGCCTCGGGTGCCACGCAGGCGAAGGAGTTCCGGCTGCGGGGCTCGCCGGGCGGATCCGTCGAGATCATCCACTCGCCGCCGAACGGGCTCGGCGTGCTCGGCGGGTCCCTCCTGGCCGGTGCCGGCGGGACGGGTATGGCCGTGGGGGCCCTGCTCTCCCTTGTCGGCATCGCCCAGCTCAACGCCAACTGCAGCTCGTCCTACGTCAACGATCCGCAGCGCTGCGTGGACCAGAAGGCGACCGCCCCGAAGGTGCGTGACGCCGGTCTGGTCACGCTGGGCGTGAGCACGCTGATCGCCGGCGCGGGGCTGTACATCGCCATCACCAGCGCGCAGACGGACGTCTTCCAGCAGGAAGGTGGCGGCCCGGTGAACGACGCGTGGCTTCGCCGGCCCGAGTGGCAGCGGGCGGCGCCCGAGACGGCCGCGATGAGCGGTCCGGCGGCGACGTTCCCGGCCGTGTTCACCCGCTCGTTCTGATCGATTTTCGCTGGCACAATTCCGTAACTCGTTTCAGAGTGACGCCCGTGCGGCGCCCCCTGATCGCCTGGACCCTTCTCGTGGCCGTCGCGTCGGCGTCGGCGTGCAGCGGCGATCCGGATCGCGCGCCGGGCGCCGCGGCCGGGACCGACGCGGGCGTCCCGCTGGACGGCGCCGCCACGGCGGACGGAGGTGAAGAGCCCGGCTTCGACGGGAACACCACCCCGGCGTGTGTCACCGCCCGCGGCGCGGGCACGCCCACGTCGGGCCTCTTCGAGGACGGCGCGGACCGGACCACGGTGGCGGTGAAGGGCGCGCCCGGGTGCGCGCGATCCTTCGATCTCTCGACGAACGTGCCCCAGCGCGACGGGCGCTCGGGCACGCGCACGGTGGCGGAGATCGCCGGGCTCCCGAGCGTGCAGACGAAGAGCGACACGTTCGACGCGCTGTACGCGCTCGCGCTCACCGAGGCGCGCGAGGACTCCGTCTCCGAGATCAAGGACGGCGCCTTCGGCGGCGGTGCGCCCATCGATTGCGGACCCGGTGGATGTTTCCAGACCGGTGAGAAGTGGACGTACGTGTGGACCCGCGACACTGCCTACTCGATGCACCTCGGGCTCGCCGCGCTCGATCCGCTGCGCGCGCGAACGTCCCTCCTTTTCAAGGTGTCGGCGCGCCGCGACGGCTTCGCCACCGAGATCGTGCAGGACACCGGATCGGGTGGCAGCTACCCGGTCTCGACCGATCGCGTCGTGTGGGCGCTCGGCGCGTGGCAGGCGCTGGCGTACCTCACGGGTGACGCGCGCGTCGATCTCCGCGACCGCGCGTGGACCGCGATCCGGGGCACGATCGAGCGCGATCGCAAGGTTGCCTTCGACGCCCGGGACGGGCTCTACCGCGGCGAGGAGTCGTTCCTCGACTGGCGCGAGCAGACGTACGCCTCGTGGACGGCCACCGACGTGGTCCCGATCGCGGAGAGCCGGGCGCTCTCCACGAACGTGGCCCACCTCGAGCTCCTGGAGATCGGCGCGCGCCTCGCCGAGGAGAAGGGCGATGGCGTCTCTGCTGCCCTGTTCGCGGGCTTCGCGAAGGATCTCCGTGAGCGGATCCGCGCGCGCTTCCTGCTCGCGGACGAGAGGCAGCTCGCGTCGTACGTGGGCGCCGACCTCGATCCGTCGGCGGTCCGCCGTCACGACCTCCTCGGCACGTCCCTCGCGATCCTGTACGACGTCACGACCTCCGCCGAGGCACGCGAGGCCCTCTCGCGCTACCCGCACACGTCGAAGGGTGCGCCCGTGGTCTGGCCCCAGGAGCAGGACGTGCCCATCTACCACAACCGCGCGCTGTGGCCGTTCGTCACGGCCTACGCCCTCCGCGCGGCGAGGAAGGTGCGCCACGACGGCGTCGCGAACCGCGCGATCGACACCCTCGTGCGGGGCGCGGCGCTGTCCCTCTCGAACATGGAGAACTTCGAGGCCGTGACGGGGAAGACGTGGGTCTCGGAGGGCGCGACGAGCGGGCCCGTGGTGAACTCGCCACGGCAGCTCTGGAGCGTCGCGGGATACCTCTCGATGGTCCACGACGTGATCTTCGGGCTCGAGGCGACGCCGAGCTCGATCCGCTTCCTCCCCTACGTCCCGAAGCGCCTCCGGAACGGCCTCCTCGCCGGATCCGACACGCTCGTGCTCAACAACTTCCCGTACCACGACCGGCGGATCACCGTCGTGGTGAAGCTCCCGCCTGCCGGCAAGAGCCAGGATGGCGCCTACGCGATCGGCAGCGTCCGCCTCAACGGGCGGACGGTGGGCGAGGCGCCCATCGACGAGGGCAAGCTCTCGAACCGCAACACGCTCGAGATCGAGCTCGCCGATCTCGACGAGGCGCCGGCCGCTGCGACCCTCGTGTCGGCGACGAGCGAATACCGGAACGTCTTCGCCCCGAGGCCTCCGCGTGTCGGAACGGTCACGCTCGATCAGGGCAAGCTGAAGGTCACGTTCGACGCGGGCGGCGAGAAACCCGAGGACGTGACCTTCCGCGTCTACAGGGACGGCGCCGTCGTGGCCGACAAGCTGCCGGGAACGACTGTATTCTACACAGATGCGGCGACTTCCGCCGCGTCGCCGAGCCACTGTTACAGCGTGGAGGCGCGCTTCGCCTCGGGCAACGCGTCGCACCACGCGCGCCCCGTCTGCTTCTGGGGCGCGGGGGCCGCGCGCGTGATCTCCAGACCCGCGAGCGACTTCACGGCCGTGGGCGGCGCGTGGGTGACCGACCACGGGCGCTCGTTCTACCAGGCGTGGGGCGATCCGGGGCACAAGCTCACGACCCGCACGTTCACGGCGCAGGCGACGGGGGACGCGCTGGTACAGCTCGTGTACGGCAACGGCGCGGGGCCCGTGTCGACGGGGATCACCTGCGCGGTGAAGCTCGTGCGCGTCGAGGACGCCGCCTCCAACGCCGTCGCGGCGCAAGGCTACGTCGTGATGCCGCAGCGAGGCACGTGGGGCACGTGGGGAGACTCGACCTCGGTGCGCGCCGCGCTCGTCCAGGGGAAGGCGTACCGCGTCGTCGTCACGGACGACGCCGCTGCGGTCAACATGTCCGCGTTCTCGCACTTCGAGCGGTACACGGGCGGCACGGGTGGCGCCTCGGGGCCGTTCTTCCGCGTGAACTTGGCCGAGGTGAAGGTGCTCGCGCTGAGCGGTCCCTGAGGCGAGCAGACACGCACCATTTGACGTAAGCTGGGCGGGATGCACGCCCTCCGCGCAGCCTCCACGGTTTCCCTCGCGCTCGTGGCGTCGTGCTCGGATCCGGCTCCGCTGCCGCGTTTCGTCCCGCCGGAGCGCGCGGAGGAGCCGGCGGCGCCGCTCCCGCCACCTCGGGCGTGGCAAACGGTGGGATCGGGCCTGTCCATCCTCGCGATCGGGGGCACGTCGCGTGAGGACGTGTTCGTCCTCGCGGCCGACCGAGGCGGAGGCCCAGGCGTGTTTCGGTTCGACGGCGCCGCGTGGGCGCTCCTTCCGACGGCCACGACCGGTGATCTGTGGGCCGTGCACCGTCCCGCACCGGGCGAGTCGGCGTTCCTCGCCGGCGCGGGGTCGCTCGTCCTCCGCTGGGATGGCACGCAGTTCCACCGCCTCCCGACACCCGGCGGGCCCGCGGACGTCGTGCTCGGCGTCTGGGCGCGCCGGTGGAACGACGTGTACGCCGTCGGCCGCGGAGGCAACGGCTCCGGGTTCGTCTGGCGCTTCGACGGCGAGTCGTTCACGGCGGTGGCGCTCCCCGCGTCCCTCCCGCGCCCCGACGGCGAGGCCGGGCCCGCCTTCCACTCCGTCTGGTGCGACGAGGCCGACACGTGGATCGCCGGGAGCGCAGGCGTGCTCCTCCACGCGAAGAGCGCCGGCCCGCTCGCGCGCGTGGCCACCGACAGGACGGATACGTTCTTCTCGATCCACGGCGCCGCCGGGAAGGTCTTCGCGGTCGGTGGAGCCTCCTCGGGCGTGGCCCTCGCGTTCGGCGCCTCCGACGGCAAGCGGAGTGATGTCTCGCCCCGATCCTCCGGCGTCCTCCGGGCCGTCCACGCGAGCGCGACGCAGGGGGTCTTCGCGGCCGGCGTGGAGGGCGTGGTTCTCCGCCTCGATCCCGGTACGGGGCGCTTCGAGCCCGTCCCGCGGGGCCCCGACGCGCGGGTCCAGTCCTTCCGCGCCGCCTACGTGGCGCCGGAGGGCGACGTCTGGCTCGGCGGCGGCGACGTCTTCGCCCGGCGCGGTGCCCTCGCGCACCTGGGCCCGCCGCACATCCCACCGCTCCCCGACGCGCGCGGCGGTGCGATCGACGACGGCTTCTTCAGCGGAGAGAAAGGTGGCGCACCGAGACGATGATCCTCGGAAGAACCACGTCACGTCTCGTCGCCGTCCTCGCCGTCCTCGGCGCCCCCGCCGCCTGCTCCTCGACGACGCCGTCGGCGGGCGTCGTGCCCGGCGCGGACGCGTCGTCCCCCGACGGGTCCGCTCCGGATGACGCCGGCACGAGCGCCGCGACGGACGGCGGCGGATTCGACGCCGCGGCCCTCGCGGATCGCCCGTACAAGTCGCGCGTCCCACCGGGCTACGACCCGGCGAAGCCCACGCCGCTCGTCGTGCTCCTTCACGGCTACACGGGGAGCGGTGAAAAGCACGAGAGCTACTTCAAGCTCGGCGCCGTGGCCGCGGCGGAGACGTTCCTCTACGCCTACCCGGACGGCACCGTCGACGCGAACGGGAACCGGTTCTGGAACGCGGGCGGGGCGTGCTGCAACTTCTTCGGCTCGAAGGTCGACGACGTCGCCTACCTCACGGCGGTCATCGACGACATGAGCGCGCGCTACAACGTGGATCCCAGGCGCATCTACCTCGTCGGCCACTCGAACGGCGGCTTCATGGCCCACAGGATGGCGTGCGAGCTCTCGGGTCGCATCGCCGCCATCGTCAGCCTCGCCGGTACCATGGCGGCCCCCCCCGCGTGCAAGGCGGCCTCGCCGGTCGCGGTCCTCCAGGTCCACGGGGACATGGACGCAACGGTGTCGTACGCGGGCGGCACGCTCGTGGTGGGCGCCGCGGCGTACCTCGGGGCGAAGGAGGTCGTGGCCGCGTGGGCCACGAGGAACGGCTGCGGCGCGTCCCCGCTCCCGAGCACCGAGACGCTCGATCTCGACTCCAGCCTCGCGGGCGCGGAGACGACCGTGGAGCGCCACGCGTGCACGACGGGCGCGGCCGAGCTGTGGACGATCAAGGCGGGCGCGCACGTACCCCGGTTCCAGGCGACGTGGGCAGGCCTCGTGTGGGGCTTCATGAAGGCGCACCCGAAGCCGTAGCGGTGGGCCATCAGCGCTTCTGGCAGACCTCAGGCTGCTTCTTGCACAGCGCGTCGATGTTCTCGCGGAGCTGGAGCGTGGTCGGGTGGGTCCCCCCGAGGCGCTTGACCATCATCGCCTCCGCCCGCCGGTACCAGCGCATCGCGGCGGCGTGATCGCCCTTCCTCACGAGGACGAGCGCGAGGTTGTTCATGGTCGCGGCCACGTTGGGGTGATCCTCGCCCAGCGTGCGGCCAAACACGTCGAGCGCGCGCTCGTGGAGGGCGAGCGCATCGTCGTACTTGCCCTTGTTCTGGTACGCGCCCCCCAGGTTGTTCAGCGTGACGGCCGTCGTCGGGTGGTCCTTGCCGTAGACCTTCTCCTTGACGTCGAGGGCGCGGCGGTACCACCGGATCGCCTCGTCCTGATCGCCCGGCCGGTCGCGGTGGAGGTGCGCGTTGCCGAGCGTGTTGTACGTGTGCGCCACGTCGGGGTTGTCCCCCCCGCGCTCGCGGATCGCGCGGGCGCGCTCGAACCACTCGATCGCCGCGTCGTAGCTCATGTCATCGACGTGCGCGGCGCCGATGCCCTGGTAAGTGCGTGCCGTCTCGGTGTGGTCCTTCCCGAGGACACGCTCCCTGATGCCGAGCGCGAGCATGAAGTAGCGCAGCGACTCCGCGTACCTCCCTGCGGCGTCCTCCGCGAGGCCGAGCGCGTGGTACGCCGCCGCGACCCCGGCCTCGTAGCGGTCCTTCTCGGCGGCGTCCCGTGCCTCGCTCGCGCGTACCTTCGCCTTCTCCAGGTCCACCTCGTCCCGCGTCCACCGCGCACTGTCCTCGACCAGCAGGTCGACGAGCACCCTCGCAGCGCGGCCCCGGCGCGCGGCCGCGATGCCCTCGTCGAGTCGCTGCCCGAGCCGCTTGCGATCCGCGAGGAGCGCGTACGCGTGGGCCTGACCGAGCGCCTCGCGCGCGGTCGCCGTGTCCCTGTCGTCCGTCTCCCGCGCGTAGGTGTCGTATACGGCGTCCTTCTGGCACGCGCCCGTGTCCTGTCGGAGCCGCGCGAGCGCGTCGTCCGCCTTGTAGACCATGTCGCGCGTCGGCGTGCGCATCATCTCCACGAGGGTGCGCTGCGACACGAGCGCGGCCCGCAGGCACATCGACACCTTGTTGTAGACCTCCGCCGGCATGACCTTCCGGACGACGGTGTCCTTGCACACGGCCTCCTGCATCATGACCCAGTCGCGGGAGACCGCGTCCATCTTGGTCACGACGCGCTCGACGGTGACGGTGTCGATCGCCCCGCCGGTCTTCAGGATCCCCGCGCGTACCTCCGCTTTCGCGCTCGTGGACCAGAAGCGCTCGACGTCGAGCTCGAAGTCCGCGCACGGCGTGGCCGCCGCCGCGTCCACGCGCGGGGCGGGCCTGGGCGGAGCGTGCGCGCCGCAGCCGGCGCCGAGACCCACGAGGGCCGTGAGGAGGACCGCGCTACCTGCACGCATCCGGCGTCTCGGCGAGCTTCGCGGCGAGGGCCTCCGCGGCGACCGCGTCGTTGGCGCGCGTCAGTGCGACCAGGCGGCGCTGCTGATCGAGCCGATCGTCGAAGCAATGGACGCGCTTCTTGTACTCGTCGCCGGTGAGGAGCTTCCGGTCGAAGTGGTCCCTGCACGTCGACGTGCGGAGGCGCACCCAGTCGTCCGAGAGCTGGTCGAGCTTCGTGGTGATGGCCTCGCGCTTGCTCGCCTCGAGGGTGCCCCCCTTGCCGAGGACCTCGGCCTTCACGCTCGCCGACCACACGCGATCGACGTCGAGCTGGAAGTCCCCGCAGGGACCGCCCGCGGAGGCAGGTCCGGCGGGCGCGCTCGGACCGCCGCACGCGGGCACGACGACTCCAGCGAGCGCGACGAGGATGGTGGCGGGGCGGAGGCTCATGGCCACCGAGTCTACCCGACGACCTCCGCCGCGCGCTTCTTCTCGGCCAGCGTGAGGAAGTACACGGCGACGAAGATGAGCACGAGCGACACCCAGTCCTGCACCTTCGGAGGCTTCCCGCCGAAGAGGGCCCACACGATCAACGTCGCCGTCGTACCCGCGATCAGGGACGTGAGCCGGTTCACGAGCCCCGCGAACGTGGCGGTGCGCCCCTTGAACATGAAGATGAACACCGAGAAGAACGCGACGATTCCGAACGACACCCCCGACAGGAACGCGAGCGGCCACACGGGCTTCGGCGTCGCGATCGCGCCCACGAACTGCGTGATCTGGGGCGCCGTCGCGCCGAACCAGGCCGGCGCGTTGTAGAGGACGACCGCGGCGAGGGCGAGCGTGATCGACGCCGAGATCTGCTCGATCCCCATGAAGCCCTGGTTGTCGAGCTTCGCGCCGGGCGGGCGCGTGTTCTTGTAGTAGTTCATGATGTAGATGCGGATCGCGTACGCGGTGACGTACGATCCCAGGATCGCCATCGCCGCGGTCGATCGGTAGAAGGGCACGTCGCCCGCGCCGTTCTTCGCCGACAGGAGCGTGACCGCGACGGCGGCGATCGCGATCACGACGCCGAGGTTCTCCTCGAGGAAGACCTTCTTCTTCAGGATTCCCTGCCGGATCTGGATCCCGTCGATGATGCGGCTCAGCACGATCACCGCGCCGCGCATGATCACCATCGCGACCATGACGCTGATGCCCTTCAGCGAGTACATCAGCGTCGTGGTCGGGATCACGACCGCCGTGCACACGCCCGACGGCACGATGTAGAAGATCTCGCGGGGGACCGAACGCCCGAGGACCATGACCGGCGTGGAGGTCTTCAGGCGGTACCACCCCATGACGGAGGCCACCGTGAGACACGTGAGGGTTCCGGCCGCCGTCGAGTAGACGTTGTACTCGATGTCCGTCATGCCCCTGCCCAGGAAGTACTTCACGCTCACGCCGGTGATGACGTAGAACGCGAAGTAGCCGAGGCAGAGCTGAACGAGCCGGCCCGTGCTCCCTTCTTCGGTCTTCCACATGGCGCGCCGGGCGAGCGCGCTACCTCTTTCCGCCCTTCTTCTTGGCCTTCTTGGGAGCGGCCTTCTTGGGAGCGGCCTTCTTGGGAGCGGCCTTCTTGGGAGCGGCCTTCTTGGGAGCGGCCTTCGCTGCGGCAGCGGCGGTCCGCGCAGCCGTCTTGTCGGCGGCCTTCTTGTCCGCGGCGGCCTTCTTCGCGGCGGCCTTCTGCTCCGCCTTCGCCTTGGCAGACATCTCCCACACGCCGATCGCACCGCCCGTGGGATCGAGGAAGACGCCGCACGCCCCGTGCTCGCCGTCCTTTCCGATCGCCATGTAGTCGAGGACCACGTTCGCACCGGCGGCCCTCGCCTTGGCGACCGTCTTCTTGACGCTGTCGACGGCGACGTACCCCAGCCACGCGGTCGGCTGCCCCGCCATCTGCTTGGGCATCATGACCCCGCCCGCATCCGGCTTTCCGAAGTCGATGAGCGTGTACGTCGGGTAGCCGGGCATCCCGGGCATCTCGCTGAACTTCCAGTCGAAGATGGAACCGTAGAAATCCTTGGCCCTGGCGACGTCGTCGGTCGAGAGCTCGATGTGCACGAAGGGGTTCCCCATGAGTATCTCCCTGTGAGCGGAGCCACGAGGCTACAGGCCTTGTCGGATTTCACAAGACAGGACGCAACGCTTTTCGCCGTGGGTCGAACGGTGGGAGGCCGTCGCACGTCGCGCCGGATCTCAAGGAGCCCGAGCCATGTCCTCTCGCATCAGCGCCGTGTCCGCCGCCGTCTTCACGCTGTTCCTCGCCCAGGCCACGCTCGCGAAGGCCCCCGAGCAGGCGCAGGCCGTGCCCGTCAAGTCGACGAAGGCGGGGGCCCGGTCACGGGCCGCGCGCGGCCAGAGCCCGAAGCCGACCTCCCCCGCCAAGGAGCACGCGGTCGCGGCCGCCGAGGCCCAGGGAGGGGACGTCGCGGCGCCCGAGAGGTCCGCGCTCACCACCTCCGGCTCCACCGACAAGACGGCAGCCGAGCGGGTCGGGGATGCGGGTGCGCATGCACACCCGACCGCAGGGCGGATGCAGGTCCAGGGGACGCTCGGCGACGGCTCCGACTCTCTCGGCGTCGGGATCGGAGTGCGTGCGGGATACACGCTCTCCGACAAGGTGTACGTGGGTGGCGTCGCGCGGGCCAGCTACTACTGGAACCCCGTCGCCTCGGCCACGTGGGTGCGGCCGGGCATCGAGGCGGGCTACGACTTCTCGGCGGGCCCGGTCGTCATCCGGCCGTACGCGGGCGCGGGCTTCGCGTTCGTCCGCGCCACCGTGTCGGTCCCCGGTCTGTACGACGCGAGCGCGAGCACCACGGTGGGTGCCTTCCTCGGGGGCGCGCAGGTGTTCGGGTACATCCCGAAGACGCCCGTGTTCCTCGGGGGCGACGTGCACGCCGTCGTCTTCACGTCGTCCTGGGGCGAGAGCCACAAGGTCCCGCTCGACTTCAGCGTTCTCGCAGGGACGCACTTCCTCTGAGGCGCCGCGGGCGGGCCGGCGGGCCGCCGATCAGTTCTTCCTCCCCGCGATCTTGAGGCTCGCGTCCCCCGTCGCGCGCACCAGCACGTCGATGCTCGCGGGATCCCGGAGCGTCACCGTGCACCTCTCGGCGGCTCCCGGGTTGACGCTCTTGCAGTCGTACGTGCGGCTGGTCGCGTTCCGGCCGGCCTTCACGTAGAGGTTGGCCTGGCCCGTGCCCGACAGCTCGAACGTGTAAGAGCCCGCGGGCAGCACGCCCGTCGCGAAGTGGCGATCGATGTAGCGACGGAGCGTGAAGCTCGCCGAGAGGCCAGCCCACCCGCTCGGCGGGGGCGTCGCGCCGGGCCGGAAGGTGTTGTCCTCCTCGCCCGTGACGAGGACGACCTGCTCCTCGTCGATCCCGGAGAAGATCTGGTCGTACGTCATCGGGTTGTCGAACCGGAGGAGCCCGTCGAGGAGCGTGCCCGACGCGACGGGCATCGAGCTGAACATCGACGGCATCGCGTTCGTCACGAACTCCATGTACTTCGTGCCGCCCGGATCGTCCGGGTTGATGCGCGCCCGCGTCTGCGCGAGCGAGCCGTCCACGTACGCGAACGTGTCGCAGCCGTTGATGAACATGATCACGTACTTGCCCGCTTCCCAGCGGCCCTTCTGGGCCAGCGCGCGGACGTTCTCGCCGAGGCCCGCGTGGCCGTTGTACGAGATGATGTCGGCCTTCGTGGAGAGCTGCGCGTAGCGGTCGTTGAAGCGCTGATCGGCCGTGCGGACGTTGTCCACGAGCAGGGCCGTGACGCTCACCTTCTTGCCGTCCGGGAGCCGCGCGTCGAACGTCACGTCGGGCGTTCCGACGCCCGGGTTGTCGGGCAGCGAGGCAGGCGTCGTCGTCACGGCGTGCCGCGACAGCTTCGACTTCATCGTCCGGAGGAACGTGTTGTACGCGTTGATCCCCGCGTCTCCGGTCGTGGCGCCGTCCTCGTACTTGCCGAAGATCGCGACCATGCGAAGCTCGCCGTCGGACCAGACCCGGTCGTACTCGGGGTACTTGCCCTGGGTGTTCTCGGGCGAGGGGGCCACCCTCGCGGTCAGCTTCACCACGTCCGCGGCCGCGATCTCGCAGCGCTCGGGGCGGTAATAGTACCACATGCTGCCGGGGTCGACGTCGTGCGCGCCCCAGTCGACGCAGTCGTGCTTGTACTTCTCCGTGAAGGCGCGCTGCCCCTCGTAGCTCGCGTCGCGCGGGAGCGTGAACGCGTACGTGGTCGGGAGGCCCGTCTTCCTGCCCCACGCGACGGGCAGCACGGCGTGGTACTTCACCTTCGTCTTGCCGCCCTCGGTCGAGGTGGTCACGTTCGTGAGCGTGAGGCGATCGAGCCGGCCGACGCTGCTCTGGCCGTTGAGGTGGCCGATCGTGTAGAGCATCTGGTCGTTGATGACCTTCTTCGTGTCCCACACCGGGCCGGTCGTCACGAGCTCGCCGTCGAAGGCGAAGTCGAGGAGCGTCGCCTGGTTGCTCGAGAACGCGGCCTCGGAGTCCTCGACGTCGTCCGGCTGGGCATCGCTGCAGGCGACGGCGAGGAAGGGGAGGGCGAGGAGAGCGAGCGCGCGAGAGCGGTGGAGCATGGCTCCCTCCCAGCAAGAACGGATCCAAGGTAGGATAAGGTACGCCTAACGGCTATGTGCTTGAATCGATACAAAAATATCCTTCCACTCCGCATCTCCCGGCCCAGGAGGGCACCGCGGGCGAGGGGAGAAGGATCCACCGGGGGGCCCCGACCCGTCTCCCGTCTCGGCCGCCGCGCCGCGTTGACTTTACGTTGTATCCACCTAGTCTGACGGTGGGGGCGAGCAACGACCGCACGCGAAGGAAGACGGCCCCCGATGAAAGCCCGCACGACGCTCCTCGTCCTCTCCGCCCTCGGCCTCGTCGCCGCCTGCTCCTCCAAGGCGACCGACGTGACGCCGGACGCCAAGACGGTCGCGCCCACCGTCTCCGAGTCGCCCACGATCCACTTCGACATGGCGGTGACGGTCCCCGCCGGCGGCGAGATCCACAAGTGCAAGTACGTCCGGGCGCCCGACGCCGAGAGCTACGTCGTGACCATGGCCCACGAGTACTCGCCCGGCAGCCACCACTTGCTCGTGTTCCGCACCGACAAGGACAAGCTCCAGCCCGGCGAGGACGCGACCGTGGACTGCAACGAGGGCGCCCTCTCCCCGATGAAGCACGTGCGGGGGATCCTCTACGGTTCGCAGGAGGCCAAGCAGAGCGGGACGCTACCGCAGGGCATCGGCCTCTACCTCAAGCCCAACGAGGTGCTCCTCGTCCAGGCGCACTACCTGAACGCGACCGCCAAGCCGATCGACGCCAAGATCGCGGTCGACTTCAAGACCGCGCCCGCCGACACCATCGCGCACCGCGCGGGCGTGCTGTTCTTCTACGACCCCTTCATCTACGTCCCCGCCCGGGCGACCGCGTCGGCGAGCATGCGTTGCGTGATCCCGAACGACATCAAGCTCCTCAGCGGGTTCTCGCACACCCACAAGCGCGGCTCGACCTTCGCCGCGTTCATGGACGAGAAGTCCGACGTCCTCGCCGAGAAGCCCTTCTACACCTCGAAGGACTGGGAGCACCCCGAGGGGCTCGCTGCGCCCATCGACGTCAAGGCCGGCTCGCGCATCCGCTTCAACTGCAACTACGACAACACGAAGAACGACCGCGAATTCTACCAGGGGCAGAGCGCCGAGGACAACGAGATGTGTCTGTTCTCCGGCATCTACTACCCGGAGATGGGCCTGCAGACGAACCTGTGCATGACCGGCTTCGACCGGATCGGCGTCGGTACGGCGACCTGCGCCGAGGCGCTCAAGTGCGCGCAGTCGTGCCCCCCGGGTACCTCGAGCGGAAACGCCCAGCTGGGTGCGGTCGGCAACTGCCTGCAGAAGTGCGTCGCCACGTCGTGCCCCACGGCGACGACGCCGCTCATCGCGCAGTTCCAGTGCGTGCAGAAGTCGTGCAAGGACGCGTGCGCGACGCCGGGCGCGGCGGCCTGCACGACGTGCGTGACGGAGAAGTGCCCGCAAGAGACCGGGGCCTGCGCATCGCACACGTGTCCGTGATCACGGCCCGCTCGCCGGGCTCGCGCGGCTGAAGCCGGAGCGGCGACGTCTGCGTGATGGGTCCGGTCGAAGTCCGCCCGTCGGGCGGACTCCCGCGCGGCTCAGAGCGAGGCGGCGCGCTTGGTGATCGCCTTGATCTTGTCGGCGGACAGGCCAGCCGCCTTGCCGACGGTCTTCAGCGCGCCCGTCTCGGTCTTGTCGACGCCGCCCGTGGCGCGCGCGACGATGGCGCCGACGAAGAGCCCCGGCTCCGACGCGCCGAGGGCGAGGAGCGCCGCGCCGACGTGCTCGGCGCGCTTGTCGGCGCCGTCCTTGTCGAAGGCGGCCGAGCACGTGTCGAGGAGCGTCTCGACCTCCCACTCGATCACCGCGCCCTGGCTCAAGAGCTCGACCGCGCGGACGATGGCCTCGCGCTCCTCGCCGTCCACGTTGCCGTCGGCGCGCGCCGTGAGGTAGCCGGCCTCGACCGCGGCCTTGAAGAAGGCGTTCTGATCGGAGACCTTGAGCTCCGCGCGGATCTTGTCGGCCTGTGTCTCGAGGAAGTTCGTCTTCTCGGTCGCCTTTGCCTTCGCCATGCCCGCGAGGCTAGACCATTTTTTCCACGAACGACAGCGAGACCGAGTTCAGGCAGTACCTCAGGCGCGTCGGCTTCGGCCCGTCGTCGAACACGTGACCGAGGTGGCCGTCGCAGCGCGCGCACGTGATCTCGATGCGGACCATCCCGTGGGAGACGTCCCGGATCTCACGGACGTGCGCGGGGTCGAACGGCGCGAAGAACGAGGGCCAGCCCGTGCCCGAGTCGAACTTCGCGCTCGACGAGAACAGCGGGAGCCCGCACAGCCGGCAGACGTACGTCCCGTCCTTCTTGTTGTCGAGGAAGGCGCCGCAGAACGGGGCCTCGGTGCCCCTCCGGAGGAGGACGTCGGCCTCCTCCGGGCTGAGCTTCCTGGCGAGGTCGGCGATCTGGTCGGGGGTGAGGGGCGTGAGGTCGTACGTGGTCATTTCTTGATGTGCTCGTTCCCAGGATCCCACAGCGGCTTCATCGACGCGAGGGCCGGGTGACTCCGGCCGGCGATCTCGACCTCCCACCGGCCCGCGTCGAGCCACGCCTGCGTCACGGGCTCGCCGGCCTCGACCATCACGAGCCCGACCGCGCCGCCGAGCGTGTGGCCGTAGGAGCCGGCGCGCACGTAGCCCACGGCCCTCCCGTCGCGGCGGACGACCTCCGCGTGGAACAGCATCGGCTCCGGATCCTTCACGAGGACCTGCACCACGCGCCGCGTGAGCGGGCCCTTCGCCTTCCTCGCGAGGACGGCCTCCTTGCCGATGAATCGTGGCTTCTTCAGGTCCACCGCGAAGCCGAGCCCGGCCTCGAGCACCGAGTCGGTGTTGTCGATGTCGTGACCGTAGTCGCGGTAGCCCTTCTCCATGCGCAGGCTGGCGAGCGCCTTCAGGCCCGCGTGGCGCAGGCCGAAGGGGGCGCCGGCCTCCACGATGCGATCGTGCACGTGCACCGCCTGCTCGGCGGGGACGTACAGCTCGTACCCGAGGCAGCCGAGGTACGTGATCCGCACGCAGAGCACACGCGCGAAGCCCACGTCGATCTCCCGCGCGGCCCGGAAGGGGAACGCCTCGTGGCTCACGTCGCACGAGGTGATCGCGGAGAGCACGTCGCGCGCGCGCGGGCCCTGGACGTTGATCTGCGCGTACGCGGAGGTGACGTCGGTGACGAACGCGTGGGCGTCGACGATGTGGCGGCGCATCCACGTCTCCACGTGGCGGAGGGCGGTGTCGCTCGCCACGACCCAGAAGCGGTCGTCGCCGAGCTTGGTCACGGTGAGGTCGGCCTCGATCGTGCCGCCCTCGTTGAGCCACTGCGTGTAGGTGATGACCCCGCACGGGCCGTTCACCGAGTTCGCCGAGAGGTCGTCGAGCACCGAGCCCGCGTCGCGGCCCTGCACGAGGAACTTGGACATGAACGACATGTCCATGAGGATCA
This sequence comes from Myxococcales bacterium, assembly GCA_005777185.1. Taxonomy (GTDB): domain Bacteria; phylum Myxococcota_A; class Polyangia; order Polyangiales; family Polyangiaceae; genus SXNL01. Next base: position 29,496 of record SXNL01000184.1, read on the forward strand.
CGCCCTCGCGCGCGGCCCTGTGCTCCGCGGCCCACAGTGGGAACCAGCTCTGCCGCCCCCACGAGAGGCGCTCCACGCGCGGCTCCACGCCCGGACCTGCGTACCAGTCGGCGCCCTCCCATCCGCTCACGTCCCGGAAGTATGCGCCGCGCGCCGCGAGCCGCTCGTGCAGGGCCGAGCGCTTCACGTCGCGTGCCGTCTGCATGGATCGTGTCGGGTAGTGGCACTGGTACACCATGCCCAGCGACTCCACCGTGCGCGTGCGGCGGTACTCGGGGTTCATCTGGTAGGGGTGGAGCCGGTCGATGTTGAAGCCGGTGATGTCGACGTCCGCGCGGCCGTGCACGATCCAGTGGGCGAGCACGCGCCCGAGGCCGCCGCCGGTCAGGATGCCGATCGAGTTGAGCCCGGCGGCGACGAAGTAGTTCTGGACCTCGGGCGCCTCGCCGACGATGGGCGCGAGGTCCGGCGTGAAGCTCTCGGGGCCGCAGAAGAACTTGCGCACGCCGGCCTCGAGGGTGACGGGCACGCGGTTCATCGCCCGCTCGACGTAGGGCGCCATGCGGTCCCAGTCGGGTGCGATCTCGCCGAAGGAGAAGTCCTCGGGTACGCCCTCCACCTTCCAGGGCGCGCAGATCGGCTCGAAGAGGCCGATCATCATGCCCCCCACCTCCTCGCGGAAGTAGCCGTGCGATCCGGGGTCCTCGAGGACGGGCGCGGACGCGGAGAGGCCCGGGATCTTCTCCGTGATGAGGTAGTAGTGCTCGGCGGCCTGGAGCGGGACGATGACGCCCGATCGGGCGGCGAGCTCGCGCGCCCACATGCCCGTGCAGTTGACGACGTACTCGGCCTCGATCTCGCCGCGCGCCGTCCGCACCCCGCGGACCGCGCCGCGCCGCACGATCACGTCGAGCACGGGGACGCCCTCGAGGATCGTCGCGCCCTGCATCCGGGCGCCCCTGGCCAGGGCCATCGTGAGGTCCACGGGGTTCGCGCGGCCGTCCTCCTTCACGTAGAACCCGGCCAGGACGTCGTCCGTGCGCGCGAGCGGGAAGAGCTCCGAGACCTGGCGCGGAGATATCTCGTGCACGTCCACGCCGCAGTAGCGGTTGAACGCGGAGACGCGGCGGTACTCCTCGAGGCGATCCTCGTCGCACGCCACCTCGATGAACCCGACGGGCTTGAACCCGCTCTCGAGCCCCGTCTCGGCCTCGAGCCGCGCGTAGAGATCGCGCGTGTACTTGCGCATCTCGGTCGACGTCTCGGAGGTGGAGCCGAACGTCACGATGAGCCCGGCGGCGTGCCACGTCGTGCCCGACGTGAGCCGGTCGCGCTCGAGAACCACGACGTCCTTCCACCCCATGTGCGCGAGGTGGTACGCGACGGAGCACCCGATCACGCCGCCGCCGATGACGACGACCCGGGCCCGCTCGGGGAAGGTGGGGGGCAGCATGGGGGGCACCATACTACGCGCCCTTGGCCTCCGCGATCACGGTTCCCGGCGCACCCGCGCGCAGACCTCACCCTCCCGGCCTCCGAGGGAGGAGCGCTGCCCGAGCTCGTTCACGCTCACCGTTCGATGAGGAGCGTCCCGAACGCCGCAGGGACGTGGAAGTCCGGCGTCTTCGTGCGGGCCGGGCTCCACGCCAGGTACCGCCGCGCGGCTCTCCCCTCCATCCGGAACAGCCCCAGGGGCAGCCTCGCCCCCGGGACGAGCGCTTTCAGCACGTCGGGCGCCCGGAGCGCGACCTCGAGGACCGCGCGATGCCCTCCGGCGTCCCGCGTGGTCGCGATCGTGGGCTTGCTCGACCAGCCCGCGTCGCCCTTCCGCGCGGACACGGCGAGATCGAGGAAGTGACCGAAGGGCCCCACCTCCACCTCGAAGTACCGATCGCGCGCGCGCGGATCGGGCGCGAGGAACATCTCCACGCAGTCCTCCTCGTGGAGCGCGTCGCGGTCCTCGGTCGTCGAGCGCGTGCGGTCGGAGTTGTCGAGGCCGGCGCCGGAGAGCTCCCATAAGATGTAGAGTGCATCTTTCGACCACAGGAACCGCGCGGCGGTCTCGGTGCCGGTCGGCCGGCCCGCGAAGTCGGTGTCCCATGCGACGCGCGGCGCGCTCGCCCACGCAGGATCGTCGGGCTTGCCGTCCACCTCCACCGCCCGATCCCCGAGCGCGGCGGCGCGCGCCGTCCGGTAGCCCCCCGCCCCCTCCTCGTGGATCTCGAAGCCGGCCATGCCGACGAGGTTCGCGGGGCGCCTCTCCGACAGGAGCGCCGCGCCGGCGCCGTCCACGCTCGGCCGCGCGATCGCCACGCCGAGGCGCCTCGCGGCGACCTCGACGAGGGGTGAAGTGCGGTGGCCGGGGAGCTCCCTCTCGAGCGCCGCGCTGTCCCAGAGGCCGAGGAGCTCGGCTCCGACGCGGTCCACGAGCACGGGGTTCGTGCCGCCGACGGCGACCCGCTCCGTCATCGGCCACTGCGCGCCGAATCCGTCGCCGCCCATCGCCGGCGCGCCCTCCGCAAGGACAACATGCGGCGCGGCGATCTCGAGCACGTCCGTCATCCGCTCGGCGAACACCTCGAGCGACGCCACGTACGCGCGCCGCGCATCCGGCTCTCCGGCCTTCCCCTTCTCCAGGGCGGGCCCGAGCTCGCGGTGCGTGCGCCACTTCTGGTGGAAGTAGGGCCGCGCGTCGGAGAGCATGACCGTCCCCTGCATCCCCTTGATCGCGATCGACACCACGCCGAACCGGTGCGCCTTCAGCTTCGGGGCCGAGATGAACAGGCCGTGGTCGAGGTGCTCGGCGAGGATCTTGGGCAGGAGGAGCGTGGGCACGTGCGTCGCCTCCATGCCCCTCACCACGAGCGGCTTCCCGGGCCGGTCGCCCTCCACGTCGAACACGCCGTCGTCGTCCATCGCGACCAGCCGCACCCCTTCCTCGTGCGTCATCGCGTCGTAGCCGGACGCGCGCGCCAGGCGCACGAAGTCCGCATGCGTCGCGCCCCAGCCCTCCGCCACCGTGATCGCGGCGTGGCCGCGCGCCTTGAGGCACCGGATGATGCCTCGCACGAACTCGGGCTGGGTGATCCGGCCGCGCAGCCCGTCGTCGCCGCCGTTCGCCTTTGGATCCTTGAACCACTCGAACCCGCCCAGGTTGGGCTTGATCAGCACCGGCGTCGCCGCGGCCACGCGCGGCACCTTCGCCTCGCAGATGCGGCGCCCGAGCTCGAACGGGCCCTCGCCCTGGAGGACCGTCACGGGGCTCGCGTCCATCGCGAGGCGATCGCGTGTCCGCGCCCTGAGCGCCGCGCCGTCCACCCCGTCCGTCGTCGTCGGCGGCGGGCCCGCCTCGCGAGCGGTCCACGTCGGAGACGCGCTGGAGATCACGTCGGCCGCGAGGGTCGCGCTGGCCGAGGCCGAGGCGCTCGTGCTCGCGCTCGTGGAGACCGCGCTCGGGGCCGCGTCGACGTCGGTCCGCCCTCGCGCTCGCGGATCGCGGCACGCGACGACCGCGATCGCGATCGCGAGGCGGCCCAGCGTCCCCGACGGTCGCATCGCGACTACAAGGTGACCAGCGTCGCCGCGCGCACGTGAGGTAGTGCGCGCACCGCGTCCAGCGTCGCCGCGTCCACGTCGTTGTCCACGTTCCACAGCTGCAGCGCCTCCGCGCGACCCCGATCGAGGCCCACCTGAAGCCGGCCCACGTTGATCGCGCGCTGCCCGAGGAGCGTGCCCACCGCGCCGATCACGCCCGGCCGGTCCGCGTTCTTGAGCACAAGGATCCTCCCGTCGAGCGCGGCCTCGAGCGCGAACCCGTCGATCGCGACGACGCGCGGCTCGTGGGCGGTCCCCGTCCGAAAGACAGTGCCCCGCACCGCGCACTCGCCCGCGCCCTTGACCCGCAGCGTGACGAGCGAGGTGAAGTCCGTGCCTCCCCCGCGCTTGATCTCGCTCACCGCGATCCCGCGCTCGGCGGCGAGCAGCGCCGCGTTCACGGCGTTGACCGGCACGTCCATGTGCCGGCGGAGGAGCCCGGCGACCGCGGCCGCCGCGATGGGCGACGCGCCTCCCTCCGCCACGTCGCCCGCGACCTCGATCTCGACCGACTCGATGCGCTCGACGAGCTGTGACGCGAGCGCGCCGAGCAATCCCGCGAGATCGAGGAAGGGCCCGAGCCGGCCCCCGAGTTCGCTCGGCAGGGGAGGGAGGTTGACGGCGTTTCGCACCCTGCCGTTCAAGAGGTAGTCCGCGATCTGCTCGGCCACCTCGATCGCGACCTTCTCCTGGGCCTCCTCGGTCGACGCGCCGAGGTGCGGCGTGCAGATGACGCGATCCATCGCGAGCAGCGATGCGAGGACGGGGTGATCCTTCGGCGGCGGCTCCTCCGAGAAGACGTCGAGCGCCGCGCCGCCGACCTTGCCGCTCGCGATGGCCTCCGCGAGCGCGGCCTCGTCGACGATCCCGCCGCGCGCCGCGTTGACGATCAAAACGCCGGGCTTCATCCGGCGGAAGGCGTCCGCGCCCACCAGGTTCCGCGTCTCGGGGGTGAGCGGCGTGTGGACGGAGATGAAGTCCGCGCGGGCGAACACCTCGTCGAGAGGGGCGAGCTCGACGCCGAGCTTGCGGGCCGCCTCCTCGGTGAGCACCGGATCGAACGCGAGGACCTTCATCTTCAGGCCCTGCGCGCGATCCGCCACGATGCGGCCGATGTTCCCGAGCCCCAGCACGCCGAGGGTCTTGCCGAACAGCTCGGTGCCCTCGAAGCGCTTCTTCTCCCACGTGCCCGCGCGCATCGACGCGGTCGCCTGCGGGATGTGCCGCGCGAGCGAGCAGAGCAAGCAGATCGCGTGCTCCGCGGTCGTGATCGCGTTGCCCGAGGGGGTGTTCATCACGATGACGCCGCGGCGCGAGGCGGCCTTGACGTCGATGTTGTCCACGCCGATGCCGGCGCGCCCGACGACGCGGAGCTTGTTGGCCGCCGCGAGGACCTCCGCGGTCGCCTTGGTCGCCGATCGAACGACGAGCGCGTCGATCTCCGCGACGGCCGCCTTCAGCGCGTCACCCTTCAATCCCGTCTTCACGGCGACGTCGATCTCGGGGTGCCCGCGCAGTATCTCGACGGCGCGGGAGGACATCTCGTCGGCGATGAGGACGTGGAATCGCGACATCACGCGCTCCTGTGCCGCCGCCCCGTACGCGGGGGACGAAGCGTCATCCGAACACGACGTCGACGTCGTCGCCCGTGTTCTCCAGGCGCTTCGGGATCGCCTTGAAGAGCGTCATCAGCTCGTTCGCCCAGTCCGCCTCGCCTCCCGGCGAGCGCCGGATCGGCTCGAGATCGCGCGCGATCTGGGTGAGCTCGCCCTTGCGCGCGCCCTCGATGCCGAGGATCGTCGCGGCCTGATCGAGCATCGCGACCTCCTTGGGATCGACGTCGTTGTCGACGCCGGTGAGCCACGCGGCCGCCACGAACGCGAAGGCCTTGTCGCGGGCGGAGAGGCCCTCGACGAGGAGCTGGTCGACCGGCATCGGCTTCTCCAGCAGCTTGTCGAGGCGGTCGCGCATCTCCTTCGAGAGGTTCAGGATCGCGGCCGCCCCGCGGACCCCCTTCTTCTCGCTGTCGGCGAGCTTGCCGTCGGCCCACGCGATGGCGATGAGGAGGGCCAGCGTTTCCACACACGCGTCGATGCTCATGGTCAGGCGTCGCATGGCGTCATCATGTCCCATTTTGAAACGGAAGACCACCGGCCCGTTCGGCAGGGAAAATCTCGCGGAGGACCACGTCGAGCGGCGCGTCCCCGACCTTGCTCCAGCGCGCCGCGACCTCGCTCGCGTGGGTGGTGTCCGCCCCCACGAGCGCCTCGACGACGAGGCCGGCGCCGATCGCGACGACGGGCCGCACGGCGGCGAGGCGCATGAGGCGCGCGCCCTGCGGCATCGTCACGCCGGAGACGAACGGGTGCGACGAGCGCCGGGGGCCCGCGTCCACGTCGAGCGCCCACCGCGCGACCGCCACGTGATCGTGGAGGGCCTCCAGGTTCGCCAGCACATCGCCCGCGGCCGACGCCGCGAGGCGGACGACGAGCGCGCAACCGGGCGCCCGCTCGGGGGGCGCGCCGAACCTCCCGAGGAGGGACGCCGCACCCGGGTACGCGCACCCGGAATCCTGGAAGAGGCTCCGTGCCGCGACGTCGTCTGCCGCGCGGACGCCCGCGTCATCGACCGCCGCGCGGCGGGCGTGGATCGCCTCGCGCAGCCGGCGCTGGATGGCGCCGAGGCGGCGGTCGAGGGCGTCGCGCGGCGGGACGTCCTCTCCGACGTGGGTCCGGAGCCCGCGCGCGATCGGCTCCCACGGGGTGGGCTCGCCCCTCGTGCGCGCCGCATCGAGGCGCCCGCGGAGCCGCGTGAGGGCGATGGTGGCCTTCCGGTACGGGTCGTTCTTGATGCCGTTCTCGACGGCGTCGAGCGCATCGTCGAGCTCGGAGCTTGCGGGCTCGAGGAGGGGCGCGCGCGCGACGGCGGTGTCGATCTCGGCGAGCCTGCGGGCGAGCCACGCGTCCCGCTCCGCGATCCGGTCGGGTGCGCCGGTCGGGGTCCACGTCCGCGCGATCGCGGAGACGAGCACGCTCGCCGACCCGGGGAGCGCGCGCTCCTCCTCCTCGCGCGCCAGCTCCTCGCGCACCAGGCGCAGCAAGCGCTCCTTCGTCGCCCCGTCGGCGCTGCGTGCGGGGGCGCGGGTGACGGACTCGCGCACCGCCTCGAGGGCGCGGCGCCGCGCCGCGAACGAGAAGGGATCGAGTGCCCCGCCCACGAGCGCCGCGGTCGTGTCCTCGCGCAGGATGACGTCCATGGAGAGGGCCCGGAGGTCGGCGTCGCTCGGCTCCACGTGGGCCCGCTCGGCCAGCCTCCGGTCGATGGCCGCCAGCTTCCGCAGGGTCGCGTCGACGACGGGCTCGAAAGGCGGCGCCTCGACGGCTGGCTCGGGCCCACGCGCGGCGGGCGCGCCGGGCCCGCACGCGGCGACGAGGACGGCTGCGAGGATGGGGGCGCCGGTCGAAGGCCACCCGGAGGGCGGGCGCCTCTCTGGGAACGGGCGAGACATCGGTCAGACGCCCATCACCTTCACGATCAGCCGCTTGTCGCGCTGCCCGTCGAACTCCGCGTAGAAGACGCGCTGCCACGTCCCGAGGTCGAGGCGGCCCTTCGTCACCGGCACGATGACCTCGTGGTGGACGAGCATCGACTTCAGGTGGGCGTCCCCGTTGTCCTCGCCGGTGCGGTGGTGTTTGTATTCTGCACGGAACGGCGCGAGGTGCTCGAGCCACGCCCAGATGTCCTCGTGCAGCCCCGACTCGTCGTCGTTCACGAACACGCCCGCGGTGATGTGCATCGCGGACACGAGCATCATCCCCTCCTCGATGCCGCTCTTCGCGAGGATCCCCTCGAGCCGGGGCGTGAGGTGCACCAGCTCGCGCTTCTTCCGGGTGTGAAGGACCATGTACTCGGTGTGGGTCTGCATCGCGAGCCGCACGATACACCTGCGGCGAGCGTTCGCGTATCCTGGGAACATGCGCGGCGTCTCGTCCCGGGCTGGCGTCTCCCTGCTCGCGTTCCTCGCGTCCTGCGCGGGCGCGAACCTCGAGGCCCCCGTCTCCGAGCGGGCAGCCCCGGCGGACGCGGGACCGGGCGAGGACGTGACCGTGTCCGCGCCGAGAGAGGCCGGCGCCTCGACGGCCGACGTGACGACGGCACCTGGGTGCGGAGAGCTCGCCTCGGCGCGGACGGCGTTCGTCTGCGCTCCGGACGGCATGAGCCGCGGCAAGTGCCCCGACGGCGTGACGCCCCTTCGCGAAGCGTGCGCGCGCGGTTGCCTGCGCGCGGAGACCGGCAAGGACGCGGTCTGCATGGGCACGACGAACACCTGGAGCTGCAGCGGCGCCTACGGCACCACGAAGGTCGAGGACGGCGACTACTACCTCACGGCGTTCGGCTGCTGGGTCGACGCGGTCGGCGGCAAGCACGGGGATCCTGGCGACAACTGCATCCCCGCGTGCCTCGCCACGCTGAAGGCGCGCGGGCTCTGCGTCGCCGCCGACACGGGGAAGGCGTGCGAGGAGCGCATCACCTGGTTCGTCGCGGACTCCGCGCGCTTCGGGTGCGGCGCCAGGGTGCGCGTGTCGAACCCGGCGAACGGGCGCTCCGTCGTCGCCGCCGTCATCGACGCGGGGCCGGCCTGCTTCGTCGAGCGATCGGTCAGCCACGCCATCCTGGACGCGAGCGGCAGGGTGAACCGCGAGCTGTTCGGCAGCGACCGGGGCGCGGTGGACCGGTCGCTGGTGCACGTGGTGGAGGTGGACCCACGGACCCCGCTCGGGCCCTGACCGGACCGATCAGGGACGCGGCGAGCCGGGGGCTGGCGGGGGCGGCGAAGGGGCGCTCGGCGAGCCCCGCGGCTCGACGTGGCGCGGATCGGTGACCCCGAGGTTCACGTCCGGTCGGGCGCCCACCCAGACGAGACGCGCGACGCGCACGCGACCGCGTGCCCTGTCCGGCGGCGGCGTGGTGAACGCTCCGTCCAGCATCAACGCGTCGAGCCGTCGCGTCCGCGTGCCGACGACCGCCTTGCCGGTCCACGTCATCGCGAGCCCGCTCTCGCTCGTGGCCGCGATGGCGAGGGAGATCTCGGCCGCCTCGGGGAGGACGCGCTCGATGCGCGCCTCGCCGCGCGTGACGGTCCACGTCTTCGCGTTCAGCGTGCGCACGACGGCCTGCGCGAACGGATCCACGCGCGCGCCCACCCCGAGCGGGGCGTCCGGGAGGGAGGCGCTCACGCCGCCGCGCATGCCGAGATCCGAGAAGATGTCGAGCGCGAGGGTCTCCACGTCCCTCGGTACCCGCGCGCCCGCCTCGTCGAGTACGCGCGGCTCGGGGGCGGTCTCCAGGATCAGCGTCCTGCCGCGAAGCGGGGTCGCGTTCTCGTTGAACTCCGCCGCCCCCAGGACGCGCCGCGTGTTCTCCCCGAAGGTCACACGGACCCGCGTGACCGCGTCGCGCGAGGCCTCGAGAATGGTTGCAGTATACAGTGAATGGTAAGACGAGCCCGCATGCTCCCCCTGCATCTCGTCGAACCGGCTCTCCGCGAACGTCTCGGCGTGGAGCTCCTCACCCACCTTCGGAGTGTGATGCTCGAAGAGGACGTGGCCGGGCGGGACGACGACCTCCGCGCGGACGGGGGTCGCTCGGGACGTCGCGACGGCGACCTCCGCCGGCGTGACGGCGGGCGTGGGCGGGGCGCCGCACGCCAGGGCGAGCACGATCGGGGTACAGCCGAGGATGAACGAAGCGCGCACGCGGACCTCCTTCAGTGAAACGCCCCGGGAGGGAGACGTATGACACCCGACCCCGCCCCGCCGATGGCTGCCATGTTGGCAGATTCGTTCGGCCACTTGTCATTCTGTCGCGATTCACCGTCGGCCGCCCGCGGTCGGGCGCCCTCCACCCTCCGTTCGCCGTCCGCCGTCCGCCGTCCGCGGCCGTCTGATCCCCGCTGAGACCTGGCATGCGGTATGCTCCACCCCCTTCGCTCATGTCCTTCGCGCCGCTCCGCCGTGGAGCCCCCTTCCTCGTCGCCACCCTCCTCGCGGCCCCTGTCCACGCCCAGACCGTGGACCTCCCGGGCGCCCCCGGGACGATCGCCCGCGTCGATCCCTCCGGCAAGGAGGTCGGCAAGCGCCCCCAGGCCAACTTCCCGGACGCCGTGAGCTACAGCGACTGCGCGCAGGATCTCCGCCTCCGCATCCCGCTCGTGCTCTCCGGCTTCGACACGAGCGTGAGCCTCCAGGTCTGGGCGGGAGGGAAGGGTACCGACTGCGCACAGCTCACGAACCGCTCGGGAGCGGCCCGGCAGTGCTGGCGGGTCACGGCGGCCGACGTCGCGCGGCAGCAGACGGCCGAGGCTCTCCTCCGCGTCCGCGACATCCTCGCGCAGCGGCAGGCCACGAGCGACCAGTACGTGAACGCGACCGCCGAGATCTGCGGTCAGGTCGACGAGACCACCTTCACGGTCCACTTCCTCTGGGTGCGAGGCGGCGGCGACGTCGCCGGCTCGAAGACCCTCGACGTCGTGTCCGACACGATCGGGCCGCCCGCGCTCTCGGGCGTCTCGGTGTCGCCCGGGGACACCCGTCTCGGCGTCTCGTGGTCCAGCGTCGGTGAGGCCGGCGCGACGAACACCTCCCAGGTGACCGTGTACTATGCACGCGCCGGCACGAGCAGCGGGACCACGACCACGACGGTCGTGTGCGACGACGCGGGCGCGTCCTCCACGACGGACGACGCCGGCGACGGCGAGAGCGACGCGACCGCCAGCTCGAGTGACGCGGGCTGCCGGACCGTCACCACGACCACGCCGGCGGGCGCGTGCGCCGCGCCTGGCTTCACGAAGGGCAAGCCGCCGGACGACACCGTGCAGCGCACGACGGTGGGCGCGTTCGGGAGCTCGGCGACGATCTCGGGGCTCGAGAACGGCGTCACGTACGCGGTCGCGGTCGCCGCGACGGATCCCTACCTCAACGTGGGCGAGGTGTCCGATCTCACGTGCCAGACGCCGGTCGAGCTCGACGACTTCTTCGAGCGCTACCGTCGCGCCGGCGGCCAGGCCGGCGGGGGCTACTGCGCGCTCGAGGGCGCCGGGATGCCCGGCGGGTGCGGCGCGTTCGTGGTGGGCGTCGCGGGCGTGATGGTCGGCCTCTTGCGGCGGCGGAGGAGGAGAACCTCTCGATGAAGAACAAGGCCCTCGCGACCGTCCTCGTGCTCCTCGTGCTCCCGGCCGCGCCCGCGTCCGCGCAGGAGCTCAACGCCTACGCGCGCGGACAGGCCCCGGTGGAGTCGCCCCAGAACTTCGCGTTCGAGGCGCGCTTCTCGCCCTATCGGCCCCAGATCGACGACGAGCCGGCGTTGAAGGGGAGGACCCCGTACCGCGACACGTTCGGCTCGATGCCGCGAGCGCTCGTCCAGCTCGAGCTCGACTGGCAGGCGCTCCGCATCCCTCACGTCGGGACCGTGGGGCCCGGGATAGGTGTAGGATACACGGAAATGACCGACCGCTCGTTCACCACGGGCGGCACCCGCGGCGAGGAGGACACGACGCTCTCCATCTACCCGATGTACGCGGCCGCCGTGGTCCGCGCCGACGCGGTCTACAAGGATCTGCGCATCCCCCTCGTCCCCTACGCGAAGGCGGGCGTCGGATATGCCCTCTGGAAGGCGGCCAACCCCGGCGGCACGTCCACCGCGCTCCGCCCCGACGGCAGCTCCACCGAGGGGAAGGGCCACACGTGGGGCACGCACCTCGCGGTCGGCGTGGGGCTCGCGCTCGACGCGCTCGACACCTACTCGTCCCGCAACCTCGACCAGACGACGGGCATCAACCACACGTATCTCTTCGGCGAGTACTACCTCGCGAGCCTGAACGGCCTCGGGCAGGACAGCGCCCTCCGCGTCGGCTCGAGCTCCTGGGCGATGGGGTTGATGTTCGAGTTCTGACGCGCCCGCGGGTGCGGGTACCCTGGCGCGCGACTGTGGTCAGTTCCCGAGGATCGGGGTCGCTCCGCGCCCGAGCAGCTGCTCCACCGCTCCGAGGAGCTGCTCGGGGGTGAAGGGCTTCTGGAGGAGCGGATGCGGCACGTCGTCCCTCGGCGCGTGGCTGCCCGGCGCGAAGCCCGAGACGAAGAGGCGCGGGGCGGTCACGCCGAGCGCGGCGATCCGTCGCTCGAGCACCGTCCCGCCCATCTCGGGCATGAGCACGTCCAGGATGAGGAGGCCGAGCCCAGGGCCGTGTCGTGCCGCCACGTCGAGCGCCGCGTTCGCGTCGGAGGCCGTCCTCACGCGGTACCCCCGCGGGATGCCGCACCGCTCCTCGAGGAGGACGAGCCACTCCGGCGCGAGGACGACGAGGAGGTACCCGGCGAACAGGATGTAGGAGAGGTAGAGCGCGGGATCCCGGTCGATCGTCTCCTCGAGGTACAGGATGAGGTCGCCCATCGAGGACACGGCGGCCGTCTTTGCGCGGCGCGACCGGCGCGCGCGTGACCTCCTGCAGATCGCGCTCGGCCCACACCTCGTGGCCGTCCTCCTCCCGTCGCTTGTGCTCGTAGTGCGCGGCGAGGGCTTGGTCGCCGAGCGCCGTCGCCCTGTCGCGGGCGCGGACGAGGTTCGGCTGCGTGTGGCACACGAGGTGGTGCACGTTCTCGAGGTAGCGCGCGATGCACGCTTTCGTGAGCGTGCCGTCCGCGGCCTTCGAGAAGAGCGGGTTGGTGTTGCGGATCTGAGGAATCCCCTCATTTTCGAGCCCGAGCCCGCGCCCGAGCCCGAGCCCGATTCCTGCGCAACGAACCCGCGGTTCGTGCCGACTGGCGGGCATGGACGGGTTCGAACATGAGCGACTCGACGTCTACCGTGCGAGCATCGAGCTGGTGGCGGGGGCGGACCAGCTCG
>SXNL01000026.1 GCA_005777185.1 Myxococcales bacterium
CTCGGGCTCGGGCTCGGGCTCGGGCTCGACGTGAGGAAAATGAGGGGATGCCTCAGGGGCAGCCCCTCAGGCGACCGCGGTGCGCTCGTCCTTGCCGACCTTGAGGCTCGCGTTGATCGTGATCGCGCCGTCGCCCGCGACGACGACCTTGTAGTGCTCGAGCCCCGTCGGCGCGGGCCCGCCGGTGACGTCGCCGTTGGCGCTGAACCTCGAGCCGTGGCAGTTGCACTTGATCTCGGTGGGGGACACGGTCCCGCTGTCCCCGATGCTGCACTGCTGGTGCGGGCAGATCGCCGTCATCGCGTAGAGCCCCCTCGCGTCACGCCCCAGGATCAGCGGCTGCCCCGGGACGAGGGCGAGCGAGCCCACCGCGACGCTCTTCGTGTTGCCCGCCGCGATCGTCCCGCTCGCCGGGGTCGCGGCGGTGCTGCTGCACGCGAGCCCGAGACAGCCCGCGCCGATCGTGCAACCCGCCATCTCGAGGAAGCGTCTTCTCGTCTCCATGGTCGCCGAGCGTACGCGGTCTGACAGGTCAGGGGAAGCAGCTCCACGCCGTCGCGCCCGCCTCGTCGGGCTCGCGGCACCGGCAGAGCGCGTCCAGCTTGCACTCGCCGTTCACGTCCTTGCCGTCGACGAAGTTGACGGTGCAGCCCGTGGGGAGGCCGGGACCCGGACCAAGCTCCGAGAGGCGCTTGTACGCCGGATCCTGACGCGCGCACGCGGGCACACCCGGGGCGGCCGCGTCGCAGAACGCGTACGCGCCCTTCTTGCATTCCCTGAGGCCAGCATCGGGCGCGTCGATGACCTCGACGGGCTTGCAGGCCACGACGAGCGCCAACGGGAGGACCGACAGGAGAGCCTGCGCGGGTTGGATGCGTCTCGTCGCCGCCTTCACGGGACGCGACCATACCCGTTCCGCCGCGTCCGTGGAAGCGGGAGCCACCCGTTGTCGTTCACGAGGGGGGATGCCGAGCGTGATGCTAGTGATCCGGTGCGTGATGCTAGGATACGATATTCCTTGAGCGGCGGCGCTGCGTGGACCTCGGGTGAGAGCGGGCGGGCCGTCGATGCGGCAGGCCCGGACAGGCTCGTGCCGCCCGCGTTCGTCGCGAGGCAACCCGCGTTCCTCCGCGGGCGGACGCGTCCACGAGGCCGCGCCGCGCGCGCGCGGCGGTTCTTGACGAGGCTCGTCCTCGCGGGCGGAGCTGGCGCGATCGTCCTGTGGATCGCGATCCAGAAGGTCTCCTGGCTCGGCCCCCTCCTCGCGGACACGGCGCGGTCGATCCTGGGCCCGGCTGCGGTCGCGTGGCTGGAGGACACGACGTACGGGGTACAGGATCGCCTGAACCGGTGGCGCCTGAAGGACGCGCCCCCGACCACGTACTGGCAGCCCGAGCCCGTGTCGCTCGCGCCCGCGATCGCGCCCCTCGACGCCGCGCTCCCCCCTGACGACGCCGGGACCGACAGCGGACCGCCCACGACGTTTCCACCGCCCGACTTCCCTCCCCCCATCCCCGCGGTCGCCGCGAAGGGCGACGGCGTGTGGATCGTGGTCCCCGACGACGTCGAGCCGTCGGGCCCGCCCGTGCTCGCGAAGACGCTCGTCCACCCGGATCCCGCGCGGACCTACGCCGCCGTGGCGATCGTCGCGATGGACCTGAGCCGCGTGCGCGTGACGAGCGTGGCCGGCACCGCGGAGCCCGCGTCCGACGTCAAGACGAGCCGGCCGGGGCGCATCCCCCAGGAAGACCACGCGCGCCTCGTCACGGCGTTCAACGGTGGCTGGCAGGCGGTCCATGGGCACTTCGGGATGATGGTCGACGGCACCGTCCTGCTGCCGGCCAAGGACGACTCGTGCACGTTCAGCCTCTTCAAGGACGGATCGGTCGCGATCGGCACGTGGACCGGGCTCGCGGAGGGTGCGTCGCGCATGCAGAGCTGGCGGCAGACGCCACCGTGCTTGTACGAGGGAGGCCGCCAGAACCCGAAGCTCACGGACGGCACCGCGAACTGGGGCGCCGCGGTGGACGGCGCGACGATCATCCGCCGGTCGGGCGTCGGCCTCTCCCGTGACAGGAAGACCCTGTTCTACGGATCGGGTGACGGCCTCGGCGCGCTGACGCTCGCGCGCGCGCTCGTCGCGGCGGGCGCGTGGGACGCCGCGGAGCTCGACGTCAACTGGGCGTTCCCGCGCTACCTGTTCTACGTCCACTCGAACGGCGTCCCCTCCGCGAAGCAGTCGCTCATCCCGTGCTCGTTCAAGCCAGGCGAGTACGCGACGACCTCGTTCTACCGCGACTTCTTCTACGTGACCCGCCGGTAGGCGCTCGCTCGCGGAGACGCGAGCACGGCGTCTCGCCCGCCTCCGGTCTCCGACCCGCGGGCGCGACGCACGGAGGCCGGTCGCACACGCCGCGGACGTATTTTTCCGCGTTCACGCGAACATACGCGGAGGGGCGCGTGGATCCTTCGTGCCCCCAGGATGAGGGCGGCCGGCCGCGACGTTGGTATCGAACACGGGAAATTCGCGGGCGGATGTCGGTGGCACACATGCTGCTTCAAAGGTCCACATGGCGCTCGACACCACACACCGCTCGCTCCTCGCGGCCTGCTCCCTTCCGCTGCTCGCGATCGCCCTGCAGGGCTGCTCGAACGACGTGGACGAGGACGCCGAGGAGGAGCCGGGGACGAGCCAGGCCCAGGAGCTCGCGAGCGCGGTGAGCTGCGCCGAGCGCGCCGAGACGGCCTACAAGGCGGGCTCTCCGCGCGACATCCGCGTCATCACGATCGGCGGCAAGCTCGTCAGCAAGACGACCGGGCACGCCTTCCTGAAGATGCAGCGCGCCGCCGACGCGGCCGGCGTGCACCTCGCCATCAACAGCGGCTTCAGGACGATGTCGGAGCAGCGCTACTTCTACAACTGCTACGTCACCCGGAGCTGCAACAGCGGCAACATCGCGGCCCGGCCCGGCTACAGCAACCACCAGAGCGGCACCGCGCTCGACCTCACGACGTCGTCGTGGCTCAGCAACAACGCGGGGCGCTTCGGGTTCCGTCGCACGGTGCCCAGCGAGCCGTGGCACTACGAGTACGAGGGCTCCGATCCCGGCGGGCCATGCGGCGGAGGCGGCGCCGCGACGGGGCCCGGCACGAGCGACGAGGACACGCGCTGCAACTCGCAGACCCTCGGCAAGATGGTGCCCGAGAAGACGTGCGTGGAGTCGAAGTTCGACGGCGAGTGGTACCAGTGCAAGGGCGGCGTGTGGATGTCAGGCGGCGGGAGCGGCACGGGGCCCGTGGGGGCTTGCCTCACGCGGCACCCGCTCTGATCACGAAGCCGTGCCCTCGCGCGTGCGCCGGCGGGCGTGTGCTCCGGGGGCTCTCTTCCTGACCGTGGCGTGCGGGCGAGACGGCGGGCGACACCGGGTGGAGGCTTGCAGGGCGTCCCTTTCCAGGAAATACTTGGGACAATGGACACGAGCAGCCTTCGAGCGTGCGCGGCCGCAGCCCTCCTCGTCACCGCCGCGGTCGCTTGCGGGGGAGCGGACGACCCGACCCCTCTGACGCTCGACAGCGACGGCGACGCGGGCGCGGGAGGAGGAGGTGGAGGAGACCCCGGTGGGGGCGGTGGAGGAGACGCCGGTGGGGGTGGAGGAGACGCCGGCCCGGGGAACACGACCGACGGCAGCGCCGTATCCGACGCGCAGACCCTCATCGACGGCGGGAAGGACGCGACCGGGACGGTCGACAGCGGCTTGCCGTGTGGGGCGGGCGGTGTGTGCCCGTGCGTCACCGACGACGACTGCGAGGGCCTCTGCGTGGCGAAGGTGTGCGCCGCGCCGACGATCACCGACGGGAAGACCTCGCCGAGCCTCGGCGAGACGGACGTGGACTGCGGCGGCGCGCTCGCCCCTGGCTGCCCGTTCGAGAAGAAATGCCTCGTCGACGGCGACTGCACGAGCGTCGTGTGCAGCGCGGCGGGCGTGTGCACGACACCCTCGTGCAGGGCAGGCTCCGCCGCGGGCCTCGACACCTGCGGCGCCGGTGAGCCAGGCGAAGTCGGGGCGGCGCACGAGACCTGCTGCCGCTCGTTGCCGCTTCCCGTGCGCACCACGCGGATGCTGGATCGGTACGAGATCACCGCTGGGCGCATGCGCGCGTTCATCGCGTCCCTCGGCCCGACGTCCAACGTCCGCGCGTACGCCAAGGCCTACGCCGTGGCCCACCCCGGCTCGCAGCTCGCGTTCATCGACGCTTCGTTCCCGGGCCTCCTCGACGTCCTCCCGGATCACCCGGGCCCGACCGGGCGCGTTCCGCTGCCCGTGCACCTCGGCGCGTTCCCGCTCGATCCGATCAACGCGCTCGACGGGTGCTACGTGGCGCCCGGGTCCTACGGCCACGCCACGTACTGGCAGCCGGTCGCGGACCTCAAGCCGTACGGGATCGGCGGCATCCTCGCGGGCAAGCCGGACGGGATCCGCAAGTACGACAAGGACACGCTCGACGCGAAGCCGATCAACTGCATGATGCCGCTGCTCATGGCGACGTTCTGCGCGTGGGACGGCGGCGAGCTCGCGCGCACCCGGGACTACAACGAGGTGTGGGGCCGCCACCCGGCGGCCGTCGGAACGGCGACCGTCTACATCCCGTGGGCCGGCCTGCTGAGCGTCGGCGACTTCAACTGGCGGAACGGCCACGGGGCCGCCTGCTCGCCAGCGGCGTGGCCCGGGTGCGTGAACCCGCAGGACACGTACTTCTACGTGTTCCCCACGCTCAGGCCCGATGGCCTCGGGCACCGCCCGCACGAGGACGACACGCCCGCGATCGCGGCGCCCGGCCGCTTCGCGCTCGACACCACCCTCAAGACCTCCGCCAGCGGCGAGGGCTGGTACGATGTCGGCGGCAACCTGATGGAGGCCGCGTGGCCCATCGACCCCGCCACGGGCCTCGGCATCGTGTCCGACGTGTGCGACGTGAGCGGCACCCCCGGCCCGGGCGACACCGCGTGCACCCGACGTGGGAACCCCGGCGTCCTGCGCTGGTCGGGCGCGCTGCCATCCGTCGCACTCGTGGGGTACAGCTTCGAAGGCCACGCGCGCCGGAGCGAGGCGTATCTCGCGAACGTCGCGATGAACGAGGCCGTTATCGCGGCGGGGGATCTGAAGGCGGTGACGTTCCAGTACGGGAAGGTCGGGGGACGGTGCGCGCGCTGAGGTCGGACGGGGGGCCCTTCACCGAGGCGTGAAGTCGATCTGGTACGACAGATCCGCCGCGTTCGTCCCCTCGTTCTCCACGACCACCACGTACGCGCCCGTGCTGGGGAACGTCCCGCCGATCTGCGAGTCGCTCGTCCCTGACGCGTCATCGTTCGTGATCAACGTCTTCTTCGTCGTCAGATCGAACAGCGACATCCGCGAGTCGAGCGTCGACGGCGGCGTCTTGCGCTTCGCCTTGATGACGATGTCGAAGCCCGCTCCTGCCTTCCCGTCGAGCGTGTACAGGTCGAGCGACGACAGCGACGCGAGCGTGCCGGTCTTGCTTCCGGGCAACGTGACGGGCACCACGTTGGGCGTCTTCGTCGCGGCCGTCAGGGTGTACTTGTACGTCGGCCCTCCCTTGCCCGCGAGCGTCGGCACGTTCCGCGCGTCGCGCACGGCGGCCACGAAGGTGCCCGATCGCAGGACGAAGTGCTCGAGCTTCGACGGCGCGCCCGACTTTCCGGCGACGAGGCGCGTCGGGTTGAGGCTGCCCGCGGCCGTGTCGAAGACGGTGAGGTGCGGCGCGAAGTCGGCGCCGACGGGCGCGAGCGTCCACTCCCACATCTCGCCGGGCGAGACCGCGATCGTGAACACGTCGGTGTCGTTCGCCGGATCGATGGCGCCGGAGATCGTGCCCGGAACGGTCATCGCGTTCACGTCCGTGGCAGGGGTGCCCCCGTTGGGCTCCTTCTCGGTCTGCGGCGGCGGCGCGGCGTCCGCGGGCGGGCCGGCGTCCAGGGTCGCCAAGGCGCCCCCGTCGACCGCGGCTTGCCCTGCGTCTGCTGGTCCCTTCGGCGCGTCGCTCGATGCGCACCCGCCCACCGCCCACGCGATCGCCAGGAAGCTCCCCGCTCGTTTCATGGCCCTTTCCTAGCATGCCCGACGTGGGCGAGCAGGGCGACCGGACACTGAACACCCGGGAGGGCCGGAACCAGGCAGGCCCGAAAGGTACATCCCTACGAGAACCTTGCTACGATGCATCGGCGAAACCCCTGGAGGCTCACATGCGACTCGTTCGAGCACTGGTCGTCGTCCTGGGGGGCGCCGTCGCCGTCGCCGCCTGCGGGACGGTGGGGGAGAGCGTCTTCGTCATCCCGGAGCTGGACCTGGACGCCGGGGGCGTCGCCGAGACGTCCACGTTCGTTCCCCCCGAGTTCGAGGGCGGAGGTTGCCAGCCGCGGAGCTGCGCCGCCCTGGGCGTGAACTGCGGACCCGTCCCCGACGGCTGCGGCGGGGTCATGGACTGCGGGAGTTGCACGTCGCCCGAGGTCTGCGGCGGCGGCGGGAGGCCGAGCGTCTGCGGCAAGAACCCGTGCACACCGAAGACGTGCCTCGAGCAGGGCGCGAACTGCGGACCCGTGGCGGACGGATGCGGCGGCATGATCGCGAGCTGCGGCACGTGCACCGTGCCCGACTCCTGCGGCGGTGGCGGTATGCCGAGCCGGTGCGGGAAGCCTGGCGCCGACGGGGGCTCGGCGTGTACGCCGCAGACGTGCGCGGCGGCGGGAGCGAACTGTGGACCCGTCGCGAACGGGTGTGGCGGGCTCATCGCGTCGTGCGGCACGTGTGCGCCCCCCACCACGTGCGGCGGGGGCGGAACGCCCAGCGTCTGCGGCGGTACCGCCGGCTGCGTGCCCCTCACGTGCGCGAGTGCGGGCAAGAACTGCGGGCCGGTCGCCGACGGCTGCGGCGGGCTCATCCCGTCGTGTGGCACGTGCACGGCGCCCAGCATCTGCGGGGGAGGCGGCGTCGCGAACG
Organism: Myxococcales bacterium; assembly: GCA_005777185.1. Classification (GTDB taxonomy): domain Bacteria; phylum Myxococcota_A; class Polyangia; order Polyangiales; family Polyangiaceae; genus SXNL01. Next base: position 7,017 of record SXNL01000026.1, read on the forward strand.
TGTGCGGCGTGACGCTCCCTCCGTGCGTGGGCCTCTGCCTCAAGCAGGTGAAATGCGACGGCGGCGCCGACACGACGCTGAGCGGGACCGTGCTCAGCCCGGCCGGCAACCTGCCCATCTTCGACGCGCTCGTCTACGTGCCGAACAGCCCCGTGGCCGCCTTCGCGCCGGGTGTGTCGTGCGATCAGTGCTCGGGCCTGGTCTCCGGGACCCCGCTCGTCAGCGTGAAGACCGGCTACGACGGCAAGTTCGTCCTCAAGAACATGCCGGCTGGCACGAACATCCCGCTGGTGATCCAGCTCGGCAAGTGGCGCAAGCAGATCGTGGTCCCGTCGGTCCCGGCGTGCGCGAACACCGCGCTCACCCCGGCGCAGACGAGCCTCCCCAAGAACAAGACCGAGGGAGACATCCCGCTCACCGCCATCTCCACGGGCGACCTCGATGGGCTCGAGTGCGTGCTCCGCAAGATCGGGATCTCGGACTCGGAGTTCACCAACCCGAGCGGCACGGGCCGCATCCGTTTCTACTTCGACAACGGATCCAAGATCAACTCGTCCACCCCCTCGGTCAGCACGCTCGTCACGAACGTCGTGAACGACACGGCCGAGCTCAGCAAGTACGACATCGCGATCTTCGAGTGCGTGGGCAGCGAGCAGATCAAGACCGTCGCGCAGAAGCAGAACCTGCAGGCGTACGCGAACAAGGGCGGCCGGGTGTACGGCACGCACTACGGATACGTGTGGTTCCACGACTACGCGCCGTGGTCGACGACCGCCACGTGGGTGCCCGAGACCGACGCGTGGCCCAGCGCCACCGCGTTCGTCGACACCACGTTCCCCAAGGGCGCGGCCTTCGCGCAGTGGCTCGGTCAACCCTCCGTCGGCGCGCTCGCGTTCGGCGGCGCGGCGCCGCCCAGGGTCACGATCGTCGAGGCCCGGCACGACGTGGACGATCCGCTCACGGCGCCCACCCAGGGTTGGCTCCGGACGAACGCGCCCGAGAAGAGCGTGCAGCACCTCACGTTCAACACGCCGTGGGGCAAGCCCGCGAACGAGCAGTGCGGGCGCGTGCTGTACAGCGACTTCCACGTGACGCCGACGGGGAAGGGATCAGGGGGGAAGTACTTCCCCGCCGAGTGCACGACGACGCCCCTGACGGCACAGGAGAAGATCCTGGCCTTCATGCTGTTCGATCTCGCCTCTTGCATCCAGGTCGACAAGCCCACGTGCACCAAGAAGACGTGCGCGACGCTCACCCCACCGGTGGGCTGCGGACCCGCTGGCGACGGCTGCGGCGGCGTGATCGACTGCGGGCCGTGCACGCCCCCGGCGACCTGCGGCGGCGGCGGCGTACCGTTCCAGTGTGGCGCGCCCTCGTGCGTGAAGAAGACGTGCGTGGGGCTCGGCGTCAACTGCGGGCTCGTCGGCGATGGCTGCGGCGGCTCGCTCGACTGCGGGCCCTGCACGGTCCCTGGCGAGATCTGCGGGGGCGGCGGCCCCAGCAAGTGCGGCGGCAACCCGTGCACGCCGCGGAGTTGCGCGGCGCAGGGCCTCGAGTGCGGCCTCGCCGGCAACGGCTGCGGCGCGGCCATCGACTGCGGCGTCTGCCCGCCGACGAAGCAGTGCATCGGCGGCAAGTGCCTCGCGCCGACGTGCCTCCCCAAGACGTGCGCGATCCTGGGCTTCGACTGCGGTCCGGCCGCGGACGGCTGCGGTGGGCTGCTCTCGTGCGGCGTGTGCGCGAAGCCCGGGGACACCTGCGGTGGCGGCGGATCGCCGAACGTGTGCGGCAACCTGCTGAAGTGATGGATCCGAGGCGCCTCGTCTGTCTGGCCGTCGTCGCCGTCTCTGCGCTCGCGGCGCCCGCGCGCGCGGACACGCCGCCCACCGTCTGGGACAGCGCGAAGAACCGCTCGGCGCGGCCCGACTACCGGCTCCACACCGAGACGGTCGAGCGGATCATGGTGGAGCGCCAGATGCCGCAGGATGGGCCCCGGGGCGCGCACCTGGCGCGCGCGATCATGGAGCTCGAGGCCGGGAACGCGCGAGACAGCCGGGACGTGCGGCTGCGCTTCGACCTCGGCCAGGCGTACCAGCGCGCCCGGCGCCACAAGGACGCCGTCGACGTGCTCCTCCCCGCGCTCGAGAGCGCCCCCGATCACACGGCGGCCCCGGAGGCGTGGTGGTCGCTCGCGCTCGCGGCCGCCTACATCGAGGACTCGGCGCTCGAGAAGCGCGCGTACATCGCCTTCATCGAGCGGACACGGGACGAGACGGCCCGGCACACGGGCCGCCTGAACCTGGCGGAGACCGAGATGCGCCTCGGGAACCTGCGCACCGCCATCGCCGGCTACGAGGACGCCATCGGCCTGGCCAGCCAGGCCGCGTGGTCGAGCGACACGTACGCCCTCGCGCTGTGGGGGCTGGCGGTCGCCCGCGATCGAGCCGAGGATCCCACGGGTGCGCTCCGGGAGGCGACCCGGGCGCTCGCGGCCGATCCCCAGATGCACCGCATCCAGCGCGATCCGAACGTGTTCTTCGTCCCCGCGTACGAGCGGCTCTGGTACGTCGGGCTCGGCCACATGGCGGGGGCCGCCGGCGCGACGCGCCCCATCGAGCAGCTCGCGGCGTGGGAGAGCGCCGCGCGGACCTGGCAGCTGTACCTGCGCGCGGCGGCCCCTACCGAACGCTGGCTCCCCCTCGCGAAGGCCCACCTCGCCCGCTCGGAGCGCGAGCGCGACCTTGCCAAGAAGCGCGTCGCCAAGCTGCCCACCCCGCCGCCCTCGGACGAGCAGCCGCTGATCTTCTGAGCGGGTGTCGCAGGGCTCGGGACCCCCGGCCGAAGCCTCTGGCGCGTCACCCCTCGTGGCCACCGCCAAGTCGCTTGAGCTTCCACGTCCCCCACGCTAGCGTCGGCCCATGGCGAACCCGACCGCTACGTGCGACACCTCCCTCGGCGAGTTCACGGTCGAGCTCTTCCTCGACCAGACGCCGATCACCGCGCAGAACTTCATCACGCTCGCGAAGTCCGGCTTCTACGACGGCCTGCACTTCCACCGCGTCATCGACGGCTTC
>SXNL01000185.1 GCA_005777185.1 Myxococcales bacterium
CGATTCCGGCCCTCGGCACCGCGCTACTCCCAATGCCGTTCGGTTAGGCGCGATCCAGTGCAAGAGAAGGGGTGCCCCCACTCGCCGCGCTACGCGCGTCGGTCTCCCCCAAATCGCGCGCTACGCGCGCTCAAGAGCTGTCCAACCATTGCCCGGGGCTGCCCTTCGTTGACGTTGACGTTGACGTGAGCGTTGACGGCGACGGCGACGGCCACGGCGACGGACTGGCGAGCTGGATGTGCGCTTCGAAGGCGTTTCCTCGCAAAATCTCGCCGAGAGCGGCCCGTGGCCTAGCCAGGAATCGTCGCCGTCGCCGTCAACGTCAACGTCAGAGGCGATTCTCCCGTTCACATGCCCCCTCTCCCTTCAGGGAGAGGGGGACGGGGGGTGAGGTCTGCGCGGGCGCCCCACCGCCTCCACGGAACCTCTTCGCGCGCGAAGCGCGACGGGGGGGGCACCCTCGCTCGAACGAATGCCTCATCCGATCGGCATTGGCGTCAGCCCCGCCGAAGGGCGGGCTCTCCGGCGCCTGGATCGCGGAGCACGCCCCCTCGGGGTGGACGGCACGGGTTCACAACGCGGCGGCCTCTGCCGTCATTCGGCCGGGAGTGCCCCAACGACAGCCGCAGGCCGCCCCCGGCTGGTACACTGCCCCCCCATCATGGATCTCATCGCCGATCGGTTCGAGATCGAGCAGCCCGTTGGCGCCGGCGGCATGGGCGAGGTGTTCCGTGCGCGCGATCGCCTGACAGGTCAGCGGGTCGCGTTGAAGCTCCTTTTCGGGACGGCGCGGCAGGCCGAGATCGAGCGATTCGTCCGAGAGGGAGCCGTCCTGAGCGAGGTGTCGCACCCGCACATCGTCCGCTACGTGGCGCACGGGGTGGCCCGGAACAGCCGGCCCTGGCTCGCCATGGAGTGGCTCGAAGGGGAGGATCTCGCCGAGCGTCTCGAGAAGAAGGGCCTCGATCTGCGCGAGACCCTGGCCCTCGGCGGCCGCCTGGCCTCCGCGCTCGGCGCGCTCCACGAGCGGGGGATCGTGCACCGCGACGTGAAGCCCTCGAACGTGTTCCTCGTGGGGGGCGACGTGGGGGAGGTCCGGCTCCTCGACTTCGGGGTCGTGCGCCTCACGACGGGCCTCGGGCGCCCGACCGAGAGCGGCGCGATGGTGGGCACGCCCGGGTACATGGCGCCCGAGCAGGCACGCGGGCAGCGCGAGGTGGACGCGCGGGCGGACGTGTTCGCGCTCGGCTGCATGCTGTTCGAGTGCCTCACCGGCCGGCCCGCGTTCCAGGGCGAGAGCGTACCGGCGCTGCTCGCGCGCATCCTGCTCGAGCCCGTGCCGCGCGTCGTCGAGCTCGCGCCGCACGTGCCCGTCGCGCTTGGCGAGCTGGTGGAGCGCATGCTCGCGAAGCACCCGGCAGAGCGGCCGCCGAACGCCGACGCCGTCGGAGTGGCCCTCGCGAAGATCCTCCCCGACAGCCCCCAGCCGGAGGCCGTTCCGAGCGAGACGCGGCGCGCGATCACCCACGCCGAGCGGAAGATCGTGTCGATCGTGATGGCGAAGGGTGACCCCATCTCGGACGACGCGGGAGCCGAGCCGGTCTCCGGGGACGCCGTCACGCGCATCGAGACGGGGGCCGCGTCGTTCGACGTGCGCTCGGTAGGGGCGGCGCACGGCGGCGACACGGTGATCCTGGCGGACGGATCGATCCTCGTGACGCTGACCTGTCAGGGAGGTGCCACGGAGCAGGTCGCGCAGGCCGCGAGCTGCGCCCTCGCGATGCGGCCGCGGCTCCCGGGCGCCACCCTGGCGCTCGCGACGGGGTTCGGGACGATGAGCGGCCGCAGCGTCATGGGCGAGGTCATCGAACGCGCCGCGGGCCTGCTCGCGGCGGCGCATGCACGCGCCGGCGGGACGAGCCACGAGTCGATCCACGGCAAGGCGCCCATCTTCCTGGACGACACGACGGCCGGCCTCCTCGACACGCGGTTCGACGTCGGCGGCGACGCGCGCGGGCTCTTCATCCGCGGTCTGCGCGAGCGCGAAGGCGGCGCGCGCACGGTGCTCGGGAAGGCCACGCCTTGCGTGGGCCGCGAGCGCGAGGCGATGACCCTCCGCGCCGTCTGGGACGAGGTGCGCCACGAGCGGGTCTCGCGCGCCGTCATCGTGAACGGCGCCGCCGGTGTCGGGAAGAGCCGCGTGGCCCGCGAGCTCGTCCTTCGCGTCGAGGCCGAGGGTGCGCGGGTGTGGACGGGCCGGACGGACGTGACGAGCATGGGATCGCCGTTCCTCCCGATCACGCGCGCCATCCGCGGCGCGGTCGGGATCTCCGCGGACGATCGTCGAGAGGTCAAGCGCCACAAGCTCCTGGCGGGCGTCGGCCGCTTCCTCGCGCCCGCCGACGTACCCCGCGTCACCGCGTTCCTGGGCGAGCTCGCGGGCGTGCCGGCCGACGAGTCCGGCGTGGCGAGCGAGGCCCTCCATGCCCTGCGCGCCGCGCGCCTCGATCCGGTGCTCATGCAGGACCAGATCCAGCGCGCCTGGGAGGACTGGGTGCGTGCAGAGTGCAAGGAACACCCCGTGCTCATGGTCATGGAGGATCTCCACTGGGGCGACCTCCCGACGGTGCGCTTGCTCGACGCCACCCTGCGGAACCTCGCGGAGGAGCCCGTGCTCGTCATGGCGCTCGCGCGGCCGGAGGTGAAGGACCTCTTCCCGCAGCTCTGGGCGGAGCGCCACGTGACCGAGCTCCGCCTCGCTCCCCTGACGCGCAAGGCATCGCTCGCGTTCGTGAAGGGGATCTTCGGCGACGACCTCGCCGAAGACGCGGTGGAGGCGATCGTCGCGCGAGGCGCGGGGAACCCGTTCTTCCTCGAGGAGCTCGCCCGCAGCGTCGAGGAGGGCGGGGAGATCGGCGTCCCCGGGAGCGTCCTCGTCATGCTCGAGGCGCGCATCGAGCGCCTGTCCCCTTCCGCGCGTCGCGTCCTCCGCGCCGCGAGCATCTTCGGCGAGACGTTCTCACCCGGCGGGGTCGCGTTCCTCCTCGGCGGGTCGGTCCAGCGGGCGGACCTCGTGTCGTCGTTCGCGGAGCTCGCGGAGCGCGAGGTCATCGTCGAGCTGCCGTCCGGGCCGCGCGCCGAGCGTGATCTCGCGTTCCGCCACGTGCTCGTGCGAGAGGCCGTGTACGCCACGTTCACCGCCGAGGATCGTGAGCTCGGGCACCGCATGGCGGCGGACTGGCTGGAGCGGGAGGCGACGGTCGAGCCTGCGCGGCTCGCCGAGCACCACCAGCGCGGCGGCCGCAGGGAGGAGGCGGCACGCTACTACGGCCTCGCCGCGCGCCAGGCCTTCGAACGCTGCGATTTCCCCGGGGTGGAGGCGTTCGCCGGGCGCGCGGGCGGCATCCTCGGCGACGTGCCGCCCGAGCTCGAGGTCCTCCTCGCCGAGACGTCCGGCTGGAAGGGTGATTCGCAGGCGGCGAGGCGGCACGGCGAAGCGGCCCTCGCGCGCCTCGAGCCAGGGAGCGCGCCGCACCTCGCGGCGTGCGCCGTCACCGCGGAGGCGCTCCTCCGCCTCGGAGAGACGGCCGCGCTCTCGGCCCTCGGCGCGCGGGTGGAGGCCGACGCCGACACCGGGAGCGCGGCCCTGGACAGCGCGCGCGTCGTCGCGATCTGCCGCGTCGTGCGCGAGCTCGTACACGTCGACACGGCGCGCGCGTTCGCGATCATCGCGGCGATGGAAGCGAAGGCGGGCCCGGCCGTCGAGGCGTCGCCGCTCGCGCGCGCGTTCCTCACGCAGGCGCAGTCGATCCGAGCCTCGTTCAGCGGCGACCTCGGCGAGGAGGCGGCGCAGCTGATGCGGGCGGCCGAGTCGTTCGTGAGCGTGGGCGATCTCCGCCACGCCTGCGTCTTCCGGCGCGACGCGGCCTTCCTCCTCATCGGGCTCGCCGATCTCGAGGTCGCGAAGGATCTCCTCGACGGCGTCGTCCGCGACGCGACGCGGCTCGGGCTCGAGCGCATCGTCGTCTCGGCGCGGCAGAACCTCGGGCGCTTGCACGGTCGCAGGGACGAGTGGGAGCTCGCGTTCGCGTGCTTCCAGGAGGCCATCGCGGGCTTCGAGCGGCTCGGGGATCGCTTCGGCGAGGCCGTGACGCGCGCCTACCTGGCCACGAGCATGCGCGTGGGCGGCGACCTGCCTGGTGCGCGTCGCGAGATCGATCGCGCCCTCGGGATGCTCGAGGGCGCCGCGCCGTCGTACGTCGCGGGCGTCAGCTCGGTCGCCGCGCTCATCTGCTTCGACGAGGGGAAGGTCGCCGAGGGCTTCGAGGCGGCTCGCCGCGCCCACGATCTCCTCGTCGCGCACGGCGGTACCGTCGAGGGCGAGTTCTTCATCCGCGTCGCGTGGGCCGACGCCCTGCACCTCACCGGTCGACTCGACGAGGCGCGCGACGCGATCCGGAGCGCGCGCCGGCACCTGCTCGACCGCGCGAACAAGATCACCGATGCGGCGAAGCGGCGCTCCTTCCTGACGCGGATGCGAGAGAACGTGCGCATCCTCGCGAAGGCCGGCGAGTGGCTGGCCGACGGGTGAGCGCGCGCGCGCGATGAACCCGCGCCTGTACGCCCTGTTCGTGGCCGTCCTCTTCGTGACCGCGATCACCAGCGAGAACCCGTTCCAGGCGGACGAGCACTTCCAGATCGTCGAGTTCGCGTCCTTCAAGGTGGGGCTCACGCCGCGCGAGCTCCTTCCGTGGGAGGCCGCCGCGGAGATTCGCCCGTGGTTCCTGCCGGGTGTGGCGTTCCTCGTCATGAAGGCCCTCCGGCTCGTCCCCGGCGCCGACGTGTTCACGTGCGCGATGCTCCTCCGCGGGATCGCCGCCGCGGCGTCGCTGGTCGCGATCGGCCGCCTCCTCCGCTACACCGGCGCGCGGGAGGCGCCCGTGACGTTCCGTGCGCAGTGCGCGTTCGTCTTCACCGCCGCCTTCGTACCGTACCTCAGCGTGCGCTTCTCGTCGGAGGGGCTCTCCGCGTCCCTCTTCGCGATAGCGTTCACGCTGCTCGAGCCCGCGAGGCCAGACCAGCCGCCGCCGGATCGGGGGACGGGGCCGCTCCTCGGCGGCGTCCTCCTGGCGGCGGCGTTCCAGGCTCGCTACCAGACGATCCTGATGATCGCCGGGTACGCCGCGTGGCGGTTGCTCGTCGCGCGGGCGCCCGCGCGGAGCTGGGCGCTCCCCACCCTTGGCTTCCTCGTCGGAAACGCGGCGGGGTTCGCGATCGACGCGTGGGGGTACGACCACGCCGTCTTTCCCTTCTGGGGGTACGTCCGGGCGAACCTCGTCGAGGGCGTGGCCGCGAAGTTCTCGAGGGAGCCGTTCTTCGCGTACCTCTACCTCCCCGTCGGGAACCTGTTCGCCCTCCCCGCTGCCGTGGCGCTCGTGGGGAGCTTCGTGTTCTGGGTCCGGCGGCCTCGCGATCCGTTCACGTGGATCATGGCGCCCTCGTTCGTGGGGTTCTCCCTGATCGCGCACAAGGAGGAGCGGTTCGTGTTCCCGATGGCGCTCTTCGCCGCGCTTGCGGTCGCGCCCGCGTTCGTCGGCACGCGGATGTTCTCCCTTCGGAGGACGTGGCTCGCCCGTGTGGTGTGGGGAGTCCAGGCGATCCTCATGATCGGCATGGCCGTCCACCCGGTCCAATGGCGCGAGCGCGTGCCCCTCGCACGCGCGATGACCCGGACGCTCGGCGCAACGGATGTAGTTTACATGGATGATGCCCGGAGTACGGCGTTCCCGGCGCTGCGCGGGCGCTTCTCGGAGCGTGAGTTCGCGGAGGGCTGCGAGGTCCCGCGGGGTGCGTACGTCCTGACGAGCCGTGCCGGGCCGCCTCTGCCGGGAGCCGACCTCGTGTACACGGAGTGGCCCCTCGGCACGCGGGCCATGGGGCTCCGGGCCGCGATCCAGTCGGTCGCCGACGACGCGCGGTCGCGCTTCGGGCCGGTGGTACAGCCGGTCGGGTGGTACGGGCTCTACCGGGTCGAGGTGGCGCGGGTCGGCGAGCGGCCTTGCCCCGAGCGTGTATTCGTTCCGATCGCGACGCGGCGACCCTGAAGGTCGGTCCGGGCATCGCGTAACGCTCGGATATTGCTTTCGAAAGTGAGCCAGATCGAACGGGCGACAGGAGACCCGCGTGGGCCCTCCGACCCCGACCGGGCGTGGGCGGCCGGATTTTCGGGCCGCGGCCCTAGCGCTGCCAGGGATTTCGCGGCATAGGATACGCCGCAGCGTGACCAGCCGTACCCGCGAGAACCCGGCGTTCGACGACGCGGCGGAGAGTTCCGCTCGTGGCCTCGATCTGCGCGCTGCGGCGCTCCGCGAAGCCCGCGTCAAGCGACTGGCCTGGGTCGCGCTCGCGTTCACCGGGATGGCGGCCTGCGGGGTCTTCTGGGGCTTCGACGCGCTGCCGTTCCAGGATCTCCCCGCGCACGCGGGTCTCATCGCGCTCCGCGCCCGCATCGAGAGCTCCGTGTGGGAGCAGCAGTACTTCGTCCACGCGCCCCACATCGGTCCGTACACGCTGTTCCGCTTCCTCGGCGCGATCTTCGCGCGCGTCCTCGGCCCCGTTTCGGCCGTCCGGCTGCTCGCCACCCTCCCGCTCGTGACGCTGCCCACCGCGCTGATCCTCGCGCGCCGGCGCCTCCACGGCGAGTGGTCACCGACGTACGGCTTCCTCGGGATCGTCCTGTCGTTCGGCTTCATGACGCTGCTCGGCTTCGCCAGCTACCAGCTCGGCCTCTCCGTGCTGGTCTTCACGCTGCCGCTGTGGCTCGGGCACGCCGAGCGTCCCGCGGGCCTCCGCGGGGAGATCCTCCTCGTGGGGCTTTGCCTCCTCCTCTTCATCGCCCACGGGCACGCGTTCCTGCTGTTCAGCTTGATCGTGTTCGTCTCGGTGGCGTCGATGCGTGCGTCGGGGCTTCGCCCGCGCTTCGTCGCGTTGCGCCCGGTGCTCCCCGCGCTCGCGCTCGCCGCGGGGGTCGCCGCATGGGAGCGCGTGTATCTCGTGCCGCCTGGCGCCGTCGCAGCCGACCCGCACACGACGACGGTCTTCCAGAGCGCATACGACAAGTTCACGCTCCTCATCACGCCCACCCTGATGACGAGGTCGGGCGTGGACTTCCTCATCGGCGTTGTGGTGTGGCTATGGACGCTCCTCAACATCGCGCGGATGGTGTCCTTGGTGGGGCGTGGCGCGGGGTCGTTCGCCGAGCGCCGCCTGCTGGGCGCGACCGCGGTGCTCTTCGCGGCCTTCGTCGTGCTCCCGCACAACATCCGTTGGTTCGGCTTCGTAGACGGTCGACTCGTGCCGCTCCTCCTCCTCCTCCCCGCCCTCGCGGCGAGGCCCAACCTGCTCGGATCGACCGCCGCGGCGATCGAGCGGCGGGTCGCGCCCGTCCTGACCATCGTGATGGTCGGGGCCGCGCTCGTGGCGTCCCACCGCTTCCAGCACGAGGCGCGCGGCTGGCGCGAGGTGCTCGGCCAGGTCCCCACCGAGGCGAGGCTCCTGAACCTCCCGCTCGATCCCAACAGCGACGTCTTCACCGCGCATCCCTTCGTCCATTACGACAAGCTCGTCATGGCCGAGCGTCCCTCGGTGCCGAGCGACGTGTGGTTCCACCAGGGCAGCGCCCTCTATCCCACCGCGAAGAACCCCGCCCTCCACCTCCCGGCGAGCTACATCGAGAGCGATCTCAAGCGGATCAACTGGCCGGCGTACGAGCTCGCCGACTGGGACTACGTGCTCGTGAGGACGCGCCCTGAAGCGTCGCTCGACGGCGTGCCCGCCGCGCTCTCGCTCGTCGACCATCGCGGCGGGTGGTGGCTGTACCGGCGCCTCTAGGAGCAATGCCGTTCGGTTAGGCGCGCTCCAGCGAAAAAGAAGGGGTGCCCCCACTCGCCGCGCTGCGCGCGTCGGTCTCCCCCAAATCGCGCGCTACGCGCGCTCAAGAGCTGTCCAACAATTGCCCGGGCTGCCCTTCGTCAACGTCAACGGGAGAGGGCGCGCGCAATTTTGGACAGCTCTTCAGGGGGAGACGAAGAGGTTCCGGGAGCACCGCGCAGACCTCACCCTCCCGGCCTCCCTCTCCCTGAAGGGAGAGGGAGGAGTGCGCGAGCCCCGCGCAGACCTCACCGTCCCGGCCTCCCTCTCCCTGAAGGGAGAGGGAGGAGCGCGCGAGCCCCGCG
>SXNL01000186.1 GCA_005777185.1 Myxococcales bacterium
CGGCGGCGGCGGCGGCTCCGTCAAGATCCTCATCGGCCCCGCGGGCAAGGCGACGGGCGGGCAGAGCGCGGGCGCCCACCGGGCGCACTACCACGAGCGCGCGCTCGAGTGGCGCGTCACGCAGGGCTTCGCGAAGGTGGCGCGCACCGAGGAGAACGGGACGGAGTACGACGTGTTCCTCGCGCCGGGCGCGACCTTCGAGGGGGTTCGCGTAGAATACAGGGACGAGAAGGGCTGGCACGCGCACTGACGCGGAGGAGCGATGCGGGATCTCGGAGCACTCGACAGCGCGATTCAGCGGGCCTTCCAGGCGGCCGTGACGGGCGAAGCGGGCTACGCGAGCGCGGAGGCCGTCGTCCTGTCCGACCTCGGGATCCGCATGCGCAAGCTCAAGCGCGCGTGGGCCCGACCCCAGGCGGTCGGGCTCTTCGGACCCTCGCAGGCCGGCAAGTCCTTCCTCGTCGGCGCCCTCCTCGCGCACGAGATGGGCTCGCTCGCCGTGCGGGCGCGCGACCGCGATCTCGACTTCCTCAAGGAGGTCAACCCGGCGAAGGGCGTGGAGTCCACGGGCGTGGTGACGCGCTTCACGCAGCGCGACGACGTCGCCCTGCGCCGCGGCGATTTCCTGTGCAGCCTCCTCTCCCTGGAGGTGGTGCTCGAGTCGATGGCCACCGGCTTCCTCGTCGAGTGCACGTCCCCCCCGCTCGACGTCGAGCGCGTCGAGCGCACGCTGCGCGACGCGAGGCTCCAGGCCGGCCCCGCCGCGCCCGCCGTCTTCGCGGAGGCGTGGGACGCGGTGTGGCACGACCTCGTCAAGAAGTACCAGGATCGCCACGCGTACCTGAACGATCTCAAGCGCAACACCAGCTTCGTGCAGGGCGCGTGGAAGAAGGACATCAAGACGGTCGCGGGGTGGCTCCTCGTCTACTCGCTCCTCTGGGGCGGGCCGGGCCACGCGCCCGATCTCGACCTCCTGATGCGGCTCCTCGTGGACGGCCTGGTCGCGCTCGGCTTCCCCGACGCGGTCGAGGCCGAGGTCGCCCACGTCCGCGCGTCGAGCGACAAGCCCAGCATCATCGACGCCTCGTGCCTGAACGCGATCGGCCAGACGCGGGACATCGTCCGCGTGTACGTCCACGAGACCGGCCGCGAGGTCGCCGTCGATCCGGGCGTCCTCGCGGCGCTCATCGCGGAGATCCGCCTCTTCCTGAGGCCCGTCGCGGGATCGCTCCTCGATCGCGCCGACATCCTCGACTTCCCCGGCGGGCGCGCGCTGAAGGGCATCAACGGGTTCGGCCACGCCGAGCTCTCGACGGGCAAGCTGGAGCACGCGATCGAGGTCTACAAGCGCGGCAAGCTCACCTTCCTCTTCGAGCAGTACGCCCTCGATCGGGAGATCACGGCGCTCGTCCTCTGCTCGCCTGGGCCCACGAAGCCCGAGGCGATCCAGCTGCAGTCGCAGGTGGAGAGCTGGCTCCACATCCGGCACGGCGCGTCCACGCCGCAGGCGCAGCAGGAGATCGACAGCCCGAGCCTCTTCCTGGCGCTCACCAAGTTCGACATGAGCCTCGGCGGCCTGCGTTCGGACAACGCGAAGGACCGCTGGGACTCCCGCGTGCAGGAGGCGTGCATCGACTTCTGGACGCGCGGCGCCTCGTCGTGGACGAACAACTGGGGGGCGCGGGGGCGGCCGTTCGCGAACACGTTCTGGGTCCGGAACCCGTACTCGGACCAGATGCAGACCTTGAAGCCGGGCGAGCCGGACTACCAGCTCGTCAAGGACGGCTACTTCGCCTCGCGGGCGGTCGAGCGGCACATCCGCGACGCGGAGGTGAAGTGGCTCGCCGTCGAGGGCGACGATCCGAGCGGCCTCCCCAAGAGCGGCGTCCCGCTCCTCGCGGGCAAGCTGAAGGACAAACTCGAGGTCGACATCAAGAAGAAGGAGCTCGCGCTCGAGGTGCAGTCCATCCACAAGGAGCTGCTCACGGTCCTCCGGACGATGACGCCGTCGCGCGACGAGACGGAGGCCCGGACGCGCCTGCTCGAGAACGCGCGGTCGCTCGTGGACGCCGTCGATCGAGAGATGGCGCGGCGGTGCTCGGGCAGCGTCTTCGGCGAGCTCATCGGGACGCTGGTGGTGCCCCTCGAGTCCCTCGAGGACGAGGTCCGCGCCACGTGCGACGCGGTGATGCCCATGTCGATCAAGGCGAGCGACAAGGTGAAGAAGCTCCTCGTGCACGTGCTCAAGTGGTGGGGCGCCACGGCGCGCGCGCGCTTCCGGGACTCGGGCCTCCCGCTCCCCGGCGCGGAGGTCGAGGCGTTCGTGCGCGAGGTGTGCACGTCGAAGCTCCTCCTGCCGGTCCTGGGGAACGCCGTCTTCCCCTACTTCTCGCGGACGCAGCTCGACAGCGCGCTCCTCGCGCAGATCCTCCACGTGAAGATCGCGGACGGGATGCTCGATCTCTTCGTCGAGCGCCCGCGCCGGACGCCCGAGTCTCCGCTCCGGCTGAGCTACGCCGAGCGCCCCCCGGCCGCGGGCGAGGACGCGAAGATCGACTGGTCGGACGTCGCGTTCGGCGACGGCGACGGCGAGGACGCGAACGTCCCCGTGCAGATCGTCTTCGCCGGCAACCGTTACTACGATCACTTCAAGGCGAACCTGGGCGACTTCTACCTCCGCAACGGCGGCGGCAACGTGCGGAGCGCGCCCGACGATCCGCGCACCGCCGCGCTCGTCCAGCTGCTCTCCGAGGTCGAGCGCGCGCATGCCTGAGACGCGGCCGGGCGCCGCCCTGGACGAGGAAGAGGCTCCGAGCGAGCTCGACCTGCTCGTCCAGGCGGGCGACGCGGCGGCGCTCGTCGCCCTCGCGCGCGCGCACCGCACCGGCGCGGAGGGCCGGGAGAAGAGCATGCGCCTCTGCCACGAGGCGTACGAGGCCGCGGCGAACCTCGGGAGCGCGGAGGCGTCGTACGCGCTCGCGCTCTTCGCGATGCAGGGGGGCCTCGGCGCGCAGGACTGGAAGGCGGGGGCGGCGCACCTCAGGCGGGCGGCCGACGCAGGGCACCTCGACGCGAAGGTCTACATCGCGAACCTGTACGAGCTCGGGATCCACTACGCGAAGGATCCGGCGAAGGCCGACGTCTGGTACCGCAACGCGGCCAGGCAGGCCAGCATCAAGGACGCGGTCGAGACGGAGGAGTTCGCCCTCGCGATGGCGGAGCTGGGCTCCGCGCGCGAGTACCAGATCCTGGTCGAGGCGGGGGCCGTGGCCGACGAGGACAAGGAGCGCCTCGCGCGGCGCGCACGCCTCCACGGGTACGAGCTGCGGGCGCGCGCTCCGTCGGAGGTGGCGCGATCGGACTCGTTCGTCCCCGACGCGCCCCGCGCCCCCGCCCGCAAGGCCGCCGCGAAGCCCGCGTCGACCCTCGCCGAGCTCGAGGCGAAGACGACGAAGGGCCGGGCCTCCGGCGAGGAGAAGGTGAAGGCCGCGACCCCCAGGGTCGACAAGCCCGCGCGGAAGGCGACCGCGCGGAGCGACGCGTCGAGCGTCACCTTCGCGCTCGGGATGGTCGCGTTCCTCTACGCGATCGTCTTCGTCGCCACGGCGGCGGGAGCCGGATACGCGCTCACGGAAGGGGCGAAGGTGCTGATCGCGAAGAGCGGGCCGCTGCCGCTCCTCGGCAAGCGGGTGGAGCTCATCATGCCCGCGGCGTTCTTCCTCCTCGCGTTCGTGCCGCAGTTCCTGTTCTACAAGGCGAGCGCGGTGATGAAGGCCCTCCTCGCGGCGGGGCTCGCCAGCGGGCTCGGCTGGGTCGCCTGGGGCACGGGCAAGGGGATGTTCCTCCCGAACCAGGTGCAGCAGTCGGCGGGCTTCGCCGTGGCCGGGTTCCTGACGGCGCTCCTCGTCGTGGGTGTGCTCGGCGGCGCGAAGGCGAAGCAGCTCGAGCGGAGGCCGACGGTGACCTTGAAGCGAGACGAGGTCGAAGACCCGGAGGACGAAGACGGGTGAGGCGCGGGCTGCCGGTGCTCCCTCTCACGGCGGGGCGATCTCGAACACCACGTATCCCGCCGCGCCGTCGCCGAGAGGGATGAACCCCCCCTCCCTGTAGCGCGCCCGGAAGAGGTCGCTCGCCGCGAGCCTCACCTCCACCGCGCGGCCGACGGCCGACGCCTCGGCGGGGCGATAGAAGAGGACGTGATCCACCCTCCGCGCCAGCAACATCGTGGCGTCGACGCGCTTCGACGTGTGTCCGCCCGGAAGGGCCGCGATCTCCGGATCCGTCACGCCCGCGAGGTCCACGATCTCCGCGCCGGGGAGCGCCGCGCCGACCCAGCCGATGTCGAGCGTGGCGATCCGCTGCGCGCCGAGGGACGCGCGGCGGAGGCGCTCCCCCAGCTCGCGCCTGTCCTGCGTCACGTGGCGACCCTGCGGGCCGGCGCGCACGAGGCTCGCGGCTCCGAGCGCGCAGGCCACGACGAGCCGGATCCAGGACCACCGAGCGCGCGAGATCTCCGCGACGCGACCCGCCGCGATGAACAGCGCGGGCAGCACGGGCACGACGAGCCGGCCGTAGGGCATCCAGTCGCCGCCGACCGCGATCATCGCGAGGATATGCGTGCATCCTGCAAGCATCAACGCACGGGCGCTCGGCGCAGCGCGCGCCCACGCCCCCGGCGCGAGGAGGAGCACCGGCGCGACCGAGACCAGGAGGACCGCGCCGGCGTAGACGAAGCCGTGCGACAGGTCGCTCGGCTTCGCGCGGAGCGCGAGCGGCACGGGGCTGCCCCAGACGGCGAGCCTGAGGACGGTGCACGCGGCGAACGGCGACAGCGCGATGGCCGCGAACCCGACCCGGCGCGCGATCGACCGCGCGGGATCCGCGTGGGGCGGTGGCGCGCCGAACCCGACGACGGCCGCCCACGGCGCAAGCTCGGGCCGTAGGGTCACCGCCAGGCCGCCGATCACCGTGGCCGTGCGAGCGTGACCTGCGTCCAGGCGTGCGGCCGCGAGGGCGACGAGCAGCATCGCGAACGGCGTCTCCATGCCGCTCGATGCGTACGCCGCGGCGGGGAGGACGCACGCCATGGCGGCGAGGATCGCCACGCGCAGCGGGACGGGCGACGTGCCCCGGGAGAGCGCGTCTCCGACGATGGCGCCGGTCGCCGCCGCCGCCACGACGCCGAGCGCCTTCACCGTCCCGAGCGCCGCGAACGCGTCGGCGCCTGCGATCGGCGCGAGGAGGAGGGGCCAGGGGAGCGGCGTCACGCCGTCCGTCGACGGACCGCCAGGGTTGAAGACCCACCCCGCGCCCTCGCGCAGGTGGCGCGCGTACCGGATCGAGATGAGCGCGTCGTCGACCGTGAACCCCCACATCCACACCGCCGGAGCGGACGTCGCGATCGCGCCCCCGGCGGCGGATAGCAGCCTGTTTCTCAAAGGTCCAACATCACGCATCTTGCGCCGAAAACTACGTCCATGGAGGACTCGCTTTCTACCATGGTCAACGAGAACGGCGCGCCGCGCCATCGACGAACGGGAAGGGTCTGCCACGCGAATGCGAAGCTTCGAGATCTTCGTCGACGACGAGAAGACGCTGGAGGACGAGGGGTCCCCGCGATCGAGCCTGAGGAAGGCGCCGCTCGCGGCCGCCCGAACCAGCCGGGCGCGCGAGGTGCTCGACGTGTTCGTGCACGGCGCCAACGTCACCGCCACGATCGCGGAGACGCGAGCGTCCTGCGTGCTGCGCGACCTCGCGCTCGCCGTGTCGGAGCTCGAGCAGGTCGCGCGCGGCAAGCGCATCGTGCACTTCTACGACGACGCGTGGGAGCTCGCGCTCGAGCGCGACCATCACCACGCGTTCGTGAGCCTCTACCGCGGCGGCGCGATCCCCGAGGTGCTCCTCTACGACGCGCCCGTGCCCTTCGCGGACGTCCGCGCGGGCGTGGAGAGCGCGGTGACCCGCGTGCTCGCGCGACCGGGCGCCGGGGCCGCGGAGCTCGAGGACGTCCGCGGAGCCTTCGGCGGGGGGGCGGCGCGAGGGGTCGACGGCGCGGACAGCGCGTCGATGGAGGGGGACCGCCCGGCGAGCGCCTCGATGCCCGCGCTGGTCGAGATCGACCGCGGAGCCCCCATCGCCTTCGGCTGCGACTTCGCGATGCGCCCCGGGCCGGACGCCACGACGGCGGAGCTCACCGAGCGGAGCGATCTGCACGCCTTGCTCTTCCGGGGGCGTGTCCGCGCGGAGATCCGCGGGCGCGAGGTCGACCTCGGCGAGAGCCACCCCTTCCTCGTCGCCGAGCGCCTGCTCGAGCTGTCGCGCGCGGCGATCGACGCGTGGGACCGCGGCCAGGCCCACCACGCCCGCGGCGAGGTCGGCGGCGTCCAGCTCGGGATCCGCACGAACGCGGGAGGACACGCCGCGCTGATCGTCGGACGCCTGGCCGCGCCACCCGAGGAGCGGACCACGCGGACCTTCCCGGCGCTCGACGTGTGCGACGTGGCGCAGGCCGCGATCGCGTTCGCGCGGAGTCTCTCGCGGGTGATCCTGCGCCGCGACAGGACGCAGCACCATAACCTCCGCCTGGGCGCGCTCCGGCAGCGCCTCCGCGAGCTGGCCGAGATCCTTCGAGAGGCCGAGCGGCAGGACGGGAAGATCAACCCGGCCCCCGAGTCGTACCGCGCCTTCGCGCTCCGGAGCCGGAGCGGCGCGCCGAGCAGCGGGCCCGAGCTCACCGCCTCGCGGCTGCGCTACACGCCAAGGTGGCGCGCGCTCGTTCCGGGGATCGATCTCGGCGCGACCTTCCTCTGCGGCGACCGGATCGTCGTGGGCGCGGCGGGCGAGACGTGCGGCCTCGATCGCACCACCGGCCACCTCGCGTGGCGCATCCGCGGGCCTCGCGCCGCGTCCGTGCCCACGCCCGGCGGCCTCGCGCGGATCTTCCCCGACGGCGCCATCGAGATCTGCGATCTCGGCACGGGCGAGGTCACCCTCCGCGCGTGGATCGCGCCCCGGCGTGGCGCGCCGTACTCCGGGGCGGTCGTCAGCTCGCCCGGGCTCCCCCGCCTGCTGATCGTCACCGAGGGCGAGCACCACCTCGTCGCCATCGATCTCCTCACCGGCGAGGCGCGGTGGCGCTTCTCGTGGGGGAAGTCCGGCCCGGTGCGGCTCAAGCGCGCGGGCAAGCTCCTCTACGTCACGAGCGGAGATCGCAGCGTCACCGCCCTCGACGTGGTCACCGGCGCGGTGGTGTGGCGCGCGCGCGAGCGCCTGCGCCTCCGTGGCGCGCCGACGGTGGACCACGACGGCCTCTTCATGATCGCGGGGGGCACCGGCTCACCCGCCCTGCTCCTCTCGCTCGATCCGTGGTCCGGGCAGCCGCTGTGGAAGCGCGAGATCGGCCCCGGCGCGGCCAGCGTCGAGGGCGCGCCGCTCGTGTCCGACACGTCCGTGGCCGTCCTCGTCCGCGACCGGGCGGGCCTCGTGGGGTTGAAGGCGCACGATCGGATGACCGGGCGCGAGCTCTTCGTGGCCGAGGGCGTCGCTCCGAGCGGCGCGTCGTGGCTGGCCGTGGACGAGCTGTTCATCGCGAACACGCCGTCCGGTGAGCTCCTCGGGCTCGATCGCCAGACCGGCGCGGCGCGCTGGCGGCGGGCCCTCGGACCGATCGCCGAGACCGACGTCCCCCGACGGCTCGAGCCGGTGCTCCGCTCGGGCGCGCTCTTCGTGCCGCACGTGGACGTCCAGGTCTTCCGGCCAGCCGACGGCGTGAAGCTCGCGAGCGTGAGCCCGACCGACGCGATCCCGGACCTCCTGCGCGTGGACGAGCGCTGCGACGTCTACGTCGCCGAGGAGAGCGGCCACATGGTGTGCTTCGGCGCGGGGCCGCGCCTCTCGCTCGTGATCTAGCCCCAATGCCCTTCGGAAAAGGCATTCGTTCGAGCGAGGGTGCCCCCACCCGTCGCGCTTCGCGCGCCGGCCTCCCCCCGATCGCGCGCTACGCGCGCGATGGGGGAGGCGAAGAGGTTCCGTGGAGGCGGTGGGGCGCCCGCGCAGACCTC
>SXNL01000187.1 GCA_005777185.1 Myxococcales bacterium
CGCGAAGGAGAGGCCCGACCTCCGAGGGAGGTACGGCGAGCCCTTCCCTCCCCTGCCGGAGAGTTTCGGCCGGGGTTCATCGTTTCGGCCCGAGCGCCCCAACGATTCCGCCCACTTACAGTGCGAAGGACGGGAGTTGAACCCGTACACCATTTCTGGCGCCAGAACCTGACTCTGGTGCGTCTGCCAATTCCGCCACCTTCGCGGGTGAAGCGAGGAGCGAGGTAACACGGCGCGCGCGGCGGATCAACCGATCGGCGTCGTCGTCCGTCGTCCGCCGTCCGCCTAGAGGTTCTCGACGCTCTTCAACATCTCCGAGACGAAGTTCAACCGCGGCCTCAGCAACCCCACCCGCAGCACGCCCGGCGGCCTCCGGATCACGTCGCCCCACGGGTTCGGCCCGCCACCGCTCCCGAGGTCGTCCGGGAAGGTCACGACCTGGTTTCCCTCGAGGCGGGTCTCCGTGTAACCGGGGCCGGGTGAATTCTGGGTGGCGGCGCTCGTCCCACGTGCGGCCGGCGTCTGCGCCAGCGCGGTGCAGGGGACGAGGACGAGGGCGAGCGTGAGGAACGGGACGGCACGACGCATGAGAGCCTCCGGGCAAGGGTTCGCTGGGCAGACGGCCGGGCCAGACGCAGCCCGCGGCGCCGTCGCGGATGTGCGCCTCCGACACCGCCCCCCGCGCAAAAATTTGAGCTACTGTACAGCCCAGGCAGCCGCCCCCCTTTTCTTGGAGGATCAGCGATGAACCATTCGAAGACCGTGGTGTCCGTGTTCCTGGCCGTATCGGCGCTCCTCGCGTGCGCGTCCAGCGACAACAGCAGCGAGAAATACCCGGACGTCACCGCGTTCTGCTCCGCCAAGGCAACGGAGGAGTGCACACAGGTCAGCTCGATCTGCGGCGCCACCGCGGACGTGTGCAAGACGAAGCGGGCCGACGCTTGCAAGACGTTCGCGGCAGCCGCGAGCGCGCGCAAGTACACGCCCTCCTACGTGCAGCCGTGCCTCGACAAGACGAAGGAAGTGTACGCCAAGCGCGTCATCACGCCCGACGACATCAAGGCGATGAACGACACGTGCGGCCGGGTGTTCCAGGGGTCGGGCATCCGGGGTGGGGCGTGCAAGACGGACTTCGACTGCAGCGGGGCCTTCGTCTGCGACAAGGACGTGTGCGACACCAAGGTCGTGAAGCAGAAGGGCGACGGCTGCGCGAACGCGGGCGAGGTCTGCGACAAGGGCTCCTTCTGCCAGGACGCGAAGCGCTGCGCCGCCAAGAAGACGTCGGGCGAGACGTGCGACGCGAAGGCGCCCTGCGTCGAGGATCTCCGCTGCCAGGCGGGCACGTGCGCCGCGCGCGTGGGGTCCGGCGAGCTCTGCGGGTCGGATGACGACTGCGCCCCCTCCGCGCCGTTCTGCGACAAGAGCGGGGCGTCGCCGAAGTGCCTCGCGGGCATCGTGTACGCGCCGGCCACACCGTACTGCAAGGACTTCGGGGGCTGAGCCGCGTAGGATCCCGCCACGGCCCCTTGGCGGAACGGCAGACGCACGAGATTTAAAATCTCTGGTCCTTCGGGACGTCCCGGTTCGAGTCCGGGAGGGGCTACAAAAAAGCAGAGGCCCTGCCTCCTCCGGGAAGCAGGGCCTCGAGCCTCGCGACGTCGATCAGCTCAGCTGCTCTTCGCGGGGCGTCTCGACGCGGCGGCCCTTCGGCTCGTGGGCCTGGAGCGGCCTCTTGTTGAACCACGTCGTGCGGTCGAACGTGTCGAGGTTCTTGTTCGCGACGATCTGGAAACACGCCGCCGTGCCGTGGGCGCCGACCCGCGCCGCCCAGCCGAGGAAGAAGTGCCAGATGCGGAACCAGCGCTCGCCGTAGGTCTTCAGCACCTGGTCCTTCGCGGCGAGCCAGTTCTTGTGCCACATGCGGATCGTGTGCACGTAGTGGATCGACACGTTCTCCACGGAGTGGATCTCGAAGCCGCC
This sequence comes from Myxococcales bacterium, assembly GCA_005777185.1. Classification (GTDB taxonomy): domain Bacteria; phylum Myxococcota_A; class Polyangia; order Polyangiales; family Polyangiaceae; genus SXNL01. The sequence goes on from SXNL01000187.1 coordinate 1,981, forward strand.
CTTCTCCATGGCCTTCGCCATGTCGCTCAGGGGGAGCGACGCGTCCGCGCCGTTGAAGATGTACTTGGCCATGAAGAGGCCCCAGATCATGTCCTCGGGGCGGAGGTTGATCGGGGGGACGCCCTCGGCGCCGCCGCGGCGGAGACCCGTCCACTGCAGGAGGAAGAGGCCGTCGTCCGCGAGGCGGTCGTACACGACCTCCATGTACTTCCCGAGGTTCTTGATCCCGACGTGCTCGACCATCTCGAGGCTGACGATCTTGTCGTACTTCTGCTTCGGCGTGTCGCGGTAGTCGAGGCAGAGCACGCGCGCCTTGTCCTGCACGCCCCACTGGCGGATGCGCTCGTTCGCGAACTCGGTCTGCTTCTCGGCGATCGTCACGCCGGTGGCGTCGACGCCGAAGTTCTTGGCGGCGTGGCGGGCGAGCGTGCCCCAGCCGCAGCCGATGTCGAGCAGGCTCTCGCCCGGCTTGAGCATCAGCTTGTTGCAGACGATGTCCATCTTGTTGTCCTGCGCCTGCTCGAGCGTCTCGTGGTCGGGGCCCTCCTTGAAGATGCCCGACGTGTAGACCATGCGCTCGCCGAGGAAGAACCCGAAGAAGTCGTTCCCGCGGTCGTAGTGGCTGCGAACGACGCGCTCGTCCTGCTTGGTCGAGTGGACCGTGAGCTCCGGCACGAACTTGGTGAAGAAGTACTTGAAGTGCTCGGGCGTCAGGGTGAACGAGCAGAAGTCCTTGCGGTCATCGAGGAACTTCTGGAAACCGTCGAAGTCCGCGGGCAGGTCGACGGCGCCGTCGAAGTACGCCTCGAACAGGGTCGCCATCGGGATGGGCTCGCTGGCGTAACGCTCGGCCAGCTTCTTGTCGTGGAACGTGACGTGGGACCTGATGTTGCTCACGAGGCGTGCTCCTTCTTCCGTCGCGAAAAACGACCGCGCTCCTTTCACACATCGTCGAATGCCGCGCAACGTCAAACGCCCAATTTTCTGGTGCGTAGCCGCGTGCGCGCAGCGTTTTGTCGGGGTTTCTCGGCGCCCGGAGCGCGGCCCGAGCTCAGAGCGCCTTGGCCAGATCCCCGAGCGCTCCATCGAGCGCCGAGATCGCGAACGCGATCTCCGCCTCGGAGACGGTCAACGGAGGGGCGCACATGGCGACGTTGAACTTGCCGAACGTGACGACGCCGCGCTTGCGCAGGTTCGCGTAGAGGTCCTTCATGACGCCCATGCCCTGGCCGTGCCACGGGACGAGCGGCTCCCTCGAGGCCTTGTCCTTGACGAGCTCGAGGGCGAAGAAGGCGCCGAGGCCGCGTGCTTCACCGACGATGTCGTGCTTGGCGGCGAGCTTGCCTAGGCCTTCGCGCAGGATCGGCTCGAGGGCGCGGCCACGATCGAGGAGCCCCTCGTCACGGTAGGCGTCGAGCGTCGCGAGGCCCGCGGCGACCGCCATCGGGTGGCCCGCGTACGTGTGGCCGCACGGGAACGCGCGTCCGTCGAACGCCTTCGCGAGGCTCTCCTTGACCATGACCCCGCCGAGGGGGATGTACGCGCTCGTGACGCCCTTCGCGATCGTCATCAGGTCCGGCGTGACGCCGAGGCGCTGCGACGCGAAGGCCGCGCCGGTGCGGCCGAAGCCCGTCATCACCTCGTCGAACACGAGCAGGATGCCGTGGCGCTCGGTCAGCTGGCGAAGGCGCGCGAGGTAGCCGTCCGGGTAGAGGATGACGCCGTTCGATCCGACGACGGGCTCGATCAGGAGCGCGGCCACCGTGTCCGCCTTCTCGTGCAGGAGCACGCGCTCGACGTGCTCCATCGCGCGCGCCGTCTCCTCCTCGGGGGTCGTCGCGTGGAACGGGCTCCGGTAGGGGTACGGCGCGAAGAAGCGCACCACGCCGGCGGCGCCCATGTGCTCGCCGTGCCAGCGACGGTCCTCGCCGGTGAGCGTGATCGACAGGCCGCTGCCGCCGTGGAACGAGCGGTAGGCCGCCATGACCTTGGAGCGCCCGGTGAGCGTACGCGCGAGCCGCACCACGTCGTCGTTCGCCTCCGCGCCCGCGGTCGTGAAGAAGGTGCGGCAGCCCTCGGCCCAGGGAGAGATCTCCGACAGGCGCTCCGCGAGCAGCGCGCGCTTCTCGTTGAAGAAGCCAGGGGCGGCGTAGGCGAGCGTGTGCGCCTGGTCGGCGATCGCCTTCGCGACGCCGGGGTGCGCGTGGCCGAGGTTGACGGCGATGAGGCCGCTCGCCCAGTCGAGGTAGCGGTTGCCATCGGTGTCGAACAGGTGGACCCCCTCGCCCCGGCAGATCACCGGCGCGACGAGGCCGGCCTGCGGGAGCCAGGGCGTGAGGACGTAGCGGGCGTGCTTCTCCTGGATCGGCGTCATGAGCGCCGAAGTTAGCACCAGCGCGCTCAGGGGTGGATGAAGATCACCGTGCCGGTGAGCGCCTTCGCCGCGCCGTGCCAGCCGGCGGGTACGTCGGGCTCGGTCCAGAAGAAGATGCGGCGCGCGTCCTCGGGGGCGAGGTTGATGCAGCCGTGGCTCTTGGGCTGGCCGAAGACGTCGTGCCAGTAGGCCGCGTGGAGGGCGTAGCCATCCTGGAAATACTGCACGTAAGGCACGTCGCGGAGCTCGAACTCCTCGCCCACGGTCTTGGAGTCCATGGTCGCGGTGACGTACTTCGTGTGGATGCGGAAGATGCCGCGCTTCGTCGAGCGACTCGTCTCCGGATCGTCGAGGCCCGCCTCCCCGGTGGACACGAGCGTGGCGTAGACGGGCTTGTCGCCCTGGTAGAGCACGAGCGTCTGGCGCGTCACGTTGACGTCGATCCACTTCTCGCCCTGGACCGCCCAGCCCGGGAGCTTCTTCGCGGGCTCGATCTTGCTCGTGCCGGCCTGCGCCACGAGGTCGCCGTCCTTCGTCTCGTAGTAGAGCGTGCCCGACCAGCTGTGGACCTTCCCCGTCAGGGCGAGGACGCTCCGCCAGGGGAGCGGTCCGGCCGCCGTGAGGTGACCCCGCTCGATGCGGAAGCGCTTCTGGTTCTTCGCGCGCACGAAGCCGATGGGGAGGTCGAGGCCCGCGCCGAGGGGGGCCCCGTGGAAGTCGGAGCCGCGGATCGGCCGGAAGCGATCCGTCGGGAACAACCGAAGATCGGTGGACAGTCCGTACCGGCGCCCCTGCCAGTTGAACGTGTCGAGGAACGCGACGCCGTTGTGCATCGAGAACTCGCCGGCCTTGATCACGGCGCCGTTCGCGATGAACCCCGAGAGGTTCGGGAGCCGCGCCCCGTTCAGGAGGAACGGGGGAATGTCGGGATCGGTGACCTTCTGGTCGAGCGCCTCGAGGGCCGCCGGCGCGGTCTTCGCGGCCTTCCGCCGCAGCCACAGATCCTGGCCGTACGTCGCGCCGCTCTCCTTGTCCTTGCCCCACCGCGAGAGGTGCGAGCGGAGGTGCGGCTCGAACTCCCTCAGGTCCTCCGGGATCGGGAGGCGCGCGTAGGCCGGACCGCCGCGCTTCGCCGTCCCGTACATGTACGGGAGCTTCTGGGTCGTGTCGGGGCGCACCGTGGCCGCGCGCGCGACGGGGTGCGCCGGGTCGAGCGTGGCCTCCGGGCCCAGGCAGACGTAGCCCATCGGCTTGATCGCGCGGAAGCCGCCCGGACAGCCGCTGCCGCTGATCTCCTTCTTGTTGATCTCGACCACCGCGCCGGCCTTGAGGACGCCGATGCGGTGGGACGACGTCTCGGGCTTCTCGAAGATGCGCGTCTCCTGCGCGGTGGCGAACAGGACGGGCACGTCGCGAGGCGGGGCGGGCGCGGGGCGCGACTCGCCGGACAGGGTGACGAGCGGCGGCTCGTGCGAGGTCGGGAAGCGCACGCCGGTCTCGGCGACCTTCGGGAGCTGCGGACCGCCTTCGCCGTCACCCTCGCGCGGGGTCGCGCCCGAGAGGCTCGGCGTGGCGTCGCGCTTGGCGCCGCATCCGGAGAGCGGCGTCGCGAACGACAGGGCGAGGAGAAACGAGCTCAGCCTCACCCCTCGCTTGTCGCAAGGATCGTCGAGGCGGGCCAAGAACGCGGCGCTCGACAGCGCGGGAGCGTGCGCTTGCGTGAGCGCTTACGGAAGCGCGGTCAGAGGCGCGGCGGCGTCTCGAGCAGCGTCTTCACCTCCTTGAAGCGGTCGTTCGGGACGGTGATCGCGAGGTTGTACTGCACGATCCTCCACGCACCGCCATCCTCCACGGCGACGCCGCTCCCGCGGGCGGGGCCGAGGTTCTCGGTGACCAGGTCCTCGTCGAACCACGCGACCTTCCCGCGCGGATCGAAGGTGACGTCGCGGCGCCTCGCGCGGAACGACCAGGCCTTGCCCTTCGCGAAGTGGGGGTGGGCGTAGGCGCGGAACTCGGCGGTGGACCATCGCTCGGTGGCGTCGGTGCCGAGGAAGACGGCGCCCTCGGCGAGACAGGCGAAGTACGCCGCCTCGTCGGCCCGGGCGGCGGCGGCGTGGAAGCGATCGAGGAGCTCGGTGACGCGCGCGCGATCGGACAGGGCCGAGACCGGCGCGGCGGGCGCGCGCGTGACCGGGGTGCCGGGGGAGCACGCGGCGGCCGCGACGAGGAGAAGGAGCGCGGCGGCCACGAGGAGCGGGCGGCGGGAGGTCACGCGAGCCCCCCTGTGCCCTCCGCCACGGCGCGCGCGAGCTCCCCCGAGGAGATGAGCTCGACGATCGCGGCGATGTCCCCGTACAGCGGCCGGTCCCCCGCGAGGGGCGGCACGCGTTCGCGCACCTTCGCGTGGGCGAGGCGCACGCCCTTGCTCGGCGACAGCGGCGCGCGCTGATCGAGCCCACACGCCGCGGTCATGATCTCGATCGCGAGCGCGTACCGTACGTTGTCCACGACCTCGAGCAGCTTGCGGGCGCTCACGCTGCCCATGCTCACGTGGTCCTCCTTGCCGGCCGAGGAGGGGATCGAGTCCACGCTCGCCGGGTGGCACAGGACCTTGTTCTCGCTCACGAGCGACGCCGACGCGACCTGCGCGATCATGAGCCCCGACTCGAGCCCGGACGAGGCGGCGAGGAACGGCGTGAGCCCCGTCGACAGCGCCGGGTTCACGAGCTGCTCCACCCGCCGCTCGCTGATGTTCGCGAGCTCGGCGGAGGCGATGGCCGCGAGGTCGAGCGCGAGGGCGAGCGGCTGCCCGTGGAAGTTGCCGCCGCTGATGATGTCCGTCTCGTCGCCGTCGAGGAAGACGCTCGGGTTGTCCGTGACGCTGTTGATCTCGCGCTCGAGCACGCCCCGGGCCCAGGCGAGGGCGTCGCGCGTCGCGCCGTGCACCTGGGGCATGCAGCGCAGGGAGTAGGCGTCCTGCACCTTGCCGCAGTGCCTGTGGCTCTCGGCGATCTCGCTCTCCGCGAGCAGCGCACGGAGGTTCGCGGCAACGGTCCGCTGACCCGGGTGGGGGCGCGCGGCCTGGAGGCGCGGATCGAACGGGCGGCTCGACCCCTTGAGCGCCTCGAGGCTCATCGCGCCGGCGACGTCCGCGATCGTCGCGAGGCGCTCGGCGTCGAGCACCGCGAGCGTGCCCAAGGACGCCATGAGCTGCGTACCGTTGATGAGCGCGAGCCCCTCCTTCGCCTCGAGGACGAAGGGCGCGATGCCGGCCTCGCCGAGCACCTCGCGCGCCGGCCGGAGCGGCCCGTCGCCGAGGCGCGCCTCCCCTTCCCCGATCATCACGAGCGCGAGGTGCGCGAGCGGCGCGAGATCTCCCGAGGCGCCCACCGATCCCTTGCCGGGGATCCGGGGGTGGACGCCGCGATCGAGCATGGCCACGAGCAGGTCCAGCAGCGCAGCGCGCACGCCCGAGTGGCCGAGCGCGAGGACCTGCGCCCGGAGCAGCATGATGCCGCGGACGAAAGGCACGGCGAGATCCGTGCCGATGCCGGTCGCGTGCGACCGGACAAGGTTCCGCTGGAGCGCGCGGATGTCGCTCGCCGAGATGCGGGTCTCGGACAGCGCGCCGAATCCCGTGTTGACCCCGTAGACGCGCGGCGCCGCATCGCCGGCCGCGACGATGCGATCGATCGCCGCGCGCGATCGTTCCACGCCCGCGCGGACCTCGTCGTCGACGACGACGGCGCGCCCTCGCCGCGCGACGTCCTCGAGATCCTGAAGCGTGATCTCACGGCCGAGCCGGACGGGCAACATCACGTTGCCATACCAGACAAGAAAGGCCCGCGGGGGTGGCGTCCCGCGGGCCTTCGAAAGCAGGGGGGGTGGTGGAGCGTCGTGACGAGGAGCCGAGGCGAGGGCCCGAGGGGTGCGCCGCTCTCCGAGCGGGGCGTCTCGAGCAACAGGTCTCGATGTAGGATACTAGAGCATAATGAGTGCCATCGTAGGCATGTGGGTAAGTCCATGAAACTACTCGGAGCCGGTGCGGAGCACGGTGGGTGGCCTTGGATCCATGTCGGCGCTGGTGGATCCAGGCCGTTTTCCGGCCGCCTGCGCGAGAGAGAAAGTATGCTGCGCCCCCGTGCACGGAACGACATCCCTTCGCGCCCTACGCCTCGGCCACGCGGCCCTCGTCCTCGCGGCCGCCGCGTCGCTCTCCTCGTCCGCGCGCGCCGACGAACCGCCCGTGACCGACCACGAGATCCCGAAGGATCTCGATCGCCTGATCCTGGAGACGGGCCGCGCGCCGGTGCCCCCCGCCGAGGCCGATCTCGTCCGCTTCCAGATACACGGCGAGTACCAGGGCCGCTACCAGGTCCAGCGCAGCTTTCCCCTCGTGCCGACGACGACCGCGATCAACGCCCGACCGGGCCTCGTCGAGGAGTCGATAGGCCAGAACCAGTTCGCGTCCCACTGGCTCCGCGTCACGCCACGGCTCCAGCTCAAGCAGGCCGTCGAGATCGTGGGTCAGGTCGACGTCGTCACCGGCCTGCTCTTCGGAGACAAGGCGCGCGACACCTGGCCCGACATGGCGCCGCGCGACCAGGCGAACGGCTTCTCCAGCATCGAGCCGCGCTCGCTCTACGCTGTGCTCCACACGCCCGTGGGGCTGTTCCGCGTCGGCCAGCAGCCGACCCACTGGGGCATGGGCATCCTCGCCAACGACGGCGACCACCCGACGCTGTTCGGCGACTACCGCTACGGCTCCATCAACGAGCGCATCCTCTTCGCCACGAAGCCGGGTGGCAAGGACAGCCATCTCACGATCGCCGTCGCGGGCGATCTCGTGTACCGCGACAACATCGCCGCGCTCCGCCGGGGCGACCACGCGTACCAGGGCGTGCTCGCCGCCCTCTACGAGCGCGGGCGCAACCAGCTCGGCGTGTACGCCGTGTACCGGAACCAGGAGAACGACAAGACGAGCGGGCAGGCCTACGCGCCCTACACCGAGAGCCTCGAGGTCGGCGTGCTCGACGCCTCCGGCCGCTTCGCGACGAAGCTCCCCTCGACCGACGCCTTCCTCTTCGGCTCGTTCGAGGCCGCGGCCATCTTCGGCTCGACCAACATCCTCCGTACGCACGACCAGGTCCTGGACGGCGCGCGTACGCTCGTGCGCTCGTACGGCGGGGCTGCGCAGATCGGCTTCGTGCACGTGGAGAGGGCTTCGAAGCGGCTCGGCTTCTCGGACGAAGGGGCGCGGCAGAAGGACATCGTGCAGTACGGGGACCTCGTCGCCGCGGTCGAGATCGGCTACGCGCGCGGCGACGCCGACCCGTACGACAACGTGCAGAAGCGCTTCGTGTTCGATCCGAACCACAAGATCGGGCTCATCCTCTTCGACGAGGTGATGCGCTGGCAGACCGCCCGCGCGTCCGCCGCGGCGCAGGATCCGCTGCTCTCGAACGCCAGCCGGCCGCCTCCGGGCGTGGATCTCCTGCCGTCCAACGGCGGCGTTTTCGGTGCACAGTACATCAACCCGACCGGCATCTGGCGGCCCCGCCCGTGGCTCGACCTCAAGGCCGGCATGGTCGTCGCGCAGGCCACCGCCGACGTGACCGACCCGTACATCATCGCGACCACGGGCTCCTACCTCAACAGCCGCAAGGGCAGCCCGAAGAAGCGCGACCTCGGCCTCGAGCTCGACGCGGGCTTCGAGGCGCGCGTCCCGCTGGACTACGGCTTCACGGCCACGCTCGGCGCGCAGGGCGGCGTGCTGTTCCCTGGCGGCGCCCTCGAGAACGCCGTCGGCGAGCGCATGAAGACGCCCTGGCTCGCGCTCGGAAGGTTCGGATTCTTGTTCTAGCCCGAGACGACCCATGATGAAGAAGCACCTCCCCTTCCTCGCCCTCCTGAGCCTCGCCGTCGCGTGCGGCATCGACGCGGTCCCGCCCGGGCTCGGCAAGGCGCCGTCCGGCGACGGCCCGCGGGTCCGGTTCGACATGGCGCACAGGCCGCTGCCGGACGTGCCTTTGCCCAACGACTTCGCCACCTTCCCCGATCCGACCAGCCGCACGGGCCGGCGCATCAACGTCTCGGCGATCGCGCCGAGCGGCATGGAGCGGATCATCCGCGAGGCGTTCAACGACATGGAAGGCTGGGGCACCACGCAGCCCCTCAACGTGTCGTTCGACAAGGTGGCGGGCGTCGACCCGAATGCGGCCGCGATCGACCTGGAAGACTTCGCCGCGCGGATGCAGAACGACGAGCACGATCTCTCGAACGATCCCGTCTACCTCATCAACCTGACGACGGGCGTCCCGATGTTCCTCGACGCGGGCAACGGGCACTACCCGCTGACGCTCCGCGACCCCCACAAGTACTACCCGAACGACCCGAAGGCCGGCGAGGCGAACCTGCTCTACGAGTCGGTAGAGGAGGGGTACGGCCTCACGCAGGCCGACTACCGGCCGGAGCTCGACAAGGACTTCGACGGCGTCCTCGATCACCCCAACGTCCTCGGCAACAAGGGGATCTTCGGCGTCGACAACCTGCTCACCTGGTACGAGCGCGAGACCGACACGCTCATCCTCCGTCCGGTGCTGCCGCTCGAGGAGAAGACGGAGTACGCGGTCATCCTCACGGACCGGCTACGCGGGCCGAACGGCAAGCCGGTCCGCTCGCCGTTCGAGGCGATCTACCACCCCCTGCAGAGACGGGGCATGCAGCGCGTCGGGGAGATCCTGAACGAGAAGCGCCTCGCCGCGTACTTCGGCGACCTCGCGGGCACGGGCCTCGATCGCGTGGCGTTCGGCTGGACCTTCACGACGCAACCCACGCAGGAGGACATGCGGATCCTGCGCGACGGCCTCTACGGCAAGGGGCCCTTCGCGCGCCTCGGCGGCCAGTTCCCACCCGACGCGGTCGCGTTCGCCAGCGCCGGCAAATCGCTCAAGCCAGAAGACGCCCCCGGCTGGGAGACGTCGAGCGAGGCCTGCAAGAAGCGCGCGAAGTTCCCGCGGATCCTGAAGCTCCAGGACAAGGACGTGAAGGACTCGTTCCACACGCTCCTCGGCGAGGTGTTCGGCCTCGATCCAGGGGATCTCCGCTCGACCGAGGCCGCGCTCCAGTGGATCGACCACATCGTGATCGGCAGCTTCCAGGCGCCGTTCCTCATGGGCGACCCGGCGTCGCGCGATCCGGACACGCGCTTCCACGTGAACTTCCAGACCGGCGAGGGCGACGTGCGCCCGGACGAAGTCACCTACTTCATGACGGTCCCGAAGGAACGCCCCAACGCGAAGCAGCCGTTCCCGGTGTCGCTCCTCGGGCACGGCGTGACGGGGCACTCCGACGAGGCGCTCTTCTACGGCGGTGACTACGCGCGCCAGGGCATCGCGCTCATGAGCATCAACATGCCGGAGCACGGCGTCTCGCTCTCGAAAGGCGACCTCTTCCTCGCCCAGGCGCAGCTCGCGGGCGTCTGCGCGGTGCCCTTCATCGACGGGTACCTGAAGGGCCGAGCGCACGACCTCTCGGGCGACGGCAAGCCAGACTCCGGGTGGTTCTGGTGGACGACCCACATCCCCCACACGCGCGACAACGTGCGCCAGGGCCTGCTCGACAGCTTCCAGGCGATCCGCGTCCTGCGCGCCATGGACGGCCAGCGCAAGGCGCTCCCCGGACAGGACTACAACGGCAACGGGCAGCCCGACGATCTCGCCGGCGACTTCGACGGCAACGGCGTCCCCGACGTCGGCGGGCCGAACGTGCCGTACTTCGCGAGCGGGGAGTCGCTCGGATCGATCATGTCCCAGGCGCAGGGCGGCGCGGAGCCGTACATCATCGCGTCTTCGTCCGCGGGCGGGGGCGGCGGATCGCTGGCGATGGACGTCGCGTTTCGCTCGTACGGCGTCGTCGAGGCCGTCACCGGGCAGATGCTCACACCGATCATCTTCTCCGTCCCCGCGAGCGAGCGCCCCGACAGGCGGAAGAAGCTCAAGGACTCGAGCGGCAAGGAGACCGACCAGATCGACCTGTCCGACCGCTCGAAGGAGAACCAGATGGGCACCCGGTGCAAGGCCGGGGAGCGCACGGTGCGGCAGCTCGTGAACGAGGGCGACGCCATGCACGAGCTCGAGCTCGCGTGCCTGCCCAAGGACGAGCTCGACGATCACATGACCGTGGTCGTCTCGAACACCGGCAACAAGGAGGTCCGCTGCGCGCGGACCACGCTCGATGGCCGCTTCCGCGTCTCGATCCCGGCGTCGGTCGGCGACAGGCTCGACGTGCAGATCTACACCGCGCCCGACGTCGTCGACTCGTACAAGGGCTGCCGCGTGCTCCGCGGCTCGCCCGTGGGCCGGCGCATCAAGACGTTCGAGCAGGCCGCGCTCTACCCCATCCCCGTCGGCGAGGGCACGCCGGAGTGCTCGGCGGAGCAGGGGTGCGCTCAGTTCCGCGACAGCTTCTACGCGGTCGGCTCGGCGCTGGTCGCGACCAACGAGGGCTTCGGCCTCCAGCGGCAGACGCCCGCCGTGCGGCGCCTCCAGAACCTCGCCCAGGCCGCGTTCGATCCCGCGGACCCCGTCAATTTCGCGCCGTACTACGCGCTCCGCCCGATGGTCGACGAGACCGGCAAGGTCATCCCCAAGCGCGCGCTCCTCGCGGTGAACACGGTGGGAGACGCCTTCGTGGCCATCTCCGCGGGCCACACCTTCGCGCGCGCGGCGGGCGCGATCCCGTTCTTGCCGCCGTCGGCGGTGTCTCGATACCCCGACTACGCGGACTACGTGACGCCCGACGCGCTCTACAAGGATCTCGGCGGGAAGACGCCGATGCAGGTCCTCATCGACAACGGGGTCATCGAGGGCGTCGCGCGGATGGGCCGCACGTCCGCCGGCCCCACCTGCAAGCAGAACTTCCGCGGGGTCGACCCCGAGACGTGCAAGAACGCGCGAACCATCGACAAGATCACGTGCGCGAACGCCCTGTACGATCCCGACTGGGTGAGCGAGGGCGCGATGCTCCTCGATCAGCCGCACGGCCCGGTCCCCCTGCGCCTCGCGCGCCTGTCGGACGCGACGATCCGCGACTCCGTGGACCTCGCGAAGGCGTGGGAGCCTCGCCTCCGAGGCGTGCCGTTCGCGCCCGATGCCACGGGGTGGTCGGCGTCCGGGCCGGTGCTGGCGCTGTTCAACCACTACCTCGAGGCCGGGGGAAAGCACACGTGGGACGTCCCCGACTACTGCCGCGCGTGGGACTTCACGACGTACGGCAACGCCCTCATCGCGCGCTTCTTCGCGACGCGCGGCAAGGACGTGTACTACCTCAGCCACCCCACGTCGCACCCGTGCCTCGAGAAGGGCACGTGCGACTTTCTCGCTCAACCGGGGCCGTGAGGACGGCGCGGCTCGCGGGTCTCCTCGGGCTGGGCCTCCTCGGGGTCGCGTGCTCCATCGACACGATCCCGCGGGGGGCGCGCGCGACCCCGCCCGGGGACGGTCCCAAGATCGTGTTCGATCTGACCCACCGGCCGCTCCCCAACATCCCGGTCCCGAACGACGTCGCCACCTTCCCCGACCCGTCCAGCCGGACCGGCCGCAGGCTGAACGTGAGCACCAGCGTCCCCACCCGTCTCGAGCGCGTGGCGCGCGAGGGCTTCGACGACCTCGAGGGGTGGGGCACCTTCCAGCCGATCACGGTCGCCTTCGAGAACCCTGACCCGTACCGCGTCCAGCCGGCGATCGCGCTCGACGACGTGCGCGCCCGCATGACCGGCCACGACTTCGGCGACGACCCGCTCTACGTGATCGATCTCCATACGGGGCTCCCCGTGCCGCTCGACGTGGGGGGCGGCGCCTTCCCGGTCACCAGCGTCGACCCGGACAAGTACTGGCCGAACGATCCGCACGAGGGCGACAACAACATCCTCTTCGAGACGCGGAGCGAGGGAGCGGGGCCCTACCGGCCCGATCTCGACCTCGACCAGGATGGCGTGCTCGATCGCGCGAACACGTTGCCCACGACGGCGGCGGGAGCCATCTCCGGCATCGACGACGTGCTGACGTGGTACGAGCGCCAGACCGACACGCTCATCGTCCGTCCGCTCGTGCCGCTGCGGGAGAAGACCGAGTACGCCGTCGTGCTGACCGATCGCCTGCGCGATCCGCGTGGTGGCAGCGTCCGGTCGCCGTTCGAGAGCATCCACCACGCCGAGCACCTCCGCCAGGCCGAGAGGGTGGGAGCCATCCTCCGCGCGGGGAGGAAGGAGTACTTCGGCGATCTGGCCGGCACGTCGCTCGATCACGTGGCCTTCACGTGGAGCTTCACCACGGGCCCCGTCTCCGAGGACCTCGTGATCCTCCGCGATGGCCTCCACGGGCGGGGGCCGTTCGCGCGGCTCGCGACGGAGTTCCCGCCGAAGGCGACCGTGATGCGCGCGGTGGGCCTCGCGCGCGACAGGGACGCGGACGTCGAGGGCTGGCAGGACGACGCGCGCTGCAAGCCCAAGAAGGACGCCCCGTACATCGTCCGGCTCGACGGATCGCGCGACGCGTTCCGGCAGCTCGTCGAGCAGGTCGCAGGCCTCGAGGGCGAGGAGCAGCGCGCCCTCCTCGACAGCCTCGAGAACGTCGACTACCTCGTGCTCGGCACGTACGACTCGCCCTACTTCATGGGCGACGCGAAGAACGAGGATCCGGACGGGCGCTTCCTCCTCAACTTCAAGACCGGCGAGGGTCGGGTCTCGCGGGACACTGTGCCCTTCTTGATCTCCGTACCCAAGAAGAAGCCCGGGCGCGCCCCGCCCTTCCCCACGGCGATGTGGTCGCACGGCACGGGCCTCAGCACCGCCGAGATCCTCGTGCGCGCCGGGTACTTCGCGAAGCAGGGCGTGGCGATGTTCGCGATCGATCTGCCGGGGCACGGGCTCGCCCTCGACACCGGCCAGGTCGCGCTCGCGGCGGGCGCGCTCACGGGCGTGTGCCTGGTCCCGATGGTGAACGCGCTGCAGGTCGGGCGGCACCACGATCTGAACGGCGACGGACTCCCGGACTCCGGCGGCCACATCTGGACGGCGCACGCGTTCCACTCGCGAGACAACATCCGGCAGGGCGTGATCGACCTCGTCCAGGGAACGCGCCTCCTCAGGAGCTTCGGCGACGCCACGCGCGGGGACGACTACACCGGCGACGGCCGGCCGGAGCTCCTCGGCGACTTCGACGGCGACGGCGTCGTGGACCTGGGCGGTCCGGCGCCGATCTACACGTCGGGCAACTCGCTCGGTGGGATCATGGCCATGATCCACGGCGCGGTGGATCCCAACGTGAAGGCCGCCGCGCCGATCTCGGGCGGCGGTGGGCTCACCGACATCGCCGCGCGGTCGCGCCTGACGCCGGATCCCGTGCTCCTGCAGGCGATGAGCCCCATCCTCGTGTCCCTGCCCGCGTCGACGCGCAAGGACAAGACGCGCTGCGCCGAGGCCGACGCGAGCGTCCGAATGATCGTGGTCGACCTCGACAAGGCGGTCGAGATCGAGGTCGCCTGCCTCCCGAAGGCAGAGCTGGACGAGGGCATGACCGTCCTCGTACGGAACCTGCGCACGAAGGAGGTCCGCTGCGGGCGGACGGAGAAGGGCGTACGCTTCCGGGTGCCGATCGCCGCCGACATCGGAGACCGCCTCGACGTCCAGGTGTACGCAAAGAAGGACGCGGTCGACTCGTACAAGGACTGCAACGTCGTGGCCGACGCGGGCCCCGGCCGGAGGATCCGCACGTTCGAGCAGCGCGCGACGAAGTTCGGGCCCGTGGCGGACGGGCGGCCCACGTGCGGCGAGACCACGGCGCGGGCCGGGCTCGAGGGCGAACCAGGCTGCCAGCAGTTCCAGGGCCGGTTCTACCCGGTGGGTTCGCCGCTCGTGGCCGTGCAGGAGGGCCTCGGCCTGCTCCGCCAATCGCCCGAGCTACGCCAGCTCATGAGCCTCCTCCAGGCGGCGCTCGATCCCGGCGATCCCATCAACTTCGCGAGGTCGTACGCGCTCGAGCCACTGCCCGGGCTCGACGGCGCGCCGATGCCGCCGCGCGGGATCATCACGTTCGACACGGCGGGGGACTTCCTCGTGCCGACGGGTACGGGGATCGCGTTCGCGCGCGTCGCCGGTGCCTTGCCGTTCTTCCCGCCGAGCGCCGTCGTGCGATACCCCGAGTACGCCGCCTACGCGACCCCACCGGCGCTCTACGAGGCGCTCGGGGGTCGGACACCGCACGACGCGATCCTCGCGTACCACGTCACCGAGGGCCTCTCGCGCACGAAGCGCACGAGAGGTGGACCCGCGTGTGCTGCGAACTACGTGAAGAGCGCCGTCTGCACCTCCCCGCCGTCCGCCGCCGCCGCGTGCGCGACGGCCCTCCCCGACGTCGACTGGCTCGCCGAGGGCGCCGACCGATGGGACCAGGTGCGCCCCGAGCGCCCCCTCCGGCTCGTGCGCACGGCGACGCGCGGGACCGACCCCGCCGCGCTCGACGCCGCGTGGGCGCCGCGCACGCGGACGCCACCCTTCTCCCCCGACGCCGACGGATACCGCGGGACCGCGCCGCTCGTGGGCCTCGTGCACGCCTACAACGAACCGGGGGGCACACACGTGTGGGTGAACGGCGATCCCTGCAAGGCCTTCGACGACGCGGTGTACTACAACCACCTCCTCATCCGCTTCCTCGCGAGCGGCGGCACCGACGCGTACTTCGCGAGCCACCCGGGCTCGCACCGCTGCCTCGCGACGCAGTCCTGCAACTTCCTGAGGTGACGTCGAAGGCCCGCGACGCGTCGCGCGCGCCGCTCGCAGCCCGCGAGAGCGTCAGCGACCGTCGACCCGAGGCAGGTCGGTGAACAGCGCTTCGACCGCGGAGATCGAGCGGCCCGCGACGTGCTCCTCGAACCACGCGCGACCCCGACGCCCCATCTCGCGGTAGGGCTCGGAGGCGTCGAGGTACCCGAGGACGGCCGTCACGATGTCCTCCGCGGCGTGGACGTTCACCCGCGGGTACATGTCCGGATGGCGTTCCACGAACTCGGCGTCGTCCCGGCGGTGGAGCAACGGCTTGCCGGCGCACAGGCCCTCGAAGATCGCCCCGCCGGAGAACCACGACGTGGAACCAAGCTCCCCGACCGCGAAATCCGTGAGCGAGAGGTTGACCATGATGTCCTTCCGGTTCGATCGGGGCAGCCAGAGGACGGCGTCCTCCACGCCGAGCTCCGCGATGAGATCCCTCGAGGCCTCCACGTCGAAACCGTACTCGTAGAACACGATGCCGACCCGCGCGCCCGGCCGGCGCTCCTTCAAGGACGCGACCGCGCGGATGATCTTGTCGTTCCCCTTCGAGAAGCGGACCGCGTTCGGGTTCTTCCAGACGTGGCAGGACTGGCAGGTGATGACCACATCCATCCGGTCCCGGAACGCCTGGATGAGCGGGTACCAGTACGTGCGGCCCTTGTACCTCTCGACGACCTCCGGAGCGTAGATGGGTCCGTACGGCTGGGCAGGCGAGGCGTACACACGGTGTCCCTCGTAGCCGAGCCGCGCGAGGGGCTCCTCGATCATCGAGGGCGCCCAGTCGCCGAGTACGTGGCGGGATGCGCGGATCCCTCGCCGCTGCCACATCGGGTAGCTGAGGAGCGACCGGAGGCTGCGGCGATTGAACGCGGGGGGCCGGAACGGATCCCACGCGAGGTCGTAGCCGAAGGGCATGAAGACGTCGAGGCGACGCCCGATGCGCGCCATGTACGCCGGAGCGGAGCCCGATCCGATCACGAAGTCGTAGGGCGCGAGATCGCGCTCCACCCGCTTCATGTCGTGGGTCGCGAAGGCCTTGCCGTCACCCCACTCGAGGCGGCGCATGTACGCCTGGTAGGCGAGGTCGAACGTGTCGCACGACGGATCGAAGTGAGCGGCCTCGACGAGCTCCTGGTTCATCACGAGCAGGGTGACGTCGTGGCCGCGATCGCGAAGGTAGCGCGCGACGGAGAACGCCATGTTGTTCATGTTGTTCAGCAGCGCGACACGCAAGTCCGGCCTCCTCCCGTCATTCCGCCGCGATGCGCCACATGTCGGCGACGAACTTCAACGCGGCGTCGGCTGCGCTCCCCAGGCCCAGGTACATGGCGCCGCCGTGCACCCACACGCTCGCGGCGTGTCGCGCGAGATACGCGGGAGGTGGGTCCGCACGGTACCAGTTCACGGCGTCCCTGGTGTACCAGGCATCGCCCTGGTTTCCGAGGGGGTTGTAGCCGCCGACGACCCATAGCCGGTCGTCGAAGACGGCGACGTTGTGGTACTGACGGGGCGAGAAGGGCGGCGGCTCCGCCGCCTTCGTCCACGTGGCGCCGTCCGCCGTGCTCCACGCGTCGGCGTGGAACTCGCGGGGATGCTCCGGCACGATGGGGTGGTTGTCGTAGACCCCCCCGCCGATCACCCACATGCGGCCCTTGTACACGGGGCAGTCGCTCACGATGCCCCGAGGCTCCCACGTGGGACTTCGGGGCTCCACGCGGCTCCAGGATGCGCCGTCGTCCGACGTCCACACGTCGTTGAACACAGCCCAGGGCACGCCTGGCCATAACGGGTGAACCCAAGCGTCGTTGGTCTGCCCGCCGAGGATCCAGAGCTTGCCCCCCAGGGCACCCGTCATGTGCAGGCTGCGGAGCCCGAACGGGGGCATGTCACGCGTGGGGGGGAGGTAGACCGTGCTCGTCTCCGTCGGGAAGCGATCCACGCGCGTCCACGCCTTTCCATCCACCGAGCTCCAGACGTCGGTCTGGTAGATCCCCTGGACGGGGTCACCGCCGAGGATCCACATCTTACCGCCGACGACCTGGTAGCCTGCGAAGTGCCGACCCTCGAAGTCACGGTTCCTGTCGAACGTCGCGTCGAGGTAGGTGTTCGGTTTCTCGAGCGTCCACGTCACGCCGTTGCTGCTGCTCCAGACGTCGTTGGCGGACCCCCTCGGGAAGATCGCGGGGTTCCAGCCTCCGATGAGCCACATGCGACCCTGGTGGACGAGGGCGCCGGCGCCGTCGCGGATCTGACAGGGCATCGCGTCCTGGACCCGGGTCCACGAGTAGTTCCGTCGCGTGGTCGGTTCGAGCTCGACGTCGACGGTCTCCGCGACGTAGCTCCCGATGCTGACGCGGAGGCGTCCCCGGGAGGGCCCGCTCGCGGGCAGCGTCCACACGTAACGGCGCGCGTTCGCGTCGATGGTGTCGTGCAGCCGCCACGTCTGTCCGGCGTCGAAGCTCGTCGCGATCACGGCCGTGATCGACGGAAGCGGGACGGGGCCATCCCAGGTGATGAGGTGAGAGCTCTCCCTCTCCCACCGCGTCCCCGCCGGAGGGCCGATCAAGGTCAGCGGTCGAGGCGGCCCGGCGTCGGCGCCCTCGAGGACCCCAGGGTCGTGAGGCGACGCGTCGTTCGGCGGCCAGCCCACCGTCGGGAACCCGCACGCAGGACCCACGCCCGCCGCGCCGACGAGGACGAGACCGCAGGCCACCGCCGCGCCCGCCGCCCAACGGAGGTGCCCTAGCGACATGCCCCACTAGTAGCACGCCCGTCGGGAGGAGCACGGCCTTCGACCCGGGGTCGCGAGGCCCTCGACGCCTCGCTCGAGGGTCCTCGAGCCGTCGATCTCGTGGCGGTCCGGCGCGCGGGTCGAGTATGTTCCGAGCCTCCATGGCCACCGCGGATCCTGCGCCGAGCGGCGTCCCGAAGTACTTCCCGGCGCTCGATGGCCTGCGGCTCTTCTGCTACCTCTGCGTCGCCACGAACCACGCGTTCTCCGACGCGCAGATCCACCAGAACGCGGCCCACCCGCTCGCGTTCATGCGTGACTTCATGGCCAACCTCGGCCGCCCGGGCGTAGATGTCTTCTTCACGCTCAGCGGGTTCCTGATCACGAAGCTCCTCCTCGAGGAGCGGGAGAAACACGGGCGGATCGATCTCAAGGCGTTCTACGCGCGCCGCACCCTCCGGATCTGGCCGGTCTACTACACGGCGCTCGGCGTGGCCGTCCTCGCCTCGGTCCTGTTCGGGCCGCGGTTCCTGCTCCCGCTCGGATGCACCGAGAGCCCGCGACTCTACCGCGTGATCTACCCCGCCTTCGCGTTGTTCGTGGGGAACTACGTCGAGGGCTCCCTGCCGTCTCCCATCAACGTGCTGTGGAGCCTGTGCGTGGAGGAGCAGTTCTACGTGCTGTTCCCCGCGACCTTTGCGTTCGCGGCTCGCAAGGCCCCGGTGACGCATGTCGTGATGGTCTACGCGATCGCGTCTTACCTCCTGCGCGCGGGGGCGTACGCGGCGGGGTGGAATGTCGCGCGGCTCTGGCACGTGACGAGCTGGGCCGACAACCTCCTCATCGGAGCGGCGCTCGCCCAGGCGCTCATGGTCGCGCCGCAGGCCCTGATCTCCCGGATGAAGCGCCTGGGCCTCACGGGGGAGGTCCTCGCGATCTTGACCGTCCTCGGCAGCGCGTTCTTCGATCGCGTCCCGGAGACGTTGTCGATGGGGGCGTTCTCGCCCTACCTCCTCGAGCCGTACGCGACGGGCCTCCTCGTGGCGGTGATCGGGCTCGGGGACGGGCCCGTGGCGCGCTTCATGTCGCGGCGACCCCTCCGCTACCTCGGGGGCCTCACCTACGCGGCCTACGTCTTCCACGAGTACGGCGAGGCGATTGGCTGGCGGATCCTCCGCATCCCCGGCATGGACCGCTGGCTCGTGGCCTCCCTCCGCGCGGTCATCGCGAGCGCCCTCGGCCTCCTCTTCGCCTACGGCTCGAAGCTCCTCATCGAGGATCGCTTCGCGGGCCTCAAGAAGCGCTTCTCTCGCACCTGAACACCCTGCCCGGTGGCGGCCACCACGCGTGCCGACGGGGGGCCGCGCCCTCCGACGCCCTCGTAAGGCCCTGGAAATGCCCGGCGTTCTTGTCTACAGTCCGCGGGCCTTGAATCCAAGCACCCCTTGCCGCCACGAATCGAGCAGAGGAGTCTCGTCCGCGAGCCGCCGACGTTGACCTGGAGACGCATCCGACCATGAGGGACATCAAGACGTGCGTGATCGGGCTCGGCTCGATGGGCAGGAACCACGCGCGCGTGCTCGGCGATCTCCAGACCGCCGCGTTCGTGGGGGTCGCCGACCCCGCGGCCAACGTGCGGGCCGCGTACCGGCCGCTCCAGGGCGTGAAGGTCTACGCCGAGTACCGCGAGATGCTCGAACGCGAGCGCCCCGAGGCCGCGATCGTGGCCGTGCCGTCCGAGCTCCACTGCGAGATCGTGGCCGATCTCGCAGCGGCCGGCGTGCACGTCCTCGTCGAGAAGCCGATGTCCAAGCGCCTCGACGAGGCCGACCGGATGATCGAGGTGACGAGGGCCGCCGGCGTGAAGTTCATGGTGGGCCACATCGAGCGCTTCAACCCGGCCGTCCAGGAGATCAAGCAGCGCGTGGCGAGCAAGGAGATCGGGGAGGTCTTCCAGCTCCATGCTCGCCGGCTCTCGCCGTTCCCTCCGCGCGTGACGGACGTCGGCGTCATCCTGGATCTCGCCACCCACGACATCGACGTGATGCACTTCATCACGGGGTCCACCGTGGTCCGCACCTACGCCGAGACGGCGCGCCGTGCGCACGCAACCTGCGAGGACACGCTCAACGGCCTCCTGCGGTTCTCGAACGGCGTCGTCGGCGTCCTCGACATCAGCTGGCTCTCCCCGCAGAAGCTGCGCCAGCTCTCCGTCCTCGGGCCCGGCGGGATGTACGTCTGCGACTACCTGACGCAGGACGTCCACTTCTACAAGAACGGCCGCATCAACGACTCGTGGGAGCCCGCGACGCACTTCTCCGGCGCCATCGAAGGCGACGTGTTGAAGACGTACATCCCCAAGCGCGAGCCGCTCCGCGTCGAGCTCGAGGCCTTTCTCGCGTGCATCCTCGACGACACGCCCCCGCCCGTCTCTGGCGAGGAGGGGCGAACGGCGCTGCGCGTCGCGCTCGAGCTGGGCCGTTCGGGCGTCGAGCACAGCGTCCTGGAGCCACCCCAGGCGCGCTGACTGGAGAAGCGATGGACATCCGAGGAAAGAGGCTTCTGGTCGTTGGCGGCGCCGGGTTCATCGGATCGCACACGATCGACGAGCTGGTGAAGGAGGACGTGAAGGAGATCCGCGTCTTCGACAACTTCTCGCGCGGCAAGATGGAGAACCTCCGGGGCGCGATGACCGACCCCCGCGTCACGCTCTATCCCGCGGGCGGCGAGCTCCTTCACGCGGACGTCCTCCAGGCGGCGACCCAGGGCATCGACGGTGTGTTCCACTTCGCCGCGATGTGGCTGCTCCACTGCTGGGAGTTCCCGGCGTCCGCCTTCGACGTCAACATCCGCGGGACCTTCAACGTCGCCGAGGCCTGCGCGAACTCCAGCGTGAAGCGCCTCGTGTTCTCGTCGTCGGCGTCCGTCTACGGCGACGCCGTGACCGAGCCCATGACGGAGGATCACCCGTTCAACAACAACACGTTCTACGGCGCCAGCAAGATCGCGGGCGAGCAGATCGTCCGGGCGCACCACCACCGCTACCTGAAGACGGAGAACCGCTTCGACTACGTCGCGCTCCGCTACTTCAACGTGTACGGCCCGCGGCAGGACGACCGCTGCGCGTACGTCGCCGTCATCATGAAGATGCTCGACCGGATCGACAAGGGGCTCCCCCCGATCCTCCACGGCGATGGCAGCCAAGCCTACGACTTCATCTACGTCGGCGACTGCGCGCGTGCCAACGTCTGCGCCATGAAGGCGGACGCCACCGATCGCGCGTACAACGTCGCCACCGGCAAGAAGACGAGCCTCCGCGAGCTCGCGAGCACCGTGTTCGCGGTGCTCGGCAAGGAGGCGCGGATCCAGTACGAGCCGCAGACCCAGAGCTTCGTCAAGAACCGCCTCGGCTCGACGGCGCGCGCGACGGAGGAGATCGGCTTCACCGCGAAGAACGAGCTCCGCCAGGGGATCGAGGAGCTCGTGAAGTGGCGCGCGAGCCACATCGAGGAGGTGGAGCAGCGGCGACGGGAGGCGGGGCTGCCGGCGGAGCCCCCATGAAGGTCGCTTTCGTCTGCAACATGAACAACCACCCGTCCTCGATGGTGCGCCAGCTCCGCGAGAAGGGCATCGACGCGCACCTCTTGCTCCTCAACAACGAGGACACGCACTTCCACCCGTCGTTCGACATGTTCGACCTCAGCTACCAGCGGTACACCCATCGTCTGGCGTGGGGCGATCACACCCGTTTCACCGGCGTCTCGCCGGCCACCGTGCGGCGCGATCTGGCGCCGTACCGGTTCATCTTCGCCAGCGGCGCGGTCCCTGCCTTCATGCACCGCGCCGGGATGGTCGTCGACATGTTCGTTCCCTACGGATCGGACCTCGCCGAGCTCCCGTTCTTCACGCCGTCGGCGCCGCGGCGCGGTGCGCTCATGTCCCCCTTCGTCTTCCCGGCCGCGCAGCGCGCCGGGATCCGGGAGGCGCGCTTCCTCGGAGGCTCCTACACGCCGCAGTTCGAAAAGCTCTTCGCGAGGCTCGGGTGCAAGGGCAGGCGGATCGCGTTGCCGCTGGCGCCCATCCACGCTGGGACCTTCAACCCCGAGTCGCTCCCCGGCTACTACGGCAAGTCGGCCTGGTACCACGAGTTCCTCAGGATCCGGCACGCGCACGACGTCATCGTCTTCCATCACGCGCGCCACATCTGGCGCGTCCCGTACTCGCCGTTCTCGCAGAAGGGCAACGATCGCCTCATCCGCGGCTTCGCCAAGTTCAGCGCGGAGCACCCCGAGCTGCGGACGGCGCTCGTCGTCCTCGAGTACGGGCCGGACGTCGAGGCCTCGCGCGCGCTCGTCGCCGAGCTCGGCATCAAGAGCAGGGTCTTCTGGTTCCCGCTCATGGCGCGCAAGGAGGTCCTCGTCGGGATCTCGCTCGCGGACATCGTCTGCGGCGAGTACGGTCTCAGCTGGAACTTCTGTGGCACGATCATCGAGGGCATCGCGCTCGGCAAGCCACTCCTCCACTACCGCGACGACTCGATGTACCCGAAGGAGGATCTCTTCCCGATCATGCCCGGACGGTCGACGGACGAGATCGCCGCCATCCTCGGCGACTATGCGAGGCGCCCGGAGCACTACAAGAAGGTGGGCGCCGATGCGCGGCGCTGGTTCCAGAGCCGGATCCTCGACGCTTCGATGGACCGGATCACCCAGCTGATCGAGACGGGGGAGTGAGGGCACGATGAAGAGCCACGGTACCGGCAAGCCTCCCTGGAACTTCAAGCACCTCGGCGAGGGCACCGTCATCGAGGACGAGTGCCTCGTCTTTCACCCGGAGACGATCTCGCTCGCGAGCAACGTCTACGTCGGTCACCAGACGATCCTCAAGGGGTACTTCAAGAACGAGATGATCATCGGATCCGGCACGTGGATCGGCCAGCAGTGCCTCTTCCACTCGGCGGGTGGGATCACGATAGGCAAGAACGTCGGGATCGGGCCGTGCGTGCGCATCCTGACGTCGACCCACAAGGATCAGAACCCCCACGAACCCATCATCCGGCAGGAGATCTCGTTCCGCCCCGTCGTGATCGAGGACGACTGCGACATCGGGCTCGGCACGATCCTCCTGCCCGGGGTGACGGTGGGACGCGGCGTCCAGATCGGCGCGGGCGCCGTCGTCACGCGCGACCTCCCAGCCTACACCGTGGTCGTCGGCGTGCCGGCACGGGTCGTCCGGAGCCGCCGGGAGCCCTGACATGCGCTATTACGTCCACCTCTCACGGGCCGAGGCGCCCATCACCGTCGACGTGATCGAGCTGCCGGATGGCGCGCTCGACGTGAGGGTGGAGGATCGCAGGGTCGACGTCGACGTCCTCCCCGTCGGTGACGCGCTGTCGCTCCGGGTCGGCGGGCATGTCGTGGATCTCACCGTCGAGGGGACCCCGCCGGATCTCGGCGCGATCGCCAGCGGACATCGCAGCTACGTGCGCGTAGAGAGCGACCGCTCCCGGGCCGCCGAGCGCGCGCGCAAGAGCGGCGCCAAGACGCTCGAAAAGCTCGTTCGCTCCCCCATGCCAGGTCGCGTCATCAAGGTGGTCGTCGGCCCTGGTGACGTCGTCGAGGCGGGCGCGGCGCTCATCGTCGTCGAGGCGATGAAGATGGAGAACGAGATCAAGGCGAAGGCAGCGGGCAAGGTCGCCGGCGTGCACGTCTCCGTCGGCGACGCGGTCGAGGGCAATGCCAAGCTCGTCAGCTTCGAGTGAGCCACGGGCCGCGGCGATCGACGCCGCCAAGATGGGCGCCGCCCTGCTCGCCGTCTACGCGATCAGCGACGTGGCCCGGGGGTACCTCGCGGAGAACGGCAACGCAGCCGCGGTCGCACCCGCGATCCTGACCGAGCTCGCGACCGGGGGTCTGGGCGTGGCGTGGAGCGATCCGCTCGCGCCCATCCCTTCGACCCGCACGATCGCCCGGCGCGTCGCGGAGGGGGCTGGGATGGGCGTGGCCGCGGCGGCGATCGCGGCCGCCGTGATCGTCGCGGCGCGCATCGCGCCGGCGCGGGCCGGGGCGCCGGGGCTCGACCTGATCGCCGCGCTGATCGCGCCCGTCTTCCTCGCCGTTCGCCACGAGCTGCTCGCGCACGGCCTCCTGTTCCGCGCGATGCGCGCCTCGCCCCCGTGGGCGAAGCTGGCCGCGGGATCGCTCGCGTCCGGCGCGTGGACGTTCGGGCACGGGGCGTGGCTCGGCGAGACGGTCGTGAGCGTGGCGGGAGGCTTCGCGACCTCGTACCTCTGGATCCGGGACCGTGGCGCGTGGCGCGCCATGGCGGCGCACGGGGCGTGGGCGTTCATGGTGGCCACGGTCCTCCGCGGCGGCGTGGTCGACGTGGGGCCGGCGTCGGGCCACCTCGGCGGTCTCGACGGCGGCGTCGGGGTCAGCCTGATCGGCGCGCTCGTCATCGCCGCGGTGGCGATTGTCGGGATCTGGCGCGATCGAGGCAGACCGCGCGCGCTCTCCGACGCCGCAGGCTGACGGGAGGGCGGTCGGTTTTCCCCCCGCCCGCGTGACGCGACCGCTACGATGCGGCAGGATGTCCCCACTCGACTCGGACAGGCCGCACCTCGGCTCGTATCGCCCGTCCACCGACGTGGGTGAGGGCGCCAACGAGGACTTCCTCTTTCACCTGTACCGTGGAAGCGAGCTGCTCGGCGACAACCGTGTGCTCGAGGCAAAGGAGGAGCTCGAGGCTGCGCTCCGCCTGTCCCCGCGCGACGCGAAGGGCCAGGACCTCCTCGCCGTCGTGTACTTTCGCCTCGGCCTCTACCCGCGCGCGATCGCCATCTTCGACGGCCTCCTCAGGGTGAACCCTCGCGATCCGGCGCTCAAGCTGAACCTCGCCCTCTGCTACCTGAAGACCGGGCAGATCGCGCTCGCGCGGCAGGAGCTCGAGGACCTCACCGAGCTGAACCCGAACCACACGCGCGCCTGGGGCTACCTCGGCCTCGCGTACGAACGGCTCGGGGAGTACCAGAAGGCCGAGAGCGCCTTCGCCCTCGGCAACCACCCGCAGATGGCGCGGCGCATGGCCGACAGGATCGCGCAGAGCGACCATCCGTCCGCGCCAGGTCCACGCGCGCCGACGCAGCCCATCCCCGCCGAGGACGCGCCGCTCCCCCCCGCGTCCGCGCTTGCGCCGCCGTCCGCGTCTCGGGAGGAGGATGTGGCCGGGGAGCCCGACGGCGCGGAGCCCGACTCGCGAGGCCCCGAGTCGGACGCGACCATCATCGTGCACGAGGTCGCGCGGGCATCGCTCGGTCACGACCTCGACGTAGACGAGGCACCCGCCAAGCGCGTCGCCGTCACCGCGGAGCTTCCTCCGGATGGCGGCGCAGACGCCAAACCCACGGTGGTCCCCCACAACCTCGGCGTGGTCACCGAGGAGCGAACGATGCCGTCGGCGCAGTCGCCCTTCGCCGGCATGCGCGTTCCTCCGCGCGACGGAGCCGCCCCGCCCCCGCGCCCCGCGGTCACCGCGAGGCCCGCGGCGCCCGAGGCACCGCCGTTTGGCGCGCCTTACGACATCACCGTGGTCCACGACCAGCTCGCGCTCGTGCGCCTCGATGGCCAGCCCGATCGGGGGTTCGCCGCGCGGCTGGCTGCGATCCGCTCGATGACGACCTCGCTGTCGACGTCCGTGCTCGAGAAGCGGACGCGCGCCAGGACGTCGGAGGCGTTCGGGGGCGCGAGCAACCCGATGGTCGACATCCGCGGCGAAGGCGAGCTCGTGCTCGGCGCCCGCCACGGGCAGACGCTCGTGCGCTTCGCCGTGGGGCCGGATCCCTGGTTCCTGCGCGAGGACACGCTCGTCGCGCTCGATCTCGCGCTCGTGTTCGAGAACGGGCGCCTCACGACGAGCGAGGGCGAGCACGTGGGGCTCGTCCGGGTGCGCGGCACGGGGGCGGTGCTCGTCGAGTTCCCGCGCGCCTCCCTCGCCCTCGACGTGCGCGGCGGCCACGGGGTCTCCGCGCGCAAGGAGGCCGTCCTCGGCTGGACCGGCCGCATCGTGCCGCGCGCGCTCCCGCCGGGCGAGGCCCCCTGCGGCCAGCGCGGGATGCTCGCGTTCGCCGGCGAGGGGCAGGTGTTCCTCCTCACATGACCGAAGACGTCGAGAGCTCTGGCGGGCGGCAGGAAGAGCCGGGGCACGCGCGCCCGTCGCTGATCCGTGCGCGAAAGCGCGAGCGGCGCCGCTCCCTCGCCGAGGACGCGCTCAACATCCCGAACCTGATCACGTTCACGCGGATCGTCATGATCCCGGCCTGCATCTACTACCTCGACCGCGACACGCCCAGGGACTGCTTCTATGCCGGCCTCATCTTCACGCTGGCCGCGCTCACCGACGCGCTCGACGGCTACCTCGCGCGCAAGCTCGGGGTCGTGTCGGTGCTCGGCAAGCTCCTCGATCCGCTCGCCGACAAGCTCATCGTGATGGCGACGCTCGTCTGGATGGTCCCGATGAACCGCGTGGGGGCGTGGGTCGTGATCCTGCTCCTGGCGCGCGAGATCAGCATCACGGGGCTGCGCGGCGTAGCCGCCAGCGAGGGCGTCGTCATCTCGGCCGGCCAGGAGGGCAAGGTGAAGACAGCGCTGCAGATGATCGGCATCATCGCGCTCATCGTCGGCTACCCCGTGCGGCTCGCCTACGCGGGCCTCGACCTCGGCGTGGTCGACCTCGTCAAGGTCGGACGCGCGCTCGTGTACCTCTCGCTGGTCTTCTCGCTGGCGAGCGCGGCGCAGTACACCGGTCTGTTCGCCGAGGCGGTCGACCGGAAGAACGAGAAGCTGCGCCGCGAGGAGGGTGACTGACCCGCGGCCCACGACCCGCGTCGCGTCGCCGTTTTTGGGCCTGGAGGCCGTTTTTCCTTGGCATTTCGGCCACGGAAGGCGAATCTCCCGCCGATGCAACGCGGGTACCTTCGCGCGCGCCTCGGGCTCCGGGCGCTCCTCGCCTGCGCCGCGGCCCTCGGCGCGCTCGTCCTCCACGGCGGCTGCTCGAACCAGAGCGTCGGCGAGCGCTGTTCGTACCCCGATGACAACGACGCCTGCGAGGACGGCCTCCGCTGCACCGCCGCGAAGGACCTGGTCGACCAGAGCTCGCCGCGCTGCTGTCCGCCCGATCTCTCCCAGGTGACGGCGGGCGCGTGCAAGCCCAAGAGCACGCAGGGCACCAACACGACGCCCACCGGGACGTCGACGTCCCCGTCTCCCGAAGCCGGCGCGGACGCCGCCGTCGACGCCAAGAGTCCCGACGCGGACGCCGCTCCGAGCAGCGACGGCGCGGTCGTCAGCGACGCGGCCGCCGCCGACGGATGATCCCCGCGGCGGAGCTCGCCCTTCACGCGCGGGAGGCCCTGCTCCTGTCTGTGGTGGTGGCGCTCCCCGTCGTCGCCGTGACCGCCGCGGTCAGCCTCGTCGTGTCGGCGTTCCAGGCGGCGTCGCAGGTCCAGGATCCGACGGTGGCGCACCTCCCGCGGATGCTCGCGGTCGCGGGTGGGCTCGTCGCGCTCGGCCCGTGGATGGGCCACGAGATTGCGCTCTTCGCCGAGCGCATGCTCCTCGCGCGTTGACCCCGCCCGTGGGCGGTGATACTCGCCGTGCCGACATGAGTGAATCCTCACTCAGCGCACGCAAGTCCGCGAAATCCAGGCGAGATGAGGCGCGACGAGCGGCCGGCCCGCGCCGGTCGGGCGACAAGCGCGAGCGCATCCTCTCCGCGGCCGTCCGCGTGTTCGCGCGGAGCGGGTTCTTCGCCACGCGCGTGAGCGACATCGCGAAGGCCGCCGGCGTCGCGGACGGGACGATCTACCTCTACTTCGACTCCAAGGAGGACCTCCTGGTCTCCCTGTTCGAGGACCGGGTCGACCGCCTGCTCTCGTACATGCGCGAGGAGCTCCCGAAGAAGAAGACCGCCGCGGACCGCCTCGAGGCGGTGATCGAGATGCAGCTCGGCCTGCTCGAGGGGGAGCGCGATCTGGCCGAGGTCGTGACCGTCATCGTGCGGCAGTCGACGCGCCTGATGAAGGAGTACGCGGCCCCGCACTTCTCCGCGTACCTGGACGCGATCGCGAGGATCGTCTCCGACGGCCAGAAGAGCGGGGAGCTCCGCGCCGACGTCTCTCCCCACCTCGTGGCGCGCGCGACGTTCGGCGCCCTCGACGGCATCGCCCTCACCTGGGCCCTCGGTCGCGCCGAGGAGGGCGGCCTCAAGCGGGCGGCGCGGCAGCTGTCGAGCATCCTGCTGGCGGGCCTCGCGCCGTGACGGCGCGGAAGCGGCTCGACCTGCGGGCCGAGCTCCTCGCGCGGACGCGCGCCTTCTTCGCGTCGCGCGGATACCTGGAGGTGGAGACGCCGACGCTCGTCCCCTGCCCCGGCCTCGACGTGCACCTCGACGCCTTCGAGACGAACGCGCCCGGGCGCGCGCGCTGGCTCGTGACCTCGCCGGAGTACCAGATGAAGCGGCTCCTGGCCGGCGGACACGCGCGGATCTACCAGATCGGCCGGGCGTACCGCCGCGGGGAGGTGGGGGCGCGGCACAACCCGGAGTTCACCATCCTCGAACTCTACCGCGCACACGCGGGCCTCGACGCGATCCTGAGCGACACCGAGCAGCTCGTCGCCGCCGTCACGGGGGGCCAGGTCGAGATCGAGGGGCGTTCGGTGTCGACGAGGCCACCCTTCCGGAGGGTGACCCTGGCCGAGGCCTACCTGCAACATGCAGGCGTCCCGGAGGCCGAGACGCTACGGCTCGCCGCGCACGACGAGGACGCGTTCTACCGGGCGCTCGTCGACCGGGTCGAGCCGGGGCTCGCCGCGCTCGATCACGCCGTCTTCGTGACGGACTACCCGGCCACGCAGGCCTCCCTCGCGCGAAAGAAGCCGGGCGATCCCCGCTTCGCGGAGCGCTTCGAGCTCTACGTCGCAGGCGTCGAGATCTCGAACGGCTTCGGCGAGCTGACCGACGCCGTCGAGCAGCGCGCCCGCTTCGTGGCCGATCAAGAGGAGCGCGCGCGCCGCGGCCTGCCGGTGTACCCCATCGACGAGGCGTTCCTCGCGGCGCTCGAGGCGGGCATGCCGGACAGCGCCGGCAACGCGATCGGCTTCGACCGGCTCGTCGCGCTGGCCGCCGGCACGCGCGACATCGGCGCCGTGATGGCGTTCACCGACGGCGAGCTCTGACGGGATCGGTCAGGCCCTCGCGACGAACTCGCGGAGCACGCTGGCCACCCGCTCCGGCGCCTCGACCTGAGGGTAGTGACCGAGATCGTCCCACCAGACGAGCTCGGCGCCCGGGATCTCGCGCGCGAGCGCCTCCGCGATGGCGGCCACGGCGATGGGGTCTCTCCTGCCCCACGCCACGAGGGCCGGGAGGTCGAGGCGCTCGAGCGCGCCGATCCAGCGGCGCCGGAAGCGCGACCGCTCGCGCGTGTACTCGATGATCTTCGGGAAGTTCACCGCGCCGTCCTCGCGCGCGACGAGATCCCACATGCCGTCGAGATCGGACTCGGAGGGCGGCGTCCCGAAGATCCGGCGCATCTGGACCTTGAAGGTCCGGCGGTTGTTGATGCGCGCGAACACCGGCCCGAGCGGCGAACGCAGGAGGTGCTGCCCGATCGACAGGCTCGCGAGCTCGATGTGGACGCTGCCGTTCATGAGCGTCAGGCTCGAGACCTCGAACGGGAGGAGGCGCCGCTCGCGCCGCGCGAGGAGCTCGGTCGCGACGCTGGTGCCCATGTCGTGAGCGACGAGGTGAACGCGCGGGTGCCCGAGGTGGCGGACGACCTGACACACGACGTCGGCCTGCTCGAACAGCGAGTACCCCATGTCGCGCGGCTTCTCGGAGAAACCGAAGCCGAGGAAGTCCAGGAAGATCAGCGGACGCGCCTCGCCGAGCGCCCGGGCGACGGCCGCGAAGTCCCAGCTGCTCGTGGGGAACCCATGGAGCAGGAGGACCGGCACGGCCTGCGAGGCCGCCGCCATCTGGAGCACGAACACCCGGCCATCCGGCAACGAGAGCATCTCGCCACGCGCGCGCCACTCCTCGGGAGACATGGTGCCAGGATACACGCGCCAGTGGCCTCCAGTCGTGCTACTCACACCGCGTGCTCTCGTTCGAGGAAGCGATGGGTCGGGTGCTCGACGCCACGCCGGTCCTGCCGCCACGCGAGGAGGCCGTCGAGGACGCGCTCGGGCGCGTGCTCGCGGCGGACGTTCATACGCGCGCGCCTCTCCCGCCGTTCGACCATGCGACGATGGACGGGTACGCCGTGCGCGCCACCGATCTCGCCGGTTCGCTCCTCCTGCCGGTCGTGGGCGAGAGCAAGGCGGGGATCTCGCCGCCGCCTCTGGCGACCCGGTCGGCGATGCGCATCTTCACGGGGGCCCCGCTCCCCGGCGGCGCCGATACGGTCGTGATGCAGGAGGACGTGGTCGCGGAGGGCGGCGTCGTGCGCTTCCCGCGGATCCCGGACCGTGGCGCGAACGTGCGGCGACGCGGCGAGGACATCGGCGCGGGAGAGGTCGCGCTCGCACGCGGAATCGTGCTCGGTCCGGCTCACCTCTCGCTCCTCGCCTCCCTCGACCTCGCGCGCGTCGGCGTCGTGGCCTCGCCTCGCGTCCTCGTGTTGCCGACGGGAGACGAGCTCAGGCGCGCCGGAACGCCGGAACGCCCGGGATCCATCCCCGAGTCCAACGGCGTGGCGATCGCCTCCATGGCGCGCCGCCTCGGCGCTACGACCGAGCTGGTCCCGACCGCGGGCGACGACGCCGCCGGCCTCGACCGGGCCCTGTCCGACGCGCTGCCCCGCGCCGACGTCCTCGTCACCATCGGGGGCGTCAGCGTCGGCGATCACGATCTCGTGCGACCGGCGCTCGAGCGCGCGGGGGTGGAGCTCGCGTTCTACAAGGTGCGCATGAAGCCGGGGAAGCCCCTGACGCTCGGTCGCCACGCGGGCGGCCTGGTCCTCGGCCTCCCCGGGAATCCCGTCTCGGCGATGGTGACGTTCGGGCTCTTCGGATCCCTCATCCTTCGCAAGATGGCCGGGCGGGATGCGCGACACACGACCGCACGCGCCCGGCTCGGTGCCCCGGTGCGGCACAAGGCCGGGCGCCGCGAGCTCGTCCGCGCCGTGCTCGACGGCGGCGTGGCCTCGCCGCTCGCGAACCAGGCCAGCGGCGCGGTCCTCGCCATGGCGCGCGCCAACGCGCTCGTGTCCGTCCCCGAGGACGTCGGGGATCTCGCAGCCGGGACGGACGTGGACGTCTACCGGTTCGAGGCGATCGGACTATGAGGCCGAAGCCGAAGGCGCCCCGCTCGAAGCGCGGGCTCACGCACGTGTCTCCGTCGGGCGAGGTCCGGATGGTCGACGTCTCGGCCAAGCCGGAGACGGTCCGACGCGCGGTCGCAGCGGCGATCGTGCACATGAAGGCGGAGACCCTGGCGCTGGCACTCGGGGGTCGAGCGAAGAAGGGCGACGTCCTCGCGACCGCCCGTATTGCGGGGATCTCGGCCGCGAAGCGCACCTGGGAGCTCGTGCCGCTGTGCCATTCGCTGATGCTCTCCCGGGTCGCCGTGGACATCGCGCCGCGCGGCGAGACCTCCCTCGAGGTGAAGTGCACGGCCTCCGCGACGGGCCGGACGGGGGTCGAGATGGAGGCCCTCACGGGCGCGAGCGTCGCGGCGCTCACGCTCTACGACATGCTGAAGGCGGTGGATCGCGGCATGTCCTTCGAGGTCTTTCTCGACGAGAAGTCCGGGGGCGCGAGCGGCACGTGGAGGCGCGGGTCGTGATCGCCGTCGTCGAGGTGCGCGACCGCCCGCTGTCGATCGACGAGGCGTACGCCGCGGTGGCGCACCCGTCGTGCGGCGCGGTCGCGATCTTCACGGGCGTCGTCCGGGACAGCTCGGAAGGGCGACCCGTGACCCGGTTGGAGTACAGCGCCTACGACCGCATGGCCACGGACGAGATGCGCCGGGTCGCGGAGGAGATCGCGGCCGAGAACCAGCACGTCCGGCTCTACGCCGTGCACCGCACGGGGGATCTCGCGGTGGGCGACGTCGCGATCGTCTGCGCGGCCGCCTCCCCTCACCGCCGAGAGGCGTTCCGGGCGGCGCAGGCGCTCATCGATCGCATCAAGGAGCGTGTCCCCGTGTGGAAGCGGGAGCACGGGCCGGACGGGGCCGTGTGGGTGGGCTGGGTGGACGCACGGTGCTCGCCGGAAGACGGGCACGGGCACGGGCACGGGCACTGACCGTCGTCAGCCGCCGCTCACGGGAGGAAGGACGGCGATCTCGTCGCCCTCCTCCAGGCGCGCCTCGTCGGACGCGAATACGGCGTTCCTCGCGAACCGGACGTGGGAGAGTCGGCCGGCCAGCGGCTCGTGACGAGCCTCGAGCCAGCGGGCGAGCGCGGCGACGTCCAGACCCTCCGGCACGTCGCAGGCCTCCTCCGCGATCCCCGCGAGATCGCGGACGGCTGCGAAGTACAGCAACCTGACGCGCATCCTTCAGCCGCCGATCTTCCGGATGGACACGTCCCGCGCCGTCGCCTCCGTGCAGCCCTTCCAGGTGTCGCCGTCGGGCTTCTGTTTCCACGCCTCGTGCACGCGCTCTGCGACCGCGGCGCTGTCCTCGTGCTCCGCCTCGTGCCTCGCGGAGAGTCCGTCGTTCGTCGCCAGGCACGGCCGGAGGTGGCCGTCACTCGCCACGCGCAGGCGATCGCAACCGCCGCAGAACGTGTCGCTCGTCCCCGTGATGAAGCCGACCCGCTTGCCTGCGTCGGGCCCGTCGGCGCGGGCGGGCGTGTACTTCGCGGGGCCGCGATCCGGATCTTTCACCGGCGGGGCCTCCTCGAGGAGGTGGGCGATCCGCGCGCGCATCTCGCCGTAAGGGACCACGCGATCGCGCAGGTTCTGACCCTCGCCGATGGGCATGACCTCGAGGAACCGCGGGATCATCCCGCGATCCCACGCGAAGCGGACCAGATCCTCGAGCTCGTGGTCGTTCTCACCACGCACGACCACGACGTTGAGCTTGAGCTCGTCGAAGCCCGCGCGCGTCGCGGCATCGACGCCCCGGAGGACCGCGGCGAGCCGCCCGCCGCGCGTCATGCGGAAGAAACGCGCCGGATCGAGCGTGTCGACCGACACGTTGAGGCGCATCAGGCCAGCGTCACGGAGGGGCGCCGCGAGCGCCTCGAGGCGCGTCGCGTTCGTCGTGAGCGCCACGTCCTCGAAAGGGATCTCGCGCACCGCGCGCACGAACGCCACCACCTGCGGGTGGAGCAGGGGCTCGCCGCCCGTGACCCTGAGCCGCCGCACCCCCGCCTCGAAGAGCCCGCGCAGCATCGAGCGCCACGCCTCGAGCCCGAGGCGCCGCTCGAGGTAGCCGTCGCGCTTGTGGGGTCGGCAGTAGATGCACGCCAGATCGCAGAGATCCGTGAGCGACACCCGCGCGGACCTCGGGTCGACGCGCGGCGCCCGGTGAGGCTTCAGGATCGGGAGGGCGTACACGTTCCTTCGAGGCTAGCAAAAATGCCGCCCGCGGCGTAGTACGCTCGTGTCAGGCCACAGTTTCGTATGGCGATCAGGATCCTCACCGTCACCGTCTCCGACACGCGCACGCCCGCGGACGACACGTCCGGTGCAGCCCTCGTCGAGGCGATCCGCGCGTACCAGCCCGCGCTCGACCCGAGGCCGGGCATGGAGCTCGAGCACGCGCGGCACGAGATCATCCCCGACGATCCGGAGCGCATCCGAGCCCTGATCCAGGGGGTCGTCGCGACGGGCGAGGCCGACGTGTTGGTCCTCTCGGGCGGCACGGGCATCGGCCCTCGGGACAGCACGTACGAGGCCGTGCGCGCGCTCCTGACGAAGGAGCTCGACGGCTTCGGAGAGGCCTTCCGGCGGCTCTCGTGGGACGACATCGGCCCGCGGGCGGTCCTCTCGCGCGCGACCGCCGGCCTGGTGGGACGGCACGTCGTCTTCGCGCTGCCCGGGAGCACCAGCGCGGCGCGCCTCGGCATACGGGAGCTCGTCCTCCCCATCGTGGCGCACGCGGTCGCCCTCGCCCGCGGGGACACGCGCCACTGATCCGGACCGATCAGTCGACGACGTCGAGGCCCACCAGCTTCATGAGCCGGAGGGCGTTCGAGCTCGTGACGACGCCTCGCCTCAGCTTGTAGTCGAAGGTCATCCGGTCGCCCGTCACCTGCTCCTCGAAGTGCATGTTGCGGATGGCTCCCCCCGTCTCGGACTCGAGCTCGCCGAGCGCGAGGTCGTGCGTGGAGACCGCGCCGAGCGCCCCGTTCGCGAGCAGATCCTTCACGATGGCGCGCGCGCCGACGAGGCGCTCGCGCATGTTGGTGCCGTGGAGGATCTCGTCGAGGAGGAAGAGCGCCGGCGGCGCCTCATGGCCCCCCGCGCGCGCGACGTCGAGCACCCTCTTGAGCTTCTTCAGCTCGGCGTAGAAGCGCGATGTGCCGTCGACGACGGAGTCGCGAACGCGCATGCTGCTCGCCAGCACGAAGGGCCCCGACTCCCACCTCCGGGCGCACACCGGCGCGCCCGCCAGGGCGAGGACCGCGTTGAGGCCGACGGCCCGGAGCAGCGTGGACTTGCCGGCCATGTTCGAGCCGGTGATCACGAGGCCCGTGCCCGCCGCGGGAAACGTCACGTCGTTGGTCACGCACGACTCGCGCGGGATGAGGGGGTGGCCCAACCCCTCGGCGACGAGCCCGGGCTCCTTGCGGAACGTGGGGTACGCGTCCGCGGGCCGATCGTGGGCCAGGTTCGCGAGGCTCGAGAGCGCCTCGAAGTGACCGAGGGCGTCGAACCAGCCGCCGATCGCGTGGCCGGCGCGCCGACGCCACGTGTCGAGCAGGACGGCGCAGTTGAGGTCCCAGAGGAACACAGGGGCGACGATGAAGCGGAAGGCGGCGTTCTCGCGGGCGTCGAGGAAGCCGATGATGGCGCCGAGCCGCCCCAGCTCGGCCGTCGCCGAGAGGCCGCTCGCGCGCAGCCGTGCCTGGTGCGCCACGAGGAGGGGAGAGGTGAACGTCTCCCGCTCCAGCAGGCCGATGAGCTCCGCGTACTGCGAGAGGCCGGTCTGCCGGGACGAGGCGCGCGTCACGATGGAGTCGGTCTTCCTCCGCGCCGTCATCGACACCAGCACGCCGACGATGAGGGGGCCGAGGAACGCGCGCGAATGGAGGGTCCCGAGCTGCCCGAGAACCACCGTCGCGAGCGTGATGAGCGGCAGGAGCCGGGCGAACCACACCAGCGCCGCGGGGTACGGCGGCTCGCGCCCCGTGTCCATCCTCGCCCACGCGGTGAAGGGCCTGGGATCGGGCTTCGTCTCGCCGAGCATCGAGCCGAGGACCGCGAGCTCCTCGCGCAGGCGGAGACGCGTCGAGAGGTCACGCACGGCCTCCTGCCGCCGCACGGATTCTTCCGGGAACGTGCCGAGGTCCTCGCCCCCGAGCCAGGCGGCGAGCTTCTCCTCGCCGAAGCGCGTGCCCGTGGCGTCCGCGAGCGCGAACAGCGACGCCTTGCCGAAGACGTCGAGATCGTCCGCGTAGGGGTGATCCTCGCGATCGAAGCGCTCTCCGCGCGTGCGCGCGCGCCACGTCCCGTCGAGGCGCGCGAGCCCGTCGTCGTGGAACCGGACGGCGGCCGAGAGACGATCTCTCGCGAGGTGGATCCGCACGTGGACGAGCACGAGCGCGGCGAACACGAGGACGAGCGCGAGGACGGCGATCCATGCCTCGTCGGGGAGCCCCACCCAGACGATCATCCCCAGCAGCGTGAGGACGCCACCCACCGGAAGGAGGCGGAGCCAGCTCACGAACCGGGAGCGCGCGTCGAGCGCGTCGCGGCTGGCGAGGCGCTCGCGCTTCGCCGCCTCGTACTCCTCACGCGCGACCGCCACGACGGCTACGCTAGTACAGTGCGCGCCAGGTTCGTGAGGGGATCGTCGACGCTTCGCTGGAGAACCGGCCGGGTGAAGCCGGCTGGAGTCCGGGCCTCCTTCCTCACGCGGCGCGGGCCGGGGTCGCCTTGCGCGCGGTCTTCCGGGACGCCCCCGGTCGCGAGGCGACCGCGCAGGCGAGGCCGGCGAGCGTGAGCCGTGGCTCGCCGCCGGTCCGCGTGACGAGGCCCTCTCCCGCGAGCCATCCGAGCAAGGCGGGCACCTCGCACGGCTCGCACCCCGCGCGTGCGGCGAGACGTTCGGGCGAAGGCGGCACGCGCCGCCGGGAGAGGCGGGCGAGCGCGCGGAGCACGGCGAAGGGACGGGCGAGGTGAGCTGATCTAGCGTTCATGTACAGGACTATCGTTCAGTACTGAACGTCCGTCCAAAAAACTGCACCGATTTCCGTCAACCATTCGATATTCCTCGTGTTCACGGAGGCGCGCCGAGCTCGGCGAGCATGAACGTCAGCTCGTCGGCGAGCTCGTCCGCGAGCTTGGAGGTCGGCTTCCCTGCGCCGTGCCCCGCCTTCGTCTCGACGCGGAGGAGGATCTTCCGTGCCCTGTCGGCCTGCGCCTCGTCCATGCGGGCGGCCATCTTGCGCGCGTGGAGCGGATCCACGCGGGAGTCCCCCTCGGCCGTCGTGAAGAGCATCGCGGGGTACCGCTTGCCGGGCCTCACGGCG
Organism: Myxococcales bacterium; assembly: GCA_005777185.1. Lineage (GTDB taxonomy): Bacteria > Myxococcota_A > Polyangia > Polyangiales > Polyangiaceae > SXNL01. Next base: position 38,615 of record SXNL01000187.1, read on the forward strand.
TGGTATGGCGAGTACGCCCGCAGGAACCGGTACTGGGCGGGATCATCCGCGGATCCGTACTCGGGCACCCAGAGCTTGCCGATGCGGAAGTGGTGGTACCGCAGCATGTCGGTGAGCGGCACGAGGGACAGCCCGGCGCGGAAGAGCTCGGGGCGCTGGGTGACGACGGCCGCGACCAGGAGACCGCCGTTCGAGCCTCCGATCACCGCGAGGTGGTCGGGTGACGTGATCTTCTCGGCGATGAGCGCCTCCGCGCACGCGATGAAGTCGTCGAACACGTTCTGCTTCCTCTCGAGCATCCCCGCGCGGTGCCACGCCTCGCCGAGCTCGCCGCCGCCGCGGAGGATCGCGCTCACCCAGACGCCGCCCGCGCGCACGACGGTGAGCGCCCGCGCGCTGAACGCCGGGGTCTGGTTGACGTTGAACCCGCCGTAGCCGTAGAGGGCCGTCGGGTTCTTCCCGTTGCGCGGCAGGTTCCGGCGCGCGATGACGAACATGGGGACGCGCGTCCCGTCCTTGCTTGTCGCGGACATCCGGGTGACCTCGACGTCGGCCGCCGCGAAGCCCGCGTCGAGCCGGTCCCACACCTTCGGGGCCGAGGCCGGCCGTGCGAGATCGACGCGGTGCACCTCGGGGGGCACCACGTACGACGTGAATCCGATGAACGCCTCGTCGCCCTCGCGCGCCGCCGTGACGGTCGCGCTGCCGATCCCCGGCAGCGGCACCTGCCCGAGCGCCTTGCCGTCGAGGCCGAAGCGCTCCACGCGGGAGGCCGCCTCGTGCATGTAGGTCGCCAGGATCTCGCGCTCGGTGACGACCACGTCCGAGAGCACGTCCACGCCCTCCGGGAGGACGCGCTTCCAGCGGGCGCGCTCGGGCTTCTGCCAGTCCACGGCGAACAGCTCGTACCTCGAGGCGCCGTCGTTGGTGTGGAGGTAGAGGCGGTCGTTCATCGGCGTGGGCTCGAACAGCGCCGACACGCCCGCCGCGATCGCGATCCACGGGCCGTTCGCGGCAGCCGCGTGGCGGTAGTGGACCTCGCTACGGTCCCAGCCCTGGTGCACGCGCACGACGAGGCGCATGCCGTCGGGCGACAGGAACACCTGCGGCACGTCGGTCTTGTCGCGGCCCTCCCCGAAGACGAGCGCGTCCTTCGCGGGGTCGTCGCCCAGGCGGTGGAGGTAGATCCGCGAGCCGTAGCGCTCGTCGCCGGGCGGCACCGTGCCGGGCTCGGGGTAGCGCGAGTAGTAGAAGCCGGACCGACCCGGCAGCCACGCCACGGACGCGTGACGCGTGTGCGGGATGCGATCGGGGAGGTCCTCGCCCGTGACGACGTCGCGCACATGGAGGACGCTCTCCTCGCTCCCGCCCTCGCTCCGCCCCCACGCGAGGAGCGTCCCGTCCGTGGAGGGGTACCACCAGTCGAGGGCCGTCGTGCCATCCTTGGAGAGCTCCCCTGGGTCGAGGAGGGTCCGCGCCTTGTCCGTCGACCGCTCGCGGACGAGGAGCACGGGCTGGTTCTGGCCACCCTCCCGCCGCTCGTAGAACCACCTGCGCTCGCCCTTCGGCCCCACGCGGACGACGGGCGGACCGACGAAGCCGATGGCCAGGAGGGCTCGGATGCGCTCGTGGAGCTTCGCGCGCCCGGGCATCGCGTCGAGGTGGGCGCGCGTCTTCGCGTTCTGGGCCTCGGTGAACGCCTGCGTGTCCGCCGAGTCTCCGTCCTCGAGCCAGCGGTAGGGATCGTGGACGGCCTCGCCGTGCAGGATGTCGGTGGTGCCTGGGTGCTTCATCTCTTCCTCAGGGGGGCTATCGAGGGGCGGCGTCGGCCTCGCTGCGAGCGTGAGCGGCGGCGTCGCGGGCGGTTGTGGCCCCGCGCACGCCGGCGAGAGAGAGGCGAGGAAGAACCACGCCGTCGAGCACCTTCCCATGAGCCATGCTCGCTTTTTCCGCGGTTTTCGTACAGGGCCGCGTGCTAGGTTCCCGCGCGATGACGAGGCCGCTCGCGCTCCTCTCGAACGACGACGGGTATTTCTCGCGCGGCCTGCGCGCGGTGCGCGAGGCCCTGTCCGTCTGGGCCGACGTCGTGGTGGTCGCCCCCGAGACGGAGCAGAGCGCGTCGAGCCACGCCCTCAGCCTCTCGAAGCCGCTCCGCATCCGGCGCGTCGACGAGGGGGCGTTCGCGATCGACGGGACACCCGCCGACTGCGTGTACGTCGCGCTGTGCGCGGGCACGCGGCTCCTGCCCCGGCGGCCCGACGTGGTCGTCTCGGGGATCAACCGCGGCATGAACCTGGGACAGGACGTCTTCTACTCGGGCACCGTGGCGGCCGCGCGGGAGGCCGCCCTCCGGGACATCCCCTCGCTCGCCACGAGCGCGCACGTCACGGCCGATCTCGCCGCCGTCGCCCTCCTCGCGAGCGACCTCGCGAGCGACCTGATCGATCGCGCGCGCGGCGAGACGACGCCCGTGCTCCTCAACCTCAACGTACCCGAGAAGTGGACCGGCGAGCTTCGCGCCGCACGCACGGGCCGACGCCTCTACGAGGACATGGTCGAGTTCCGCGAGGACCCTCGCGGGCGGGACTACATCTGGCTCGGCGGCTCCGGTGGCGTCCGCCACGACCCGGATCCGGGCAGCGACACCGAGGCGTACGACGCGGGGGCCGCGTCCCTCACGCGCCTCTCCCTCGATCTCACGTCGACCGGCGACACGATATCCACCGACCTCGTCCTCGCCTCCGCCTCCCCCCGGAGCGCGCGCACGCGAAAGGGCTGACCCATGGACCGCATCTCGTATTGCTCCTCCAAGATCCGCACCGTCCCGGACTTCCCGAAGCCAGGGATCGCCTTCAAGGACATCACGCCGATGATCGCGGACGCGCGGGCGCTGCAGATCGTGCTCGACGAGGTCACCGAGCTGTTCATCGACGACCGCGTCGAGCAGATCGTGGGCATCGAGGCGCGCGGCTTCATCTTCGGTGGCGCGCTCGCCGCGCGCCTCGGCGCGGGCTTCATCCCCGCGCGCAAGCCCGGGAAGTTGCCCGCCGAGGCGGACGCCGTGTCGTACGACACGGAGTACAGCACCGCCTCGCTCGAGATCCACAAGGGGTCGTTCGCGAAGGGCGCGCGCGTCCTCGTGGTCGACGACGTCCTCGCCACGGGAGGCACGGCGAAGGCCGCCGCCGATCTCGTGGAGCTGGGCGGGGCGCGCGTCGTGGGTTTCGCGTTCATCATCGAGCTCGGCTTCCTCGGAGGCCGCGCCAAGCTGCCGCCGGCGAAGGTGGAGAGCGTGCTCAGGTACTGATGGGCGCCGTGTACGAGACGCTCCGCTACGAGACCACGGGCAAGATCGCGCGAATCACGCTCGACCGGCCCTCGCGAGGCAACGGGATCACCCTCGCGATGCCACGCGAGGTGGCCGCGTGCGTCGAGCGCGCGAACCTGGACCCGCAGATCCACGTGATCGCCCTCTCGGGGCGCGGCAAGGGCTTCTGCGGCCCGAGCATCCAGAGCCAGATGCAGAAGTACCAGTACCCGGCGCCGGGCTACCCGTTCGTCACCATGTACTGGCGCTACGGCGGCTCGTTCTTCGGCACCATGCAGCAGACCAACCGGTACGTGAAGGCGTACC
>SXNL01000188.1 GCA_005777185.1 Myxococcales bacterium
GGCCGTAGTGGTCCTCGTCGAGGACCTTCCGGACGGCCGAGATGTCGAGGTTGTCGGTCGTCTGGACGTGCCACGGAAGATCGAGGATCCAGTCGAGGTACGTGCGCACGACCGTGTACTCGGCGGAGCCCACCTGCATGTTGCGCAGGCGCTTGATCTGCTTGCGCGCGACCTGCTCGGCCTCGTTCGGGAGGTTCGCCTTGACGATGCGCTCCTCGAGCCCGTCGAGATCCCCCTGGTCGCCGTCGTCCTCGCCGAGCTCCTCCTTGATGGCCTTGAGCTGCTGCCGGAGGACGTACTCGCGCTGGTTCTTGCCCATCTCCTCCTTGATCTGGGAGTTGATGCGCTCGCGCATCTTGAGGATCTCGAGCTGGCGGGTGAGCAGCTTGAGCACCTTCCGGATGCGCTCCTTGACCTCGACCGTCTCGAGCAGGGCCGCCTTCTCCTCGACGGGGGCGTCGAGGTTGGCGGCGACGAGATCGGCCAGCGCGCCGGGCGCCTGGATCGAGTCGATGAGGGACCCCGCCTCGCGCGGGAGCTCGGGCATGAGCTGGATGACCTGCTTGGCGATGTCGCGGAGGCTCATGCTGAGGGCCTCGGCTTCGTCGTCGTCGAGGCCAGCCTCTTCCAGGCGCTTGACCTTGGCCTTGAGGTAGGGCGACGTGCTCGTCACGTCGTCGAGGCGGATGCGCACGAGGCCCTGGAGGATGAGCGAGTAGTTGCCGCTCGAGTGCTTCAGCGCCTTGAGGACGCGCGCGGCGCAGCCGACCTGGTGCAGATCCTCGGCGCCCGGGTCGTCGGTCGAGGGATCCTTCTGGGCGAAGATCGCGATGACCGGGGAGGAGAAGTTGTCGACGTCCTCGACGAGGGCCACCGACTTCTCGCGGCCGACGTCGAAGGGGGCGACGGCGCCGGGGAACAGCACGGCGTTGCGGATGGGGAGCACGGGCAGCTCGTCGCCGAACTGCACGGCCTCTTCGTCTTTGTCGCGCGGGGGCGGCGGGGGGCCCTTCTTCTCGGACATGCGTTCGACCTCTCGAGGGCGCTCCAGGCAAACGCCCGGGCGCGTGTGAAAATGGCGGGGACCGGCCAGGCGTCGGCGCCGGAGACCCGAGTATCCCATGGAATCCAGGCGGGATGCCCGTTTTCGGAGGTTAATCACGGCGCGCGCACCGTGTAAGTGCGGCTGGCGCCAGCTACGGGACGCTGACCGGCACGTCGGGCTCGAGGGTGTGGATCGTGAGGCCCGTGAGGACCTTCGGGTAGAAGAAGGTGCTCTTCTGCGGCATCACGAGCCCCGCCTCGGCGACCTCGCGGACCTGCGATACCGGCGTGGCGTTCATGAGGAAGAGCGCCTGGCCCTTCCCGCTCCGGAGATCGGCGAGCGCAGCGGCGGCGTCCTGCGGGTACCAGATGTTGGCCTTCGCGGCCTGGGCCTCGCGCGTGATGCCGAGCACCGTCTCGAGGATCGCGCCGTGCAGGATGGCCACGTCGGTCCTGCGGAGCGCGGGCGGCACCTCGCCGAGGACCGGGTGGGAGGCGAGGTCGACGCCGGGGCGGAGGCTCACCAGGAACGCGGAGCCGTCGGGACGTCCGAGGACGAAGCTCGGTACCTCGCGACCGGACGCCGCGAGCGCGGCGAGCGCCGACGAGGCATCGTGTCCCGACGCGAGCTCGCGGACGTCGAACAGGGCCGCCAGACCGGGCGCGACGCGCTCCCACGCGAAGTCGGCGACCGAGTGGACGTGGCGGTGCGTCGCGAACACGACGAGATCGGGATCGTCGGAGCACGCGAAGAACACCATGAAGAACCGGTGCCGCCCGTCCGCGACCGCGCCGGGCGACGAGGACATCTCGCCGGAATAGCGGAGCGCCGTCTCGTAGCGGTGGTGGCCGTCGGCGATGAGGAGCTGCGACGTCTTGACGTGGGCGATGGCCGCGCGGATCGCGACGGGATCGGACACCTTGCAGACGCGCTGCTCGACGCCGTCGCGGGTCGTGAAGCGAGCGATCTCGAGACCCCCGGAGAGGGCGCGCGCGACGACGCCCGCCGGATCGCGGTACAGCATGAAGCCCGGGCTGAGGTTCGTGCGCGTGGCGCGGAAGAGCTTGAGGCGATCCTCCTTGGGGCCGGAGAGCGTGCGCTCGTGGGGGAGCACGATCTTGTCCTCGTATGGGGCGAGCCGCACGAGGCCGAGGAAGCCGCGGCGCGTGATGCGCGCACCGCCGCCGGGCGGGGCGAACGACTGCTCGTAGACGTGGAAGGCTGGCTCGTCGTCGCGGATCAGCGCGCCGCCCTCGCGCCACGCGGCGAGGGTCGCCGCGGCGTTCGCGTACTTGGCGTCGCCGTCGCCGTCGGGGAGGATCAGGCGCACGACGTTGTGGGGGTCGCGATCCTGGAGGGCCTTCTTCTGGCCCTCGTCGATGACGTCGTAGGGCGGGGCGACGACCGAGGCGAGGTCGATGGAGGGGGCGTAGCGGAGCGGCGTGAGGGGGGCGATGTCGGCCATGGCGAGGGGGGCGTCTAGCACAACGGCCGCGCGGCGCCGACGGCGCCCGACGAGCACCTCGTCGACGCCGCCGAACGAGGGCGCGTCCTCCGGGTACTCAGAGGACTTCTTGCTCCACCCTCGCCAGCGCCCGGTGCCCGATGTCCCCGCGGTGGTGCTCCCCCGCGAACCGCACACGCTCCGCGACCCGGTACGCGCGATCCCGGGCCTCACGCAGGGACGCGCCCGTCGCGCCGGCCACGAGCACGCGGCCGCCCGAGGTCACGAGGTCGCCTCCGGCCCGCCTGGTCCCCGCGTGGAGGAGCCACGTCCCCGGCTCGAGCGCGGCGTCGGCGCCGTGGATGACGTCGCCCGTCCTCGGCTCGGCGGGATAGCCCTCGGCCGCGAGGACGAGCGACAGCGCGAACAGGTCCTTCGTCGCGGCCGACGCGCGACGCAGATCGCCCGACGCCGCGCCAACAAGGAGCTCGAAGAGATCCCCGTCGTAGAGCGGCAACAGCACCGTGGCCTCGGGATCGCCGAAGCGGACGTTGAACTCGAGCACCCGCGGCACGCCGGCCTCGATCATGAGACCGACGAACAGGACACCGCGGAAGGGAGCCCCGTCCTGCCGCATCCCCGCGAGCGTCTTCTCCACGACGCCCGACAGGACTGCCTCGCGCACCGCGTCGGTCACGACGGGCGCCGGCGCGTAGGCCCCCATGCCGCCGGTGTTGGGCCCGCGGTCGCCGTCCCGCACGCGCTTGTGATCCTGCGCGGCGGGCAGCGCGACGTAGCGCTCGCCGTCGCACACGACGTGGAAGCTCGCCTCCTCGCCAGGCAGCAGCTCCTCGACGACGATCCGCGCGCCGGCGTCGCCGAAGACGCGGCGCTCGAGCATCGCGGCCGCGGCCTCGATCGCCTCCGTGGGCGTGGACGCGACGACCACGCCCTTGCCCGCGCACAGCCCGTCGGCCTTCACGACCAGCGGCCGGTCCGCGGCCTCGATGTACCTCCGCGCGTCCGCGGCGTCGTCGAAGACGCGGTGCGCGGCCGTCGCGATGCCGTGGCGCACGAGGAAGTCCTTCATGAACACCTTCGAGCCCTCGAGCCGCGCGGCGGCGGAGCTCGGCCCGAACGCGCGGACGCCCGCAGCCTCGAGCGCATCGACGACGCCGACCACGAGCGGCGCCTCCGGCCCGATGACGACGAGATCGGCCGCGATGGACCGGGCGAGCGCGACGACCGCCGGCACGTCGTCGACGCGAAGCTCGTGATTGGTGCCGAGCGACGCCGTCCCCGCGTTGCCCCCTGCGAACGAGAGCTCGTGCCCCGCGAGCGCGCGCCCGAGGGCGTGTTCGCGCGCGCCGCGTCCGACGATGAGGAGCCTGGCCATCGCGTGGCAGGGTACCGCAGTCCGCCCTCCGCTGCCGGGTCGAGCGTCTCCGCACGTCGCCGTCCGCACGTCGCCGTCCGCTGGCCGCCCTCGGAGGTCCCGTGTTACACGTGGATCCAATGCAACAGTCCCCACCCGTCGCGATCCGCATCGTCCGGCCCTACGCGTCGGAGGCCGAGTTCCTCGAGGGCGAGGGCGAGACGATCACCAGGTCGGGCGTGATGCTCGTCGGCGCGACGCACCGGCCGCAGGGGGTCATCCTCCGCTTCGAGGTCACCCTGACGGGAGGGCAGACCTTGCTCCGCGGCGAGGGCCGCGTGACGGGATTCAAGGAGCGCGCGTTCGGCGACCAGGCGGGGCTCGTGCTGAGGTTCACGCGGCTGGATCCAAAGTCGAAGGCGTTCATCGATCGCGCCACGGGCGGTGCCGCCCCGAGTTCGACGCGCGCGCCGGAGAGCACCCCGCTCCTCGTGGCCGCCGATCCAGCCGACCCGGCGCCGTCGCAGCGCGCGCTGCCGCCGAGCGGCAAGGCGCCCACGGTCAGCCCGCCCGCGCCGGCGGAGCCGCCGCCGGCCCCGTCCGTCTCGAGATCTCCCGTCCCGGCGAGCGTCGAGGCGCACACCGAGCCAGACGCCAGCGCGGACGCCACGCTCGTCGCGCGGCCCGCCGTCGCGCCGGGCACACCGCCCCCACCCGCTCCCCCCCCGGCGGCGATCGCTCCCCTGCCGCCGCCGCCGCCCGCCCCTGAGGCCCGGCGCGAGGCATCCGAACTCCCCACGCGCCCGACGGGCGCCGTCGTGGCGCGTAACCGGGACGACCTCCTGCAGCGTCTCCGCTCCAGACACGCGAGGATGACATCGGACCAGGTGTCCCACATCCTCGCACGGCTCGTGTAGGCGGAAGCTCGCAACCCGACGGAAAATTGGTGATAATCACCCGGTGGACTCGACGGGCGCCACGCCGGTCCTGAAGCCCGGGGACCGGCTCGATCGTTACGAGCTGCTGTGCCCCCTCGCCCAGGGCGGCATGGCGCTCGTCTGGCTCGCGCGCTTCCCGGGGCAGGCGGTGGACGCGCACGTCGTCGTGAAGACGATCTTGCCGCAGTACGCCCAGGATCCGCGCTTCCAGGAGATGTTCCTCGACGAGGCGCGGATCGCCGCGCAGGTCGCGCACCCCACGGTCGCGCGCATCCTCGACGTCGGCGAGTCGGGCGGCTCGCTCTACATCGTGATGGAGTGGGTCGACGGCGACTCGCTCTCCAAGCTCATGCGCGAGCTCGAGACGCGGAAGACGCCCTTCCCGCTCGGCGTGGCCATGCGCATCGCCGCGGATCTGTGCGCGGGCCTCCAGGTCGCGCACGAGCTCCGGGACGCGCGCGGCGAGCTCCTCCACGTCGTGCACCGCGACGTGTCGCCGCAGAACGTGCTCATGTCGCCGAGCGGCGTCTCGAAGCTGATCGACTTCGGCGTCGCCAAGGCGCGCGACCGCGTGGCGCAGGACACCTCGGTGGGCCAGCTCAAGGGCAAGCTCAGGTACATGGCGCCCGAGCAAGCGAAGGGCGGCGCGATCGACGCGCGGGCGGATCTGTGGTCGGTCGGCGCGGTTCTCTACGAGATGATCGTGGGCGAGCCCGCTTACGACGGGCCGCACGAGCTGGCGATCCTGCACAAGCTGACGACGGGCGAGCGGCCCGCGCCGCTCCCGGCCCGGGTCCCGCCGATCGTCGCCGCCGTGGTGGATCGGGCGCTCTGTCACGACGCGCGCGCGCGGTTCGGATCGATGCACGAGATGGGGCTGGCGCTCGCGCAGGCCATGGACGCGATCGGCGAGCCCACGCCCCACGCGGAGGTGGCGGACTTCGTGAACCACTTCATGACGGCACGGCGCGCGGCGCGGAAGAAGACGGTGGAGAACGCCCTCGCAGCAGCCGCGCGTCGGGACGGCCGGCGCGCGCGCAACGACTCGGTCAGCGATCAGGTGCAGCTCCCGCCTCCGAACCTGGAGATGGCGAGCCACGCGAGCTCTGCGACGCTCGGATCGACCGCGCTCCCCGCAGGGGTCACGCTGCAGCCGGAGCCCGACACAGGGAGCCGACGACTGTTCGCCGTCGCCGTCGGGATCGCGAGCATCCTCATCGTCGTTGCGGGCGTCGGCGTCGGGATCGTCTGGAGGCGGAGCAGCGCCACCGGAGCGGAGGATCTCCCGCAAGTGGAGAACCCGTCGTCGGGAACGAGCGAGTCGACGGCGGCTCCCCCGCCGGAGCCCACGACCATCCCCCCTACCGTCGCCCCCCCCCCGACGATGCCCGAGCCTCCGCCCGTGATCGAGATACCCGGCGTCCCGACCGGGGCGCCGCCGCCATCGCTCGTCGGCGGCCTGAAGGTGGCCCCGACCTCGCCCGTCGCATCCTCGTCGGCCTCGGCGACCGCGACGGCGAGACCCCCCGTCACCCCCGCTCCTCCGGCGAGCGCACCGAAGAAGCCGCCCGCGAAGCCAGGCCGCGACTATGGTTTCTGATCGGCGGGCCCTCGCTGGGCTCGTCGTCGTCATCGGGCTCCTCGGGGCGACACCTTCCCTCGCGCAGACCCAGATGGAGCGAGACGCGGCGCGGGCGGCCATGGACGAGGGCTTCGCCCGGCGCGAGGCAGGCGACACGCGCGGATCGCTCAAGGCGTTCGAGCGCGCAGACGGGATCATGCACGTACCGACCACGGGCCTCGAGGTCGCCCGCGGTCAGGCGGCGAGCGGCCTCCTGCTCGAGGCCCGGGAGACGGCGCTCCGGGTCGGCAAGATCCCGGTCCGGCCCGGCGAGTCGCCGCTCTTCGAGCGGGCGCGCAGGGACGCCGAGGCCCTCGCGATGGACCTCGTCGCCCGCACGCCCTCGCTCACGATCGCGCTGGCGCACGCGCCGAAGGGCGACCCCGTGGAGCTCACCCTGGACCACGCGGTCGCGGCTCCCGACGCGCCCAGGAAGGTCAACCCGGGGAAGCACATCGTTCGCGCGCGCGCGCGGGGGGTGGACCGCTCGCTGGACGTCGACCTCGGTGAGCGCGACGCACGGACGGTCACGATCGACATGACCCCGCCCGAGAGCCCTCACGACACGGCGCCCGGACGGGGGAAGGCCGCCGAAGGCGGGCTCGGCGCGAACAAGGTGCTCCTCTACGGGGGGGGTGGCCTCGCCGCCACGGGCGTGATCGTGGGGAGCGTCACCGGAATCATGGCGCTCGGCGCGGTGAGCGACGCTCGGAAGAGCTGCGTGGGGAACGTGTGCCCTCGCGATGCGGCCGAGAAGGACGTCGACCGCGCCAGGACGCTCGGCACGGTGTCGACCATCGGGTTCGTCGCGGCGGGTGTGGGGGCGGCGGCGGTCCTCGCGAGCTTCCTGATGCCACGATCCGCGGACGGGACCGCGCGCGCGGGAGCGGCACGCGAGCACGACGGCGAGCGGGGGGCGGTGACCGTGGAGCCGGTCCTGGGGCTGGGCGTCGTGGGGGCGCGCGGGACGTTCTGACGCGGACCGCGACAGCGGCCGCGGATGCGCGGATGTGGCAGACTCCACGCATGAGGCGCGTGGTGTGGATGGGTGTCGCCGGGGCGCTCGCGATCGTGATCGCCGTGTCCTGCGGCGGCGACCCGGGCGCGAGCGTCGCGCCAGCCACGTCCACGACTCCACCCCTGGACGCCGCAGCGCCGCCCCCGCCCGCGCCCCGCGGCGACGCCGAGACCGACGCCGGTCCGAAGCCTCCACCCTTCCACTGCACCCGCAAGAACGAGTCGCCCCGCTTCCGCGTCGAGCAGGTCGTCGGCCCCGAGCCCAACCTCTTCGCGCCCTGGGCCATGGTCTTCCTGCCGAACGGGGACATGCTCTTCACCGAACGCGGCACATGCACGGAGCCCACCTGCAGCAAGGCCCCGTACACCCCGGGTCGCGTGCGGCGGATCGCGGGAGGCAAGCTCCTGCCGGATCCCGTCCCGGGCGCGCCCGCCTCGGTGGCCGGCGCCCAGGGCGGCATGCTCGATCTGCGGCTGCACCCGGACTTCGCGACGAACGCGTGGATCTACATCAGCTACGTGGCGATGATCGACGGCGCCGCCCAGCCGGACGTGACCACGAGCCGCGCGGTGCGCGTCTCTCGCTTCACCTGGAACAACGGGCGGCTCGAGGACCCGAGGCCCATCTTCGCCGGCGAGCTGAGCCACCCCATCGACGACCACTTCGGCGGACGGATGGTGTTCGGGGCGGACGGCAAGCTCTACGTCACCCTCGGAGATCGCCACTTGTACTTCCACCCGCAGGACAGGAAGTTCCTGCACGGCAAGGTCATCCGGCTCGAGGACGACGGGGCGATCCCGAAGGACAACCCCTTCGTCGGGCAGCCGGACGCGCGGCCCGAGGTCTTCACCTACGGCCACCGGAACGGGCAGGGGCTCGCGGTGCAGCCCGTGACCGGCAACCTGTTCCAGACCGAGCACGGAAACGAGGGCGGCGACGAGATCAACCTCCTCCGCGCGGGTCACAACTACGGGTATCCGCTCCACGAGCACTACGAGACCGAGCCGGGCATGGACCCCCCGGTCAAGGAGTACACGCCCTCCATCGCCCCGAGCGGCGCTGTGTTCTACAACAGCAACCTCTTTCGGGGCTGGTGCGACAGCCTGTTCGTCGCAGGCCTCGGCTCCCACTCGATCACGCGCATCCTCTTCGACGGGGCCAAGTTCGTGGAGGACGAGCGGATCCTCCGCCACGACATGCGGATCCGCAGCGTGACCCAGAGTCCGGAGGGATACCTCTACTTCTGCGAGGACGAGATCGTCACCGCCCGGATCTTCCGCATCGTGCCCGATCCCTGAGATCGGGCGCTCGAGCCTCAGCCCAGCGTACCCCCCGAGCGGTGAGCCTCCGCGAAGGCGCGCGCCGCCTCGACGTCGATGGGCCCACCTGGGATCCCGCCCGCCCGGAGCGCCGTCCCCACGATGATCCCGTGACACGCAAGGGCGAGCTCACGCATCGTCTCGCGCGTCGCGCCGCTCGCCACGTACACGGGTCGCTCGCCGGCGGCACGCCGCACGCGCGCGATCTTCTCGAGCGGCGTCCCCTTCCCCGTCCCGTCGCCGGTCACCAGGATCGCGTCGGCGAGGCCTCGCAGCGCCGTGTCCTCGACCTCTTGCTCGAGCGAACCTGGCGCGAGCGGCGACGAGTGCTTCACGTCCACGTCCGCCCAGATCGACACGCGCGCGCCCAGCTCGCGCCGCCGCCGGAGCGTCGTCGCAGCCTCCCCCTCGATGAGCCCCTGATCGGTCAGCCGTGCGCCGGTGTGCACGTTCACCCGCACGAACGCGGCTCCCGTGACGTGCGCGATCGCGAGCGCCGCCCCCGCGTCGTTGCGGAGGACGTTGACCCCCACCGCGATATCGGGCGCGGCCTCCCGCACCGCGAGCACGCAAGCGGTCATCGCGGCGATCGTGACGTCCGGTACCCGCGTCGCGAAGAACGGCGCGTCCCCGAAGTTCTCCACGATGATCCCGTCGAACCCGGCGCCGACGAGCGCGGCCGCGTCTGCCCGCGCGGAGCGCGTGACCTCCGCGACCGTCGCGGCCGCGCGCGGGCTCCCGGGAAGCGGGGGCAGGTGGATGACCCCGACGAGCCGCGGACCTCCGGCGCCCATCACAGCCCCCCCGACCCGCCGCCCCCGAAGCGCGGCGCGCCGAAGCTCGACGTGGGGTTCTGGCTGGACGTCTTCGGGTTGCCGAGCGTGCCGCGCAGGTTGAAGGCGTAGTAGCCGTCGAGGCCGGGCTTCATCTGGCTCACCGAGTCGAAGAGCGGCGGGATCTTCGAGCCGGGCTCGCCGAAGATCATCTTGGTCTGCTCGTTCTTCTTGCGGTAGGCGTCGCCGATCTTGAACTTGATCGACATCTCGAGGAGGGCCTCCGTCGCGAGCTCCTTCATCTGGATGCGGCCCTCGCCGTTGAGGTCCACGTCCTTGCCGCTCGCGCCCAGCTTCGACACCTTGAGCGTCCCGTCCTTCGCCTCGGCGACGAGCGCTATCGTCCCGAGCTGGAGCTTCGGCAAGGCCAGCATGTTCTTGATCTTCGCCTTGCCGTCCCCCACCGCCATGTCGCGGATGTCGAGGTTGATCGCCCCCGTCCCCTTCGACGCCTTGCCCTCGGGGAGCTGCAGCTTGATCGACCCATGGATCTTGCCGTCGAGCGGCACGCCGAGCTGGGCGGTCACGGGGCCCACGCGCCCGACGTCCACTCCGTCGAACACGACCTCGACCGCGCGGTCCTTTCCGCTCTCCTCGTAGCTCCCACTCACGGTCCCGTCGGCGAGCGACAGGTTGTACGACACGGCGCGCTTGCCGACGAGCAGCGGGAGGATCGAGATCCGCGCCTTGGCCTCGTCGATCTCGAGGCGGATCGGCGGCTTGTCCGGCTCCGGCGACGGCGTCGTGAGGCGAACACCCTTCGCGCGCACGCCCGTGATCCACCACGAGTCGAGCTCGTCGATCGAGAGCTCCTGCGGGGCGCTCGAGCGCTGCTGCTGCTGGTTGAACTGCGTGACGATGCGCTCCTTCAGCCGATCGTACGGAAAGGTCATCACGGAGAACACGACCAGGCAGAAGACGTAGAAGATCGGGAACACGACCTTCGGCAACAGGCGCTTGAGTCGCTCCTTCATGGCTTCTTCTCCGGGGGCGGGGTCGTTGCCACGGGGTCGTTGCGATCGAACGCGGAGACGCCGACTTCGACGTCGTAGGAGTCGGGCTCGCCCGAGCGCTTGCGGATGTTGAGGCGGCTCACGGCGACGGGCATCTGGCTCTTCTCGATCGTCTCGAGGAACTTCGAGAGCGGCAGCATCCCGGCCTTCTTGACGTGGATGACGGTCGACCGCTCCGCGTACTTCTTCCCGATCGGGACCTCGGGCCGGTCGACCGAGTCGGAGACCTCGAGCTTGTTGCCGCGCGCCGACTGCTCGATGAACCCCGCGAGGGCAGGTGCCCGCTTCTGGTAGCGCGACGCGATGAGGTCCTTCTTCGCCTGCCGCTCGCGCACCTGGGAGCGCGACGCCTGGACCTGGGACAGGGCGCTCCGGAGATCGTCGTTCTCGGCCTTCCGGGTCCCCACCATCGCGGACAGCCCGAACGGGACGGCGAGGACGAGCATGACCGCCGCCACGCCCACGAAGAGGCTCGCCACCCGCTGCTCGCGCGGGTTGAGGCCCCACCGCTCGAAGATCGCGTTCGCCATCACCGACCTCCGCTGGCGCTGGGGGAGGGTGCGGCGCTCGAGGCCCCCGCGGCCTTCTTCAGCGGGCCCTTCTGGTCCTCGGGGCACTTGACGTCGAACTCGAGCTGGTACTTCTGCCGCTCGCCGCCGACGACCTGGCTGGTGCGGGTGATCTTCGCGTCGGAGAAGCACCGCTCGTTCTTCATGGTCGTCTGGATCGCCTGCGCGTCCGGGATCGAGCCGACGATGCCGTGGACGACGACGTGGCCCTTCTGGACGTCGAGCTCCTCGATGTCGTGCACCATCGTCGGCGGGATCGCCTCGGACAGCTTCACCATGACGTCGAACGCGTCGGCGTGGGGGAGCGGGTCCTCGTCCGCGATGGCCGTCTGCTTTTGCAGCAGCTCGATCGCGCGGCGGGCGCTCTGCGTCTCCTCGCCGAGGACCTCGCGGGTCACCTGGCCGAGCGCGGACTCGAGGATCGCGCGCTCCTTCGACTTCGCATACAGCTGCGCCCACGCCGAGAAGAGGAAGCTCACCAGCACGACGACGGAGAGCCCGACGAGGACGGGGATCTTGTCCCTGACCCACGCGAAGCCGCGCTCGAACGCGAGCGGGCCGCGGCGGAGGTTCATGCCCATGGGCTTCCCACCGAGCCCGAGCGCGAGGCCGAGGGCCTTCGCGAACTCCGGCCAGCTCCCGAGCTTCTCCGGCGGGATGAGGGACGTGTCCAGCGCGGGCACGGGGAGCATCTCGACCGGCACCTCGAGCTCCTTCGCCAAAAACCCCTGGGCACCCGCCACGAAGGCCCCTCCCCCGCAGATGAACACGCGCACGGGGGCGGTGCCGCCGAGCGCCCTGTACGACGCGATGGAAACGCGGAGCTCGCGCGCCAGACGCGGCGCCGTGCCCGGAAGGCCCTCCTTGCCGAACGACAGCGTGCGCGCGAACACCGGCTCCTGCCCCTTGAGGATGAGGAGCTCGCTCGTCCTGAGCCCGAGGTCCACGATGGCCGTCACGGCGTCGTCGGCGAGCTCGCGGGTCGCGAGCGCGAGGTTCGCGAGGGGGAACGCGCCCACGTCGATGCGCTCCGGCTCGTGGCCCGTGGCCCGCTTGACGAGGTCGACCCGCGACCGCGCGTCGTCCGTCCTCGCGACCGTGACGAGGACCTGCATGCGGTCGGCGGGCGTCGTGGGCGAGCGACCGGGGCCGAGCACGCGGAAGTCGTACACGGCCTCGCTGAAGTCGAAAGGAATCTGGGCGTCGAGCTCGAAGGGGATCACCTCGCGGAGCTGTTTCTGCACGCTGAGCGGCAGGTTCACCGAGCGGGTCGCGACCTTCGCGCCGTCGAGCGACGCAGCCACGGCGTCGAGGCCGCCCTTGTCGCCGAGGGCCGCCGAGAGGGCCGCACGCGTGGCGTCCTCGAGGCTATCGGCGGGCCCGATGTCCACCTTCGCCAGGGCGCGGAGCTGGACCTTGCGGTACTGGGCGCGCACGACGGCCACCTTGACCGCGGCCGCTCCTATGTCGATTCCTACGAACGTGGGCATGGCACCTACTCGAGTCGATAGTAGACGATCTGGCCGCCAGTGCTCGGCGTGAGCGCCGCGGCGATCGCGTCAGGGTTGGTCTTCCCGCCGCCGACGGTGGCGCCCGTCGCGCCGGCGCCGGGGAAGGCGGCGGCCGCGGACCCCGGCGTGGGGAGGCCACCGGCGGCGGCGAGCGTGGGCGCGTTCCTGAAGTCGACGACGGCGTGGATCGACGTGCGCGTCTCGCGCCGGTAGCCCTTCTTCACGCCGACGGCGTAGATCGAGAACATCTTGCTCTCGATGGTGATGCTCTTCTGGAACTCGCTCTCGCTCTGGAACTTGACGGGCTTCATGCCCATCGACGCGAGCATCGGCCCCAGCATTCCCTTGCCCGTCATCGTGTCGACGAAATCCCGCGTGCTCCCGAAGAGCGGGGCGCCCATCGTGATGCCCCGCGCCATGGTGACGCCCATGAGGAAAAGCTGCGCCTGCGCGAGGTCCGTGCAGATCTCCGCCGTGGGCGCCCCCGCGCAGACGAGCCCGAGCAACGTCTGGGCGTTCGCCGTATTCACGTTGACGGCGCCCTGCCCCCACACGGTGAGGACCCGCTTCTTCGGGTTCCGCGGCTCCGGATCGACGAACGTGGCCCAGAAGTCGTCGGAGACGCCGCGTACCATGTGCAGCTCCGCCAGCGAGTCGTAGGGCGCGTTCTTGCGGCGGTACGGCCGCGGGAGCAGCTGGTACCACGCGTCCTCCACGCCCGAGTTCGCCCCGCCGGTGTTCTGCGTGAGATCGCAGTTGAACTGCCCCTCGTCGGTGTCCGCCCAGTCGATCATCGCCGCACAGGTGGACAGCCGGTCGTGGAACTGCCCGGACCCGTCCCGCTGCTCGAAGAGGGTGTTGTACTGCGGGGGCGCGATGAGCCCCATGATCTCCTTCGCGAGCCGGATGTGCGCGATGTCGTTCGACGCCCCGAGGTTCGCGTTGATCTTCGCGTCCTCGTCGACGATGACGACCTCGTAGCGCCCGCCCGGCAGCCCGCCCAGGTTCTTCCCGCCGATGTCGTTCGAGCCGAGCGACGTCGCGAGCTCCTTCCCGCCCGCCTCGTCGCTGAACACACCGAGGATCCGGTCCGAGAACTCCCACACCGGGAGCTGCGGCGGCGTCTTCTTCATGAACGCGAACAGCGGCGCGATCGCCGACCGTATCGTGGGCTCCGACGCGATGAGCAGCCGCGAGAGATTCACCGCGCTCCGTGCCATGTACTCCGCCTGGAGCGCGTCCCGCTCGGCGATCGCCGAGGCCGCCTCCGCGCTCGTCTCGTCCTGGAACTCCGCGAGCATCACGGTCAGGATGGCGATGGCCGCCATCACCATGACGAGCGCGATGCCCCGCTCGTCCTCGTGGGGCTTCTTCCTCTTGTTCCGCGCCGCCCTCATCTGGAGAACCCGAAGCTGAGGGGGTCCCGTATCGGCAGGACCACCTTGGTCGTGTAGCTGTACGGGGGGTCGTTCTTCACGGGCTTCAAGGTGAGCGCGACCCTGATCTCGAGCGGCAGCCGGTTGAGCTGGCCGCTCACCTGCGTCGAGTCCCACGATTCGCCCCAGGTGCCGGTGAGCGGGTCGAGGTACTTGAGATCGAACGACTCGATGTCCTCGGCGACCACGTTGACGATCCCGCCTCGCTGCGGCGTCGCGTCGATCGGCGTCTGCTCCCGACGGACGAGATCGACCTTGTCGCGCACGTCGGGATCTTTCACGACGCTGTAGCCGATCTCGGCCTGATCCGACTCCTTCGCCTCCTTGTCCACGCGCCGGTGCACGAAGGCCGCGAAGTCGAGCCTGTCCTTGCTCCCGGAGTTCTGGCCGATGAACGCGGTCTGGCGCGTCTGGAGGGAGGGGCTCGCCGGGTTGTGCGCCGAGAGGTACGCGGACTGGATCTCACGCGCGATCCGCTCGACCGCCTCGCGACCCTGGCGGGAGCGATCGGTCCGCAGCGCCTCGGCCTTCCGACCGCGGCTCATCGACTCGAAGGCGCCGTAGATGAGGAGCGAGATCATCACCATCACGCTCACGGAGACGAGCACCTCGAGGAGGGTCATGCCTCGGCGTCGATGCCGGCGCGTCACGGGTTGACCCCCCTCCCGGTGCCGAGGCCACCGCCCGCCGGCGGCCCCGAGGGAGGCACCGGCGATGCGGGTCCGCCTGGCGCCGCGGGCCCCGCCGCGCCGCCGTCGATACCGACGACGCCGCTGATGAATCCGCCGCGCTGCGGGGCCGTGACGTACTGGAGGATCGGGAGGTCGCGCTTCTTCAGGCCCTCCGTCCAGCGGACGGTCACGGTGATCTTCCGGATGGACGCTTCCATGAGCGGCTTGATGCTCGGGTACACGATGCCCATCACGGTCGTGAGGAGGCCTTGCACCCCGGCCCCCTCGCTGCCGCCACCGAGCGGACCGAGTTGCTTGGCGATCCCCTGCAGCCCCGCGACACCACCGTCGAGCCCACCCGCGGCGAGGGCCGCGAGCGGATCCGGGCCCGCGCTGCCGCTGGCCGCGCCCGCCGCGCCGAGGAGCGCCCCGCCGTCGCCGAGCGAGTTCTGCGGCGGGTTCGGCAGCTCGACCTTCTCGACCTTGGTGTCGCACTTGAACCCGTCGCGATCCGCGTCGTCGCAGCACGACACCTCGGTGTCGATCTGGTCGATCTCCGGGTACCCGTTCTTGAGGAGCTTCTCCTCGAGCTCCGTCATCTTGCACCGCGCGAGGTTGGTCGCCACCCCGAGGTTCGCCGCGCTCCTGTTGCTCGCGGCCAGCCCGCCCTGCGCGGACAGGATGACGGTGAGGGAGAGGGCGAGGATCGCGATGGCGACCATGACCTCGAGGAGCGAGAAGCCACGCCGGCCCATCAGAACCCCTCCTCGCGCTCGGAGGCCTCTCGATCGTCGGCCGGCCGCTTCATCGGGGCCGCGCCGGCCTTCACGGCGACCTTCCCCGTGAGCGGCGACACGAGCAGCGTCATCGTGTCGCTGTCGTCCTTCGAGTCGCCGATCGAGATCTGGATCGACGCGCGCTCGGTCATGCCGCCGGGCCAGAAATACAGGTACGCCCTGCCCTCCTTGCGCGGCGCGTCGTCGTGCGACGCCTCGACCTCGCGGAACCGGATCCCTCGGTCGAGCGACTTTGGCCCCTTCCTCACCTGCGACGCGGCGAGCCCGGGCGTGTCGACGGCGGTGAAGTGCGGCCTCGGAGCGCGCGGCCCCTTCACGATGCGGTCGCCCTCGTCGACCGCCGCCTTCTCGGCCACCGTGGCGGGATCGGCCCCGCCGGTCGCCGTGAGGTCCTTCGACTGCACCAGCATCGGAAGGTCGCCGTCCTCGATCCAGAAGGTGCTCTCCTGGAAGTCGAACACGATCCGCACGCTCCTCGACATCGACGTCGCCCGCGCGTACGCGACACGCACGGCGCCGGCGAGGACGGCAGTGGAGTGCTTCAGCCGCGCGCCCGCGAGCTGCCCCGAGCCTGCCACGACCCCGGCCGTCATGATGCCGATGATCGCGAGTACGATGAGCACCTCGATGAGGGTCAGCGCACGCGTCTGTCGGCTGGGACGGCGGGACGGCATGGGCTACTTCGGCGGGGCCGCCCCCTCCGGCACGCGGATGTCGTCGCTCGTGTTCTCCTTCTTGTCTGGGCCGAAGCTGATGACCGTGATGGATTCGTCCTCGCACACGAGCTTGTAGGGCTGGTCCCACGCGTCGGTGATCTTGGACGTGGCGCCGATCTCCTTGTCCGCCTTGAGGCGCTCGGCGGTCGGGCACCCCTCCGTGCGGTGGTTCACTTGCCAGGCCTCGGCCGCGCGGTGGATCTCGATCGCGTTCGTCTTCGTCGAGTCGACCTGGGCCTTCATGAACTTCGGCACAGCGACGACGGCGACACCGCCCGCGATGAGGCCGATGATCGCCAGCACGATCAGGATCTCGATGAGGGTGACGCCGCGCGCCCCCGGTTTCGACCACGCTCCGGCGAAGCCGGAGACGCGCCGTCGGGCCCAGATGAATTCCTCACGTCTCGTCTGCATGATTCGCTCCTTGATCGGTCACTCCACCCTGTCGAGGCCTCCCATCAGGCCGTCGGGTCCGTCGCTCGAGAGATCGAAGCCTGCGGGGTACTTGCGCCCGGGGCACACGAGCCTGAGCGGGCGGCCCCAGGCGTCCACCGGCGTCTCGTGCACGTAGCCGAGCTCCCGGAGCTGCGCGATCTCCTTCGGGCAGGCCCCGGCGTGGTCTGCGCGGTACGTGTAGAGCGCACGCGTCGCCGTGGTGAGGCTCGCCCGCGTGGCGCGAACGGCGGCCGCGTGTTCCTCGCGCCGCCACGTCAGGATCCCCATGAACAGGGCGGCCCCCCCGACGAGGACCTGACGCGTGCGGGCGCGCCCGAGCGCCCCGAGGAGGCCCTTCGGCTTCTCCCACGGAAAGAACACGCGCTTCTGTCGGATCGCCATCGTCTGCCTACTGCACGAAGTCGTTCATCTGGATGAGGGGCATCAGGATCGAGAACGCGATGAACGCCACCCCGCCGCCCATGACCACGATGACCAGGGGCTCGAGGAGGCTCGTCATCGCCTGAACGCGCGTCTCGATCTGGGCGTCGTAGGCCTTCGCGACGTTCTCGAGCATGCCCTCGAGCTGCCCGCTCTTCTCGCCGACGGCGATCATGTGGGTGACGATGGGCGGGAACTCGCCGCTCCGCTTCAGGGGGCCCGCGATCGACTCGCCCTCGCGGATCGCGCCCGTCGCCTCCTCGACGACCTTCGAGAGGCGCGCGTTGTCCATGACGTGGCGGGTGATGTCCATGGCCTTGAGGAGCGGTACCCCCGCGCGGAGCAGGGTCGCGAGCGTGCGCGAGAAGCGCGTCACAGCGAGCATGCGAAAGATGGAGCCGAAGAGCGGAACACGCAGCATCCGCGCGTCCTTCCAGAGCTTGCCGGGCTCGGTCGCCAGGAACGCCATGAACCGCGCCGTGACGAGGCCGCCCACGACGCCCGCCACCACGCCCACGCCGTATCCGAGCTTCGACTCGACGAGGAACAGGCACGTGAGCACCGTGTTCGCTGCGACGATCGCGCAGACGGTCCAGAGGATCTTCTTGCTGCCGGTCTCGTTGGCGGGACGCGTCGACGCGCCGTTCGTCCCCTTCTCGACGGCCCGGCCCTCCGCGAGCGCGAGGCGCGTGAACACGAGCGTCAGGAACGTGAGGCAGAACCCCAGCATCTGGTTCGAGGCGAGCGCCTCGGACACGAAGATGAGGAGCGCTGTGTACCAGGGCAGCGCGCGATCGAGGCTCGCGAAGATCCCCGTCACCTTGGGCACCACGACGACCATCATGAGGGTCATGAGCAGCGTGCCCATCGCGAGCATGAGCGCCGGGTACGCCAGCGCCGCGAACACCTTCCCCTGCAGGCGGGCCTGCGACTCCATGAACTCGCTCAGCCGGTCGAGGACCTGCTCGAGCGTGCCCGACGCCTCGCCCGCGGCGATCATGTTGACGTAGAGCGGCGGGAAGATCTTCGGGTGGGCCTCGAGGGCCTTCGCGAGGCTGGTGCCCTCGTTGAGGCGATCGCGCACCATGGAGAGCACCCGCCGAAGGCCGCCCTTGTCGACCTGCTCCTGGAGGGCCGTCACCGAGTCGACGAGCGGGATCCCCGCCGCGACGAGGGTGGCGAGTTGCCGCGTCATCATGGCGACGTCCGCCGTGGTCACGCGCTCGAAGAAGTCCTTGAGGTCGAGGCGGCCCTTCGCGGTCGTCCGCGCCCGCGTCGCCTCCTCGGCCTCCGTGAGCAGCACGCCCTCGCGCTTCAGCTGCGCGCGCAGCGCCTTCGCGTTGTCGGCGTCGCGCACGCCGGACACGGCCTTGCCGGTCGCGACGACGAGGCCCCTGAACTCGAAGACGGCCATCGCCTACACCCTCACGTTGCGGGCGCTCGGCCGCTCGGCTTCGACTTCCATCTCCTCCTGCGTGGCGACCAGCACCTCCTCCACGGAGGTGAGGCCGAGGACGACCTTGCGTGCGCCGTCGTCGCGGAGGCCGTCCATCCCCTGCTCCTGGGCGGCGCGCTTGATCGTCTGGGCGTCGGCGCGCTTGAGGATGAGCGGCGCGACGAAGTCGTCCATCACGAGGAGCTCGTAGATGCCGCGGCGCCCCATGTACCCCGTGTTCGCGCACTTGTCGCAGCCTCGGGGCCGATAGAGCGTGAGATCCCCCGAGGACGGGACGCCGTCGAGCACGTCACCGCCGGAGAGATTCCGCGGGTAGTACCAGGGGTTCCCCTTCTGGGCTCGGCGCTGCCGCATCGCCATGCGCTCGGGCGACAGGCCCAGCTCCTCGAGGGAGGACAGCATCGCCCGGTACGGCTCCTTGCAGTGCGGGCACAGCATCCGGACGAGCCGCTGCGCGAGGATGCCGATCACGCTCGAGCGGAGGAGGAACGGCTCGACGCCCATGTCCATCATGCGCGTGAACGCGGCGGCGGCGTCGTTCGTGTGGATCGTCGAGAGCACGAGGTGGCCAGTCTGCGAGGCGTTGATGGCGATCTCGGCCGTCTCGAGGTCGCGGATCTCGCCGAC
>SXNL01000189.1 GCA_005777185.1 Myxococcales bacterium
GCCGTGCTCGGGCTCGCCGATGCGCAACGCTTGGTGGCTGTGCGAGCCCTCCTCTTGCGGATCACGGCGATGCTCACCGCGATGGTGCTGAAGCTCGGCTCGTCTTCGTCGGGCTCGGGCTCGGGCGCGGGCTCGGGCTCGGGCGCGACGTGAGGAAAATGAGGGGATGCCTCAGCCCTCTCCCTTCAGGGAGAGGGGGACGGGGGGTGAGGTCTGCGCGGACGCCCCACCGCCTCCACGGAACCTCTTCGCGCGCGAAGCGCGACGGGGGGGGCACCCTCGCTCCAACGAATGCCTTTTCCGAACGGCATTGGCCCTAGGCCACGGCCGCGAAGCGCTCCGCGTTCGCGAGCCGCGTGCATGCGAGCCGGCTCATCGCCATGATGGAGTGCTGGGGGTTCACCCCGAGGTTCGTGGGGAACACGCTCGAGTCGACCACGTAGAGGCCACGCGTGCCGTGGACGGAGAAGTCGGGCGCGCAGACGGACGTGCCGGGATCGGGGCCCATCCGCGCCGCGCCGAACAGGTGAGTCGCGATGTACGAGTACGATCGCGGCTCGAGGGGGCCGTCCTCCAGGAGCGCGACCTGGTCGGGCGACGTGAGGACCGGGGGCACGCCGTGGATCCCGGGCCACACCTCCCTCGCCCCCCCGTCGAACATCAGGCGCGCGATGACGGCGACGGCCTTGCGCGTCGCGCGCATGTCGTTCTCCGTCATGGTGTAGCGGACGACGTCGCCGCCGAGGAGGCCGGTGCCCACCGTGCCCTGGGCCTCCGCGCGAATCTGCGCCGCCCACACGGCGACGTGGCCGAGGCGTGCGAGACGTGACGCGAGCGCCTTGCCCACGCCCGGGACGCGCGCGGCGGCAAGCTCGGGCGGCATGGAGATGGTCTCCAGCTTGAAGCGATCGGTCTTGCGGAAGTGGATGCTCTCGCATCCCTGCGTGGCGCCGAACGCCATCTCGATCGGGCGGTCGAAGAGCCCGCCGAGCGCGAGCCCTGGGTGCGCCTGGAAGTACCGGCCAAGGGCGGGCGAGCGTACACCGCTGCGGCGCAGGAGCCCTGGAGTCTGCACGGTGCTGGCCGCGACGAGCACGCCCCGCCGGGCGCGCGCCTCGACGACGTGCCCCGACGCCGCCACCGCGCGGACCGCCACGGCGCGGTTGCCCGCAAGCACGACGCGCTCCACGCGGCACGAGCTGTAGAGGCGCGCGCCGCGCGCGAGGGACCACGGGACGTACGTGACGCTCATCCCCTGCTTCGCGCCGTTCTGGCAGCCGGTGAGGCAGAGCGCCGAGCCCTTGCAGCCCCGATCGTAGCGACGCATCGGCGCCGCGACGATGCCGCGGCTCCGCGCCACGTCCAGGAAGAGCCGGTTGTTCTCGCCGAGGACGTCCTCCGCGACGGAGCGGACAGAGAGGTCGTGCTCGATCGCGTCGAAGTGTCCGTCGAGCTCCTTCATGGTGATCGAGCCAAGGCCGAAGCTGGCCCGCCAGTCGTCGACCACGTCCTCGGGGACGCGCCACGCGATGGCCGAGTTGACGAGCGTGCTCCCTCCGACGCACCGCCCTTGCAGCATCGGCATGAACGCGCGGCCCTCGAGGACCTGCAGGCCCTTCGAGCGGAAGAGGCGACCGAAGGTCGCGTGGACCTCCTCCACGAGCTCCCGCGTCTTCACGTACGGGCCCTCTTCGAGGACGATCACGCTGTATCCAGCGCACGCCAGCGTGTACGCCGCCGTCCCGCCGGCCGCGCCGGAGCCCACCACGACGAAGTCCGCTTCGTCCACGAGCGGGCCGCTCACGGCGTCACCATCGACGACGGAGCCCTCCGGGAGATCCTCGTCCGCGAACCTGGGCCTCGCCTCACTCGGCTGCATCACACGCCTCCTTGCTTCGCGTCGCCATCAGGGCGTCACCGCTGGGCGGGTCTGCCGGCGCAGCCCCGGGTGCCTCGGTCGTGAGGCTCGTCGTCGCCGCGGACGAGCGCCTCCGCAGCGCGATCAGCTGGGCGTGCTCCTCCGGCGTCACGCGCAGCATGGGCGCGCGTACGTCCGCGGCGCCGGCGTAGAGCAACGCGCCCATCGCCTTGAGCGCGATGACGAGCTGGCGCACCGCGTAGATCGAGCTCCGGGTCGCGAGGTCGAGCGCGCGCTCGCGGTCCTCCGGGGAGGCGCCACGAATGGTCACGAGCTTGCGCAGGAAGAAGACCGGCGCGAACGCGCAGATCCAGAGCGAGAGGCGTATGCCCAGGGAGGGTTCGAGCTCCACGCTCGCGATCGTGTCGTCGACGTACTCCCCCGGCCGCATGCCCGACACGCCCCGTGGGAGCGCGGACCCCTCCGGGAAGAACGCCGCGAGGGTGGCCTCGGCCCACGCCTTCTCGAACGCAAAAAGCCTCATCGCGACCTCCGCTTTACGTCCGCTCTCGGCGCACGCCTCGGCGGAGAGCCTCGAGGGGGCCGTTCGGCCGCGGCGCTCCGGGACGCGGAGCTGCGAGGGGGCCGCTCGGCCCCGGCGCGGCGAGACGCGGAGCTGCGAGGGGGCCGCTCGGCGCCCTCGTCCTCGGCAGCGCCATGGCGGGCCAGCCAGTCCCTGTCGATGTCGTCGAGGCCCTCGCGGACGGCGCGACGCGTCGCCTCCGCATCGCCCCCCTCCACGAGGGCGATCACCACGCCGTAGAAGGCCAACGACTCCTCGCGACGATCGTAGAGGGCCGCGACGAGCCGCGGTTGTTCGTCCGGGAACCGCGCGAACGTGTTGAGGATGAGCTCGAGCCCGAGGTTGCGCGAGGCGCGGACGAGGGCCCGATGGAACTCGATCTCGCCCCGGGCGAACGAGATGGCGTCGTGTACGCGCGCCCTCTGCTCCCCTGCGATGGTCCGCATGCGCTCGAGATCCTCGGGCGTTCGCCGCTCCGCCGCGAGCGCGACGGCTTCTGCCGCGAGGACGCGCCGCACCTCGAGCAGCGAGACGAGAAGGTCCCGGTACGCCGGCTCGTCCGGGTCGAGAGAGCCCATGAGGTTGGCGAGCGCATCGAGGCCCGCTCGCTCGCGCCACGAGGACACCATCGTCCCCGCCCCGTGACGGGTGGAGACGAGCCCGAGGGCCTCGAGGCGAGCGAGGGCGGCGCGCAAGGTGAGACGGTTGACGCCGAGCGCGAGGGAGAGCTCCCGCTCGGAGGGCAGGCGGGACCCGGCGGCGAGCCGGCCGGCGAGGATCTCCCCCTGCAGCCGCTCGGCCACCGCATCCACGACGCTCGAGCGAGCCACGGGCGCGAGGGCGGCCAGCGTCTCGGCCTCTGTGGGGGTATGTGTGTCCAGTCTCTTCATCTCCGTAAGATCTCCGACAGCCGTGCGAGTCATCAACTGGTTGAATCACTTAACCCACGAACCACCAGTGCGCAAGGTCTTTCGCACCCCGGGGGCGCCGCGGTGCGGCGTCAGCGACGCGCAGGGGGCCCTTCTTTATGGCTATGGTGGCGGGACATGATCGACGTCCGCAGCGACACGGTGACCCGGCCCACGCCGGGCATGCGGGCGGCGATGGCGAGCGCCCCCCTCGGCGACGACGTGTTCGGGGAGGACCCGACCGTGAACGCCCTCGAGGCGCGCGTCGCGGGCGTCTTCGGGCGCGAGGCGGCCCTGTTCGTGACCTCGGGGACGATGGGGAACCAGCTCGCCATCGCATGCCAGACGTCCCCCGGCGACGAGGTGCTCGTCGGGGAGCACGCCCACCCGGTGCACTACGAGGTCGCGGCGGCGTCGGCCCTCTCCGGCGTCCAGATCGGCGTCCTCGGCGCGGGCGGCACCTTCACGGCGGACGACCTCGAGGCCGCTGTTCGTCCGCCCGCGTACTACCAGCCGCGCACGCGGCTCGTCTGCGTCGAGAACACGCACAACCGCGCGGGAGGGCGTCTCTTCCCCCAGACCGCGGTCCGGGAGATCACGGCGCGCGCCCGCGCGCTCGGCCTGGCGTCCCACCTCGACGGTGCGCGCGTCTGGAACGCGCACGTCGCGACGAACATCTCGCTCCGGGACCTGGCGGAGGGCTTCGACACGATCAGCGTGTGCTTCTCGAAGGGCCTCGGCGCGCCCGTGGGGAGCGCCCTCGTGGGGTCGCGGGCGCTCGTCGAGCGCGCGCGGCGCTTCCGCAAGATGTGGGGCGGGGGCATGCGCCAGTCCGGGGTCCTCGCGGCGGCGGCGATGTACGCGCTCGACCACCACGTCGCGCGCCTCGCGGAGGACCACGAGCACGCGCGCGCCTTCGCCGCCATCGTGGCCGGGAGCCCCGACGCTTGCGTGAACGAGGCCGACACCAACATCGTCAACGTCGACGTGGTGCGGGTCCCGGCGGACCGGGTCGCCGCGCAGGCGCGCGAGCTCGGCCTCGCCATTCACGCGTCGGACACGCACCGCCTACGGGCGGTCTTTCACCTCGACGTCAGCGCCGACGCCGCGCGAGAGGCGGCTCACGTGCTCGTGGCCGCCATCCGGGCAGCCGTCGCGGAGGCTCGGGTGTGAGGGGCCCGGATCGTCTCGCCCCGGCGCGCGCGAGCGCCCTCGCGGCCGCGCTCGTCGGCGTGCTGGCCGGCTGCGCGCCCGCTCACGGGGCCGCCTACGTGAAGGCCTTCGCGGACGCCGAGCGGGCCCAGGCGTCAGGCAGGCACGAGATCGCCGCGGCGCGCTTCGACGTGGCGGCGAAGGAGGCTCGGTTGCCGCGCGACAAGGCGTACGCGGAGTACCTCGCGGCCATGTCCCTTGCACGCGCAGGCAACGTCCGCGACGCCACGCGACGGCTCGACGCGATCTGCTCGGCACGCCCCCCCTCCGAGTCGACCCCCGAGGCCTGCCTGAGGGCGGCGGGCCTGCGCATCGACGGGGGAGAGGCGGACCGAGGCCACGCGGACCTCGAGCGCCTCGTGGCAGAGTTCCCCGATCGCGAGCCCGCGCGCTCGGCGGTGCCGAAGATCGTCCGGTACCGCGGCGGGAGGAGCAAGGAAGACGCGCTCGCGTGGATCGATCGTGTCGAGCCGGCGCTGAGGTCGACCCGGCTCGCGGAGTGTCTCTCCTACGAGCGCGCGAAGCTCCTCCTCGCGCTCGGGCGGAAGGAGGGCGCGCGCGACGCGTTCGTCGCCACCGCGACGCGCCACCCGTACCCGAAGGGGGCGTACTTCGACGACGCGCTCTTCCACGCGGCCGAGATCGAGGAGGACCTGGGGCGGTACGCCGAGGCGGTCGCCCTGCTCGAGCGGATGGTCGACGTCCGCGAGGTGGCGTCGTTCATGGGGAGCTACCAGAGGCCGCGCTTCTCGGAGGCGAAGTTCCGCATCGCGAAGCTCTACGAGCACAAGTTGAACGATCGCGCGCATGCGCGGAAGGTGCTGCACGAGCTCTGGGACGAGTACACCACGTCGACCCTCCGTGACGACGCGCTCTTCCACGAGGCCGCGCTCTGGCGCAAGGACGGCGACGCGAAGACGGCGTGCGAGCGGCTCGCGACCCTCGCGCGGGAGCTACCCGACTCCCGCTGGGTTCCCTGCGCGGTGGCGCTCTGCCCGGGGATCACCCGCGCGGAGAAGAGCCGCGCCCCGGTCACGTGTCACGCGTACCTCGAGCGACCCGAGGCCGCCTTCTAGGCTCAATGCCGTTCGGATAAGGCAGTCGTTCGAGCGAGGGTGCCGCCCCCGTCGCCGGCCTCCCCCCGGTGGCGCGCTACGCGCGCGATGGGGGAGGCGAAGAGGTTCCGTGGAGGCGGTGGGGCGCCGGCGCAGACCTCACCCCCCGTCCCCCTCTCCCTGAAGGGAGAGCGGGCATGTGAACGGGAGAATGGCCTCTCGCAGGGTCTCCCGGTTCAGTCGTGCGTTCTCGAGGCGAACGACGGGGAGGCCACGGCGCGCGAGGATCGTCGTGCGCCTCGCATCCCGTTCGGCCCGCTCCGCGTCGTCGTGGACGGCGCCGTCGATCTCGAC
>SXNL01000190.1 GCA_005777185.1 Myxococcales bacterium
CGCAAGTCGCCGCCGTGCGCCGCCCAGCTCGCCGCCGAGGAGGCGGCGCGCAAGGCGATGGAGCACGGCGTGCGATCGGTGGCCGTCTTCGTGAAGGGCCCCGGCGCCGGCCGCGAGAGCGCGCTCAGGGCGCTCCAGACCGCGGGGTTCAAGGTGACGCTGATCCGCGACGTGACGCCCGTGCCGCACAACGGCTGCAGGCCGCCGAAGCGCCGCAGGGTCTGAGCCACCTCCACTACAGCTTGCATTTCCCGCGGTTCTGAGGCAAAACCCCTCCCCCCGCCCGGGGAACCCACGAATCTCCGTGGGCCCCAGGCAAGCCGGGACGAAGCAGCCTCGCTGCGTAAACCGGTTTTTCGCGTATTCCCCTCGCGGCTCGCCGCCTCCGGGATCGCAAAAAGGTCGAATCCATGGCTCGATACACGGGACCCGTCTGCAAGATCTGCCGCCGCGAGGGGATGAAGCTCTTTCTCAAGGGCGAGCGCTGCTACACCGAGAAGTGCGCCCAGGGCCGCCGCCCCTACCCGCCCGGCCAGCACGGCCAGGCTCGCATCAAGATGAGCGAGTACGCGGTGCGCCTCCGCGAGAAGCAGAAGCTCCGCCGCATCTACGGCGTCGTCGAGCGACAGTTCCAGAAGTACTACTTCGACGCGACGCGCCGGAAGGGCCGCACGGGCGAGGAGATGATGGGCCTCCTCGAGAGCCGCCTCGACAACGTCGTGCACCGGCTCGGCTTCGCGTCGTCGCGCTCCGAGGCGCGCCAGCTCGTGAAGCACAACCACATCCTCGTGAACGGCAAGCGGGTCAACATCCCGTCGTTCGTGGTGTTGCCCGGCCACAAGATCGAGGTGCACGAGGCGTCGCGCAAGAGCGTGTTCATCCAGGCCGCGCTCGCCCAGGTCGAGAAGCGCCCGATGCTCACGTGGCTCGAGCTCGACAAGGCCAACTTCTCCGGCGTCATGAAGGGCCCGCCGCAGCGCGAGGAGCTCAACGAGCCCGCGATTCGCGAGCAGCTCATCGTGGAATATTACTCGCGATAATTACACGGGCAGGCAGCGGCGGCGCCGAGGGAGCGGGTTCCCGAAGCATCGCGGGACTGCCGCGTGAACCCCCAGCAGAAGAGAGAGCGAGAGACATGAACATCGTCACACGCAACTGGCGCGACCTCATCCGGCCGCGTGGCATCCAGATCGACACCGAGTCGCTCACCGACTTCTACGGGCGGTTCACCTGCGAGCCCCTCGAGCGCGGCTACGGCATCACGCTCGGCAACTCGCTCCGCCGCATCCTCCTGTCGTCCCTCCAGGGCGCGGCCATCACCGCGATCAAGATCGACGGCGCGCTCCACGAGTTCACCACCGTGGGCGACGTGGTCGAGGACGTGACCGACATCATCCTCAACCTGAAGGAGGTCGTCTTCAAGGCGGCCACCGCGCGCCCCTACACCGTGCGCATCAACAAGGAGGGGGCGGGCCCCATCCACGCGCGCGACATCGAGCTCTCCGAGGGTCTGGTCTGCCTCAACCCGGACCACCTCATCGCGACGCTCGACAAGAAGGGGCCGCTGTCGATGGAGCTCACCGTCGGCGTGGGCCGCGGCTACGTCCCCGCCGAGAAGAACAAGACGGCGACGATGCCCATCGGCACCATCCCGATCGACGCGCTGTTCAGCCCGATCCGCAAGGTCAACTACACCATCACCAACGCGCGCGTCGCGCAGGTGACGGACTACGACAAGCTCACGCTCGAGGTGTGGACCAACGGCGCCGTGAAGCCGCAGGACGCGGTGGCGTACGCCGCCAAGATCCTCAAGGAGCAGCTCTCGATCTTCATCAACTTCGAGGAGACCGAGGAGACGAGCTACCAGGCCGCCCCGGGCGAGGACGAGCCGCTGAACGAGAACCTGTTCCGCTCGGTCGACGAGCTCGAGCTCTCGGTTCGCAGCGCGAACTGCCTGCAGAACGCGAACATCACGCTCATCGGTGAGCTCGTGCAGCGCACGGAGCAGGACATGCTCAAGACCAAGAACTTCGGCCGCAAGAGCCTGAAGGAGATCAAGGAGATCCTCGCGAACATGGGGCTCTCCCTGGGCATGAAGATCGACAACTGGCCCCAGATGCTCGAGCGCTGGAAGTCGCAGCAGGCCCAGGCCTGAACCGGCCAGAGCCATAGGAAGAGGAAGAAGTCATGCGCCACAAGAACGCAGGTCGGAAGTTCGACCGAGACACCAGCTCCCGCCGCGCGATGTTCCGCAACCTCGCGGCGAACCTCGTGCTGCACGAGCGCATCGAGACGACGGACGCCAAGGCCAAGGAGCTCCGCCGCGTCGCGGAGCGCCTCATCACCAAGGCCAAGCGCCTCGGGGCCGTGGCGTACACGCCCAACGATCAGCTCACCGAGAAGCAGCGGGCCGATCGGCTCGCCGTCTCGCGGCGCCTCGCGGCGTACCTCCCGCGCTTCGGCACGCGGACGGAAAAGGGCGGCGACCTCAAGAAGGTCGATCTCGTCGAGAAGGTGATGGTCGACCTGTCGAAGCGCTTCGCCACCCGCCCGGGCGGCTACACGCGCATCGTCAAGTTCGGCCCGCGCCGCGGCGACAACGCGCCGATCTCGATGATCGAGCTCGTCGGCGAACGCCCGGCCGCCAAGAGCGACGAGTAGGCCTCGGAACACCGCGACGTGCTCGCCCACCGTGGCGAGCTCGTGGACGCGCGCCGGCCGTGACGCCCATCGCGAGCGGTGGGCCCGTCAGGACGTGGTGCGCATGCTACCCTGAGCCATGGACATGGACGCCAGCACGCTCGTCCTCTCGCTCTTCATCGGCCTCATCGGGATGAGCCTGATGATCTACGGGAAGAAGCAGTCGCGCATCCCCCACGTCGCGATCGGCCTCCTCTTGTGCGCGTATCCCTACTTCGTCTCCAACCTCATCCTGATGGCGGGCATCGCGGCCTTCCTGCTCGTCATCCTCGGCGTGGGCGTCAAGTTCGGGCTCTGACGCGCTCTGCGCGCGATCCGCCGAGCCGCGCCACGATCTCCTCGGACACCGACCACAGCCGGCGCGCCGCGTCGTCGTCACGGGCGGCGCGCTTCGGCGTCGCCTCCTTGCAGCGGTCGAAGTACTTCCCCGTGACGCCCTCCACCGAGGGGTGACGCGCGAGGAACACCGTGGTTCGCGCGCCGTCGTCCTCGTTCATGAGGAAGGGCTTGCCGAGCTTCCACAGCGCGCCGATGAGTCCCCCGTTGTTGTGCCCGAAGCTCGATCCGATGACCCCGGGGTGGAGCGAGTTGGCCGTCACGCCGGTCCCCTCGAGCCGCCGCGCGAGCTCACGGGTGAACAGGATGTTCATCAGCTTCGAGGTGCCGTACACGCGTGGGGCCCAGTAGCCGCGCTCGCTCTGCAGGTCGTCCCACCGGATCTCGCCGCGCCCGTGCGCGCGCGAGGCGACCACGACGATCCGGGCGGGCGCGCTCGCGCGGAGCACGTCGAGGAGGAGGGTCGTGAGGAGGAAGTACGCGAGGTGGTTCACCGCGAACGTCATCTCCAGCCCGTCCTCGGTCGTGCGCCGGTCGGTGTAGAGCGCGCCGGCGTTGTCGATGAGCACGTGGAGGTCCTGCCAGCGTTCATTGTACTCTGCAGCTATCTGCCGAACGGCCTTCATCGACGACAGGTCGCCGACGAGAAGCTCGCACGAGGCCGCCCCGCGGCCGAGGCACGTCTCCTTCACGGCCTCGCCGAGCGCGCGATCTCTCACCACGAGGACGAGGTGCGGCCTGTCCTCCGCCAGCATGTGCGCCGCGGAACGTCCGATGCCTCGGCTCGCGCCGGTGATGAGGACGCGCTTTCCTTCGAGGTTCGGCATGGCCGGGAGAATACCTCTCCCCACATCGGCGGGTCCGAACTTTCACCTTGGGTCCGCGCAGGCGGGCGCTAGAGTGAAGCCGTGCCGTCCCCGAGACCCAGCCCGATCGTCCTCGCGGCGCTCCTCGCGGCGGGGTGCAACGCGGTAGCGGGCCTGGGCGACTACACGGAGGCGCCCGCCACCACGGGTCCGTCCGGCACGAGCGGCACGAGCGGTACGGGCGGTACGAGCGGGACGAGCGGGACGAGCGGGCCGAGCGGGACCGATGCCGGCACGGTGGTCGTGGACGGGGCCGTGGTGGACGCGCAGCCGTTCGACAGCGGCGCGGTCACGATCACCGACACCGGCGTCAAGTGCGTCCCCTGCGGCACGGACTGCTGCGTCGTCGGGACCGCTGCACCCCACTGTCTCAACAACAACACCTGCGGCGCGTGCTCGCCGCCGAACACGACGTGTACCGGCGATCGCGACTGCTGCGGCGGCTACCGGTGCGCCGCGCCGACCACCCCGACCGCGGGCCTGTGCAAGCAGTCGTGCCTGAGCCAGTTCACGCCTTGCGGTGGCGGCATCTCGTGCTGCCTCGGTCTGGCCTGCAAGAGGGGCGAGCTCACCGGCGTCTACTTCTGCGCGACCCCCTGACCTGGCGCGGGCGTGGTGGGCTGACGACCGCGCCAGACCTCCCACCGGAAGAAATCGACCGCTCGCGCGTTTCCCGCCTGCCAAGGAAACGTCCCGACCCCATGTTTGGAGGGAGATGAGCGCCTACCGCGGCGGGATCGGCTTCGGCCTCCGCAGACGGACCGAGTTCGCGAAGGCCACGGCCGCCCTCGAGCCGTCGTTGCCGGAGCTTCACGCCGTGTATGCGCGGCGCTGGGGCCGGATCGTCGGGGGGGCGACGGGCCTCTTCCTGGCGATCGTGTGGCCGTTCACGTTCCTGCTCCCCCACACCCAGCCCCCCGACGAGGGGATCTATTACCGCTCGCCCGACTACTCGCCGTCCGTGTACTGGATGATCGGCTCGTTCGTCGCGGCGATCCTCGCCGGGGTCGTGGCGCGGCCGGTCGCCCGTTTTCTCTCGAGGGCGCGTTTCCGCACGCGGCCGGCCCCGGCGATGACGGGCGACGAACCGCTCGACGTGGCGCGCCTGGACGCGGCGGATCCCTACGCCTCCCGCGCGCGTGCCCTCTCGACGCTGGAGCTCCCCAGCGTCGCGCTCCCGATGATAACGGGATCGATGTTCATGCCTCTCGTCCTCCACCTGCTCGTGTACGCCGTCTGGTGCGGCCTCACGTCGACCAGCTTCAAGATGAACGACTACGCCGCGTGGATCGGCATGAGCATGACGATCGTCGGCCACGCCCACATCGCGCTCGCGATCTGCACCGGGCTCTTCGCTCGCAAGCTCGCGCGCACGCCGTCGGACGAGATCGAGGTGCAGAGCCGGCACCGCGACTGGGGCGTCGCGCTGGGCGTGGCCACGCTCGTCGCGGCGATCCCGGGCGTCATCCTCCTCGCGGTGCCTCCGATCCTGACGGTGATCACGGGGCTCGCGTTCATCCCGTTCATGTACATGTTCGCGCGGAGCCGGATCCAGGGAGAGCGGAGGGCGCTGCAGCGAGCCCAGATCGTCACGCGCGTCCGCGTCGATGTGAACGAGGTGGAGGAGACGCAGGACGTCCTCGCGCAGGAGCACGCGACCCTGGACGAGGCCGAGCTCGCGCCCGCCCTCCGCCGCATGGCGATGTAAGGGACCCGAGGGGGTGATATCCTCGCGGCGTGGACAACGCCGCCATCGCCCGCGTCCTCACCGAGCTCGCCGACGTGCTCGAGCTCTCGGGCGAGACCGTCTTCAAGGTGCGCGCCTTCCGCACGGCGGCGAGGGCCATCGAGGGGCTGGGCGAGCGGGCCGAGGAGCTGCTCGCATCGGGGGGCCTCGCCAAGGTCAAGGGCGTCGGCGACGGCGTGATCCGTCGCCTGAAGGAGCTCCGGGAGACGGGCAAGATCGCCGAGCTCGAGGCGGCACGCGCGAAGCTGCCGCCCGGCATCACCGAGCTCATGAACCTCCCCGGCATCGGCCTGAAGACGGCGCAGCAGGTGTGGAAGGAGCGCGGCATCACCACGATCGAGGAGCTCGAGGCGGCGGCGCGCGCGGGCAGCCTCCGCACGTTGCCGCGGTTCGGCGACAAGCGTGAGGAGAAGCTGATCCTCGCGATCGAGGCCTTCAGGAAGCGCGCGTCGCAGCCCAAGCGCAGGCCGATGGCCGAGGCGCTCGAGCTGGCCGAGGCGCTCGTGGCGAAGCTCGGCGTCTTGCCGGGCGTCGTGTCGTGCCAGTACGCCGGGAGCCTGCGCCGCCGCATGGAGACGGTGGGCGATCTCGACATCCTCGTCTCCGCCGACGCCGCGCACGCAGGCGCGATCCTCGATGCGTTCTGTGCGATGCCCGAGGTCACCGAGCACCTCGGGAAGGGCGACACCAAGGCGAGCGTCGTGCTCGACAACGGCATGCAGGCGGATCTCCGCGTCGTCCCCGAGGCGTCCTTCGGCGCCGCGCTGCAGTACTTCACGGGCTCGAAGGATCACAACGTCGCGATGCGCACGATCGCGGTCAAGCACGGCCTCAAGGTCAGCGAGTACGGGGTGTTCGACGCGTCCGGCAAGAGCCTGGCCGGCCCCGACGAGGCCGGCGTGTACCGGGCCGTCGGCCTCGCGTGGATGCCGCCCGAGCTGCGCGAGAACCGCGGCGAGATCGAGGCCTCGCAGGACGGCCGCCTCCCCGCGCTCGTGGAGCAGGGCGACATCCGCGGCGATCTCCACATGCACACCCGCGAGAGCGACGGCAAGAGCACCATCGAGGAGATGGCGCAGGCGGCAATACATGTAAACTACAAGTACATCGCCATCACCGATCACTCCGAGAACCTCGCGATCGCGCGCGGCATGACGCCGGAGCGCCTCCGCGCCCACGTGCGGCGCATCCGGGAGGCGGACGATGCGCTCGACGGGAAGATCCGCCTGCTCGCCGGCGTCGAGGCGGACATCCTCGCGGACGGCTCGCTCGATCTCGAGGGCGAGCTCGCGGAGCTGGACTGGGTCGTGGGCAGCGTGCACGGCCAGCTCGCCATGCCCAGGGAGCAGATGACGAAGCGGTTGGTGCGGGCGATCGAGAGCGGGAAGATCGACTGCGTCGGCCACCCGACGGGCCGCATGCTCGGTCACCGCGACGGGAGCGAGCTCGACTGGGAGGCCGTGCTCGACGCGTGCGCGCGGACGGGGACGGCCGTCGAGCTCAACAGCTCGCCTCTCCGCCTCGACGTGACGGAGCACGCCGCGCGCGCCGCACGGGAGCGCGGGGTGCCCGTGGTGCTCAACAGCGACGCGCACAGCACGCGCGAGCTCGCGTTCGTGAAGTACGGCATCGGCATCGCCCGCCGGGCGTGGCTGGGCAAGGAGCACATCCTCAACACGCGCTCGCGCGAGGAGATCCGCGCGTGGCGGTCGGCGCGCGCGTGAGGTGCGTCGTCGTGACGCCGCTCTTGCTCGCGCTCGGGGTCGTCGCCTGCTCGAGCTCGAGCCGTCCGGTCGCGATCGTCCCGCTCGTGGAGGCCGGCGCGGACGCCTCGAGCGTGCCACCGAGGATGGTGTTCGTCTCGAAGGCGTCGTTCTTCCCCGACTTCGGGGGCATCGCGCCGGCCGACGCGGCGTGTCGCAAGGAGGCCGCGGCCGCGGGCCTCGCCAACGCGGATGCCTTCGTGGCATGGCTCGCGAAGGGGGGGGGAGATGCGGGCCTCGCCGTCCTCCCCGCCGCGCGCGTGACATCGACCGGGCCCTTCGCGGTCCCGTCGGGTCGCGTCGTCGCGTACGACAAGGTCGCGCTCTTCGGTGCGCACCTCGCTCTCTTGAAGTCGGGCGTCGACGAGGAGGCGGACGGCATTCCCGCCCGGGAGCGCAGGGTCTGGACGGGCAGCACAGCGAGCGGCGGGGGCCAGAGCGACTGCGTCAACTGGACGAGCCGCGGCGCCTCGTTCGGGACGTACGGTCTGAGCGGTCACCTCGACGCCACGTGGATCTTCGCGGGCGAGGCGGTCTGCAGCGATCCGAAGGCCGAGTATCGCGTGTACTGCATCGAGGCGTGAGCCGGGCGCGGGTTTGGACCCCGGCAAACCCTTGAAACAAGGCGGGAATACCGATTCTTTACCGGGGCGCTTGCGCCCGCGAAGCCGGGTGCTACCTCAGCGCACATGTGACCGGGGCACCTACCCCGAATCTTCCGAGGTTCAACGATGAACGCGCTCAAGCTTGCTCTCCCGGTGGTCGGTCTCTCGCTCGCCCTCGCGGGCTGCGCGGCGGAGGTCGAAGGTGAGGAAACCGACGCCACGAGCCCCGAGGAGTCCGCGCTCGCGGTCTCGCGCCTCAAGGGCACGTGGGAGAGCGCGACGGGCCCGATCTACTCGATCAAGTTCACGGGCAAGTTCGCGCAGACGCTCGGCGGCGGGCTCAGGGGCCACGAGTTCACCGCGCGCATCGACACGGGGATTCGCTGCATCACGACGCCTTGCCCCTCCGAGACCGAGGTCACCGGCGTCTACAAGTCGGTGGGCCAGAAGATGACGCTCGCGTCGTTCGACCGCCCCACCGCAGAGTTCGCCCGCATCCTCGGCGACTACAGCTCGACGCTCACGAACGGCGACAAGACGCTCAGGCTGAAGAAGGCCGACGGCACCATCGACCAGACCTTCCGTCGCCCTGCGGCGGGCGTGGCGTGCGGCACCACGACGTGCGGCGCGGGCCTGGTGTGCTGCAACCCGCTGAGGAACATCTGCACGCCGCCGGGCGGCTTCTGCATCTTCTGATCGGCTCGCCCTAGAGCGCCCTAGAGCCGTCTAGGGCCAATGCCGTTCGGAAAAGGCATTCGTTCGAGCGAGGGTGCCCCCACCCGTCGCGCTTCGCGCGCCGGCCTCCCCCCGATCGCGCGCTACGCGCGCGATGGGGGAGGCGAAGAGGTTCCGTGGAGGCGGTGGGGCGCCCGCGCAGACCTC
>SXNL01000191.1 GCA_005777185.1 Myxococcales bacterium
GGAAGTCCGCCTCGTAGATGGCGTTCAGCACCTCGACCAGGGCCCGCTGGACGATCTTGTCCTACGACGCGCGCTTCATCGTGGCGGGCCTCTCCATCGAGTATCCGCGGAAGGCGCGCGGTACGATCACCGCCACCTCCGACATCGAGCCCATCGGCGCGAGCGAGCGGCGCGAGTACGCGATCCCCGTGGAGATGTGCGAGGCCTCGGGCGAGGTGGTCGCGCGCGCCACGTTGCGCACCCTCGTGGGCCCGAAGCCGCGGACGTGAGGCTGCGGGCCGGCTGCCCCTGGTCCCCCTAGTCCGGGGCGGCGGGGGTGACGCGCGCCGGCGCGGGCGTCTCGACCACGCCATCGTCCGTGAGGGCCCACACGTGAAGGGGGCGCTGTCGTCCGCGAAGGGTGCGCTCGCCCAGATCGACCAGGCCTGCGAGCAGCGAGCGGCTCTCCTCACCTGTCTCGCGGGCGACGGCCGCGAGGAGGTCCCGGCTCACCACGAGCGACGCGCCCAGATCTCGTGTGGCGGACTGGAGGCGGCTGCCCGTGTTGACCGTGTCGCCGATGACGACGAACGCCGCGTTGCGCTCCTTGCCGAGATCCCCGAGGACCGCCGGGCCCCAATGTACCCCGATCCCCATCCGGATCGGCGCCTCCCCGCGCGCCTCACGGGCCTCGTTGAGCCCCGCGAGCGCGCGTAGCATCGCCCGCGCGCAGGCGAGGGCGAGCGTCGCGTCGCGCCCCGACGGTGTGGGCACGCCGAACGTCGCGAGGAGCGCATCGCCGATGTACTTCTCGAGGTTGCCACGGTCGTCCATCGCGGCCAGGAAGAGGTGCGACGCCCGCACTTGGTCGCGGTGCTCCCGATGTCCCCGAGGAGGTCGCGCGCGTCCTCCGCGGCGGCGGCGCCCTTGGCACCCGCGTGGCTGGCGACCTCGCTCACGCTCTCCGCCAGCTCCTTCACGAGGTCCACCGTCACGCTCGAGAAGTTGTTCACGAAGTTGAGCGGGTTCCGGAGCTCGTGGGCGATGCCCGCGGTGAGGGTGCCCAGCGACGCGAGCTTCTCCTGGATGATGATCTGCTGCTGCATCGTCTGGATGCGGTCCAGGCTCGCGCGGAGCTCGTGGTTCTTGTGCTCGAGCTCCAGCGTCCGCTCCGCGACCTTCTGCTCGAGCGTCCTCGTGTGCTCTCCGAGCTCCTCGTACAGCCGCGCGTTCTCGATCGAGATGGCGACCTGTCCGGAGAGGTGGGTCAAGACCTCGAGGCGCGCGTCCGTGAACACGCCGGGCGCGAGGTTGTTCTCGAAGTAGAACACGCCGATGAGACGCTGCTTGTGCAGGATCGGCGCGCAGAGGACGGAGCGGGGCCTCCGGTTGGCGATGTAGGGGTCCTTGCCGAACAGGCTGTCCTCCTCGGCGCTCGACAGCGCGACGGGGCGCTTCGTGCGCGCGACGTACTGCACGAGCGTGAGGGGGAGCGTGGCCTTGGCGTCCGCCGCGGCACGTCGGCCGACGTGGACGCGCCCAGCCCCCGCCTCGGCCTCGAGGTGGAGGACCCCGTCGCGGTCGAGGAGCAGCGTGCCCGTCTCCGCGCCGACGTTCTCGATCACGATGCGCATGAGGGTCTCGAGGAGCTTGCCGAGGTGGATCTCGCCCGCGAGCGCCTGGGAGGCCTTGAGGACCGTCACCAGGTCGAGCGACCCACCGTCGGCCGACGTGGTGGAGACGCCGTGCGTCGAGGAGGTCAGGGTCCCGGGGCGCCGCCGTGACGTCACGGTCTCGAACACGAGGTGAGGGTCGGCCGCCTGCATCGCCGCGCACTTGCCCCCCGCGCCCCAGCGCTCGTAGGCGAGGTACGCCGCCGTCCGGTAGTGGCGTGCGACCTCGTCGCTCCCCAGCGCCGCGTGGAAGCGCGACGCGAGCTCGAAGCCGAGGGCCTCCTCGTGGAGGTAGCCGTGCTTCCTCGCCCCCGCGATGGCACGATCGTACAGCGGGACCGCGCGCAGGTGCTCTCCTGCGACCCGCGCGCGCTCGGCGTGGACGAGGTCGAGCTTGTGCTGGTTGTTCGCGGGCTGGTGCTCGGCCCACGTGGTGAGCTTCGCGATGTTCTCGTCGACCTTGGCGAGGGCCTCGGCGCGCGCCTCCCCGTCCAGCGTCGGCGCCAGGGCGAGCAAGGACAGCGACTGGTAGAAGTTCTGCTGGACGCCGCTCACGAAGCCGGCGACCGCCATCAGGAGGCCCTCGGCCTGCTTCGCGCTCGCGGCCGCCCCGGCGTGGTCGCCGTAGAAGTACCGCATCATCGCCCGCGCCTGGTGCATCGAGAAATGCACCGGGAGCATCTGCCCGAGCTGCTCCGCGTCGGTGGTCTCGTCGAAGGCCTCTCCGACGAGCAGATCGTGGCGCACGTCGCTTCGCCGGAGGGCGAGGGCGAGCTGCCGCCAGACCCGGATGTAGTTGTACCCGTACTCCTGCTTGAGGTCGCGCGACAGGTCGACGTATTGCGCGAGGCGAGCCTCGGCGGTCGCGAGCTCGTCGCCGGCGAAGAAGTAGTACGTGGAGTAGTGGACCGCGTTGTACCCGGCGTACTCCACGTCCCCCGTGTCGATGCCGATCTTCACCCCGTGGAGCAGCGGCTCGAGCGTCTCGCGGACGTGCCGCTTCCAGTGGTGCACGAAGATGTAGACCAGCGCGTACACCTTCGACTCGAGCTCGGTCGCCTGGAAGCGCTCGAGGAGCTGCAACGACAGCTCGCCGAACCGGAAGCCGACGTCGTAGTTGCCGAGCACGCCGGCCATGATCAGGGCGTACAGGGACATCGCGTACGCCGCGATCCGCGAGCTCCCGTGGCGGACCGTCAGCCGCACCATCGTGAAGGACACCGACGGGAGGAGGCCCGGCGCCGCGATGTAGACCGCCGGCATCGACGACATGAGGATGCGCATGGCGGCCAGGTACCGGGCGTCGGTCATGGCCGGCAGCGCGGAGATCGCCTCGGGGTCGAGGTCCGCCGGGAGCTCCTCCGTGAGGGGGACCTCGAGCATCTCGAGCACCTCCTTCACGGTGTCGATCGCCGCCTGCATCCGGTTCTGGAGCACGTAGTACTGGATGCGCGTCTCGTAGACGCGGATGCGGTCGAGGACGCTCCGCGCGTGCTCCACCACGATCCTCGAAGCCGTCTCGGCCTCTTCGAAGTCGAGGCTCAGGTACTCGAGATCGACGACCTCGGTGTAGAGGTCGAGCGCAAGGTCGTACCTCTCGCTCCAGGCCCCTTCGGGCAGGAAGGCGACGCCCGCGCGCGCGCACTGGAGCGCGGGGCCGTAGGCCGTCGACGCGCGCGCGCGTCGGGCCGCCCGCAGGTTGAGCGAGGCCGCGTCGTACCGCTCGGCGGGGTCCACCACGTCGGCGGCGCCGAGGTTGACGTGCGCCACGATGTCGTAGATGCGCTCGTCCAGGGCGTCCGCCGGAGCGCCGTCGCGGAGGAGCCGACCGAGCTCGCGGTGGATCCCCCGGCGCTCCCCCTCCGGGATGAGCGTGTAACAGGCCTGCTGCACGCGATCATGGAGGAACCGCGCCCGGATCGCGTGCGCGTCGAAGTCGTCCGAGGCGCGGGCGGCCTTGTAGTCGTCGCCGAGCGGGACGACGAGGCCAGCCTCGAATCCCCTCCACAGCGCGTCGGCCGCGGCGCGCGGGCTCGCTCCGTGGAGGCGCGCGAGGGTCGCGAGATCGAACTGGTTCCCGATGCAGCCGGCGAGCTGGAGGATCCGCTGCGTGCCGGCGTCGAGCAGCTGGATCTTCCCGACCATGAGGTCGACGACGTTGTCGGTGATGCCCAGCCTCTCGAGCCCGGCCATGTCCCAGCGCCAGGTGCCGGACGCGTCGAGCTCGAGGAGGCGCCGCTGGTGGATGGACGTCAACAGCTGGATGAGGAAGAACGGGTTCCCGTGCGTCTTCCGGGTCGCGAGGTCGGACAGCGGGCGCGTCTCCTCCACGCTCGCATGGAGGGAGTCGGCGACGAGCTCGGCCACGTGCTCCGGGCCGAGGGGGGCGAGCGCGATCGTGCGCACGCGGTCCCGGGCGCCGCCGAGTTCGCTCAGCATGATCATGAGGGGGTGGCTCGCGTCCACCTCGTTGTCGCGGTAGGCGCCGATGAGGAGGAGGTTCCTGATCTCCGCGTCGCCCAGGACCACGCCGATGAGGTTGAGCGACGCCGCGTCGGCCCACTGGAGGTCGTCCAGGAAGAGGCACAGCGGATGGTCCTCGGTGGCGAAGACGCGGATGAAGCTCTTGAACGCGAGGTTGAAGCGGTTCCTGGTCTCGCTGGCGCCGAGCTCGCGGATGGGCGGCTGCTCGCCGAGGATGAGCTCGACCTCCGGGATGACGTCGACGATCACCTGGCCGTTCGTGCCGAGCGCGCCGAGCAGCTTCGTCTTCCAGGCCGCCAGCTCCTCCTCGCTGCCGGTGAGGACCTGGCGCACGAGGGCCTGGAACGCGAGGATCATCGACGCGTAGGGGACGTTGCGGGCGAGTTGATCGAACTTGCCGGCGATGAAGAAGCCACGGCGCTCCGTGATGGGCTTGTGGACCTCGTTCACGATCGCGCTCTTCCCGACGCCGGAGTAACCCGCCACGAGGACGAGCTCGGTCCTCCCCTCCGGCTCGGCCACGCCCTCGAACGCGGAGAGCAGGCGCGCGACGTCGTCGTCACGGCCGTACAGCCGCTGGGAGATCTGCAGTCGATCGGGACGATCCCCCTGGCCGGCGACGAACCCCGCCGGCTCCTCGCCCCGCAACACGGCGGCGAGGCAGATCTCAAGGTCGGCGCGGAGCCGCGGCGCGGTCTGGTACCGCGCCTCCGCCGTCTTCTCGAGGAGCTTCATGATCACGTCCGAGAAGCAGCGCGGCACGCCGGAGATCTCGTGGGGGGGTACCGCCCGGCGGGCGATGTGCTGGTGCACGAGCTCCATCGGATCGCGCGCGTCGAAGGGGAGGCGGCCCGTGGCGAGCTCGTAGAGCGTCACGCCGAGCGAGTAGTACCCACAGACGTCCGCGCGCGTCTGTCGGCGCGGTGGTCGATCGAACGGTTCATCCGGCCCGTCTGCTCGGGGGAGATGTAGCGCAGCGTCCCCTCGAGCGACCGGACGTCCCCCACGCCCGCGCGCTCGCCCGACAGAACGGTGGCGATGGAGAAGTCGGTGATCTTCACGCGGGACGTCTCGAGATCGAGGACGACGTTTGCGGGCTTGATGTCCTTGTGGATCACGTTGGCCGCGTGGATGGCACCGAGCGTCTCCGCGAGCTGGATGCCGATGCGAAGCGCGCGCGCGACGTCCGGCTCCGCGCCGCGGAGGACGTGCGCGAGGGACTGCCCCGCGTACTCCATCACGAGCGCCGCCTGCCCTGGCCGGACCTCGAGTGCGAGGGGCTTCACGACGCCCGGGATCTCGAGCGCGCGCGTGAGCGCGTACTCGTGCTTGATCA
The DNA here is from genome assembly GCA_005777185.1 of Myxococcales bacterium. Lineage (GTDB taxonomy): Bacteria > Myxococcota_A > Polyangia > Polyangiales > Polyangiaceae > SXNL01. The sequence continues at coordinate 5,473 of SXNL01000191.1, forward strand.
TCGCGATCTTCCGCGCGCTGTGGACGCCGGTGCGCGCGACCTTCACGGCGCACTTGCGACCCGTGGCGATCTCCTCCGCGAGGAAGACGTCGCTGTTGACGCCCTCGTGAATTCGCTCGAGGACGCGATGACGGGAGAGCTCGATCATGAGTCCATTCTCCTCCCGCCGTCAGGCGCGGCCCCGGGTCCCGTCAGGGTACAGGCACCCGGCACGCGAAACAAGGGTGTTGGCCGTCAGGGGCCGGGGGAGAAGGTGGCGACGGCACCCGTCACGGCAGTCGCCCCGTCACCGTAGGCCGAGACCGCGATCCGGACGGGGATCCAGGCGCCGTCGGCGCGCCGGAACCCGGCCGAGACCCGATCGGCGCCCGCCGCGAGGCGGGCGAGGCCGAGGAGATCGATGGCGTCCGACCCGTCGACGGTGCTCGAGAGGAAGCCGGAGGTGGGCTCGCCGACCAGGTCCCCCGCGCGGTGGCCGAAGAGCCGCTCTCCCGCGCCGGTCCAGTCGGTGATGACCCCGGCGGCGGATTGCACCAGGATCGCCTCCCGCGAGTGCTCGCAGAGGGCCTCGACGACGTTCAGCCGCTCCTGCGCGGCGAGCGCGTCCGTCGCCACGCGCGTGACCGAGTAGTAGCGCTGCCGTTCGGCGGAGACGATCGCCTTCCATGACATGGGGCGGTACGAGCCGTCCTTGCAGCGGTATCGGTTCTGGAACGCCAGGAGCTGCACGCCTCCCTGGATACGGGTCGCCGTGCTCGTCGTCTTCTCGCGATCGTCGGGGTGCACGAAGTCGATGAACGGCGCCCCCCGCAGCTCCGCGCGCGTCCAGCCCAGGGTCGTGACCCAGGCCCCGTTGAGGAGACCGAAGTGGCCGTCGAACCCGGTGATCGCGATCATGTCCGTCGAGAGCTCGACGAGCGTCCGCAGCTCGTCGGCGTCGTATTCCTGGCCGCCCTCGAGGTTCTCTCGGCGGAGCCGCGCCTGGACGGCGCGCGCCGCGTCGTCGTCCGGATCGGAGGGGTCGTAGGTCATGCGGAGCTCCTTTCGATGCGTCAAGCCCGCGGCTTCCACGCGGGGGGTCGGCGGGCGAAGTAGGCCTCCACGGCCTCCTTGCGGTCCTCCTTGGCCCACGTCGAGACGAACGCGCTCCGCTCGAAGAACGCGATCGACTCGTCCGTGGCCACGTTCGCCACGAGGTTGCGCTTGATCACCGCGACCGCGGTGGGTGATCCGAGCGCGATGTCGTGGCCCCACGCGACGGCCAGGTCGAGCGCCATGCGGTCCCACTCCGCCTTCGCGTCGACGAGGCCCATCGTGAGCGCCTCGTCGGCGCCGATCTCGTGTGCAGTATACAATAAGCGGGCGGCGCGCGCCGGGCCGACGAGCGACGCCAGCCGGGCGGTCGTCCCCCACGCGGTCGTGGTCCCCATGCGGACGTGCTTGAACGAGAAGGTCGCGCGCGCGTCGCAGATGCGGAGATCGCACATGCAGGCGAGCTCGGCGCCCCCGCCGATGGCCGGGCCCTCCATCGCGCAGAGGACGGGGTAGGGGAGCCGGGAGTACGCGAGCGCGAGCGCGACCCCGAGCTCCGAGAACCGCGCTGCGTCCTCGGGGGAGCTCGCCTCCCGGAGCTCGTTCAGGTCGGCGCCCGAGACGAACACGTCGCCCGCGCCCGTGAGCAACGCGGCGCGGATGTCGGCCTCGGCGCCGGCGCGCTGGGCCACGGCGAGCAGCTCCTCGAGCTCCAGCACCTGATATTCGCTCACGCTCGCCATGTTCGGATCTCCCCACTCTCCTCGGTGGAACTCCCGCGCGCCCGAGGCGATACTACTGTTCTTGCGCTCGCGGGTACGGAAAGATCGTCCGCATCGCGGGCTCGGCGCTACCGCGTGAGGGTCGCCCGCGCGGCCGGGTACGTGTCGACGACGAGGTACGCGCGTACTGTGGCTGGCAGGCTCCGGCCGCCGAGCGGCACGGTGACGCTCGTGAGCTCCCCCGACGCGCCGGCCGTCCGCTTCGTGTCGGGCCCGTAGTCGAGCGTGACGGGCTCACCCGTCGTGGCGTCGACGAGCAGCACCGTCGTGAGGTGCTTCGCGACCTCGAGCGATCCGCCCGTCACCGTGGCGGTCACGGCGTCGGCGTCGAGGGCGAACCGCACCTCGCCGACGCCGGCGGGGGCCCGGAGGATGCCGCTGCCCGAGCGACGGAAGTTCGCGCCGCCGTAGACGCGGATCACGTCGCTCTGTGGGTTGCAGAGCCCGAGTTGCTGCAGGAAGGGCCCGTAGAACGGCACGCTGGCGCACACGGTGCCGCCGGACATGGACGCCGTGTCGCGGGCGCTCCCGTCTGCGCCGAGGCGGGTCGCGACGCGGAACGCGCGGAACGGGAGCGTGAAGTTCATGACCTCCACGGAGAGACCGTCCTCGTTGGACAGCGTGAAGAGACCTCCGTCGTAACGCGCCCGCAGCGGGAAGATCCCGCGCGTCGTCGGATCGATGACCGCCTCGGTCTTCCCCTCGGGCAAGCGCGCGCCCGCCATGAGGGCCACCCCCTTGCCGTCCGAGAGCTCGACGAGGCTCACGAGGTAGTGGAGCGAGTCGAAGCCGATCTGGTTGTAGCTCGGCATGATCGTGGGCACGGGGAGGGCGAGGCGCGAGACCTCCCACGTCGCCGTCGGCTCGCCCGGGGCGTTCGCCACCGGGAGCGGGAAGGCCGGAAGATCCGGCGCATCCACCGTGAACGAGAGCTTCGCCGACACGTCGCCGCCGGCGCGCCCGCCGGAGACCCGGAGGCCCTTGCGATCCATGTCGACGAGGTACGTGCCGCTCACGGAGATCGTGACGGGGCCCGCCGGGAAGCGAGTACGTGGCGTGAGGGTGACGAACTTGCCGTCCCCCGAGATCTCCGTCGTGACCTCCGTCGCCGGCTCCACCTTCACCGCGAGACCCGACGCGAGGATGGCCTGCGTCGTGTCGCCCTTCGCGCGGACCACGAGGGAGAGGGTGATCGGCTGGTTGCCGTCCAGGTTCGCGGGCGCCTCCGGGAGGAGCGCGCCGAAGCGAGTCGTGTACAGGAGCCGCGCCCCCGCGTCGGGGAGCCCTTCCCCCCCGCCGACGGTGCAGCGAAGGTCGGTCTTCCCCTCCGGGCGGAGGCAGTGGTCGTAGGGAACGCTGAAGATCTCGCCGCTCTCTCCAGCCAGGATCACCGCGTCGGCCGCGAGGGCGGGCGACGCGTTGAGGTCATTGCGCTCGCCCTCGACGAGCCGCATCGAGAAGCGCAGCGTGCCGTCCGGGTTGAGGACGAACAGGCGGCCCTCGCCCGAGCCGAAGTAGACGTTCCCGTCGCCGTCGACCGCGGGCGACGAGCGCACGGGCTCTCGCGTGTCGAACGCCCAGCGCTGGGCCCCCGTCGCCGGATCGAGGGCGTAGATCGTGCCGTCCGTCGACGCCTGGACGATGGTTCCGTCGGGCAGGCGCGCCGGGCTCGCGTAGATGTGGTCCCGCGTCGCGCGCTCCCACAGCATGTCGCCCGTCGCCTTGTCGTACGCGCGCACGTAGCCGTCGAACCCGCCGACGATGACCTTCCCGTCGGGCGTGAGCATGGGGCTCGCCGCGATGGAGCCGAGGGTCGAGGACGCCCACCGCGCGGAGCCGGTCCGGTCGATCGCGAACGTGTTCTTCCCGAGCGCGGGCAGGAGGTTGTTGTTCCCGATGTAGATGTCCTCCGTGGCGGCGTCGATCGCCGGCAACGACCACGTCTGATCGGACATCTTGTAGCGCCACTTCACCGCGCCGCTGTCCCGATCGATCGCGTAGACGTTGAAGTTGTCGTTCGGCACGTAGAGCGTACCGCTCGGGCCGATGGCGACGTTCCCCTCGAACCAGTTGATGAAGGCCTTGTTCTGCTCCGGCGCGTCCGCGGCCATCGTCCAGATCTCCGCGCCGGTCCGCGCGTCGCGCGCCCGGAGCTTGCCGTCGCCCGACCCGAAGTAGACGCGGCCGCGGTCGTCGAGCAGCGCGGCGGAGTCGATGATCTCGCCGGTCTCGAGTTTCCAGCGGAGCACGCCGTCCGCGCCGATCGCGTAGAAGATCCGGTCGGCCGAGCCCACGTAGACCGTCCCGTCCGCGCCGACGACGGGGGAGCTGAAGATGCCCTTCCCGGTCTTGAACGTCCAGAGCGCCCCGCCCGTGCGCGCCGGCCTCACGGTGCTCGCACCGTCCTGCGCCGCGTTGCCGCGGAACTTGGGCCACGGGGCCCGCGCGAGGGGGACACCCGGATCGACGGAGGAGCCGACCGCCTGGGAGCAGCCGGCGACGAGGAGAGCGGTGAGGACCGAGCGTGCGGTGTTCATGGCGCCCCAACAAACCACGCGCGGCGGTGGCGCGTTACTCGACTACGAGATTGACGTAACCCGTCGTAATCAATCGCCAATCATGGTCCGGTCGGAGCCCTGCTCGATTCGTGTACCCTCGGGCCGTGACGCGTATCCGGACAGCGCAGCGTCGCAAGCCGCGCCAGCAGCGCGCCGCGGACACGGTCACGTTCCTGCTCGACGCCACCGAGCTCGTGCTCGCGCGCCACGGGTTCGCGGCCGCCACGACCAACCGCATCGCGCAGGCGACGGGCGTGAGCATCGGCACGCTGTACCACTACTTCCCGAGCAAGGAGGCCCTCATCGAGGCGGTCGTCCACCGCATGTGGGCGCGCGAGATGGACGCCGTGCGGGCCCACGCCTCGAAGCTCCTCGAGGGCTCGCTCGAGGAGGGGCTGCGGGCGGTGATCGGCGCGCTCGTCGGCGTGATGGTCCCGCGCATCGAGCTCTACCGCAGGTGGTACGCCGAGGCGTCGCACCTCGGTCAGCTCGGCCACGGTCTCGGCATGAGCACCGAGGCCGCGGGCCTTCTGCGCCACGCCCTCGAGCGCCATGGCGACGCGATCCGCCCCAGGGACCTCGCGTTCGCCGCCGACCTCGTGGTCAAGACGACCCTCGCGGTCGTGCGCACGGGCGCGCGCGACTACGAGGCCCAGGCGAGGAGCGGCGCGCTCACCGAGGAGCTCACCCAGATGCTCGTTCGTTACCTGCTCGTCGAGCCTGGACGCTGAAGCGCCCGTCCCC
>SXNL01000192.1 GCA_005777185.1 Myxococcales bacterium
AACGCTTGGTGGCTGTGCGAGCCCTCCTCGTGCGGATCACGGCGATGCTCACCGCGATGGTGCTGAAGCTCGGCTCGTCTTCGTCGGGCTCGGGCTCGGGCTCGGGCTCGACGTGAGGAACATGAGGGGATGCCTCAGGTTGCGGATCTGTCCTGCGTAACGCGGCGTCGAAGCTGGTGTTCGTGGTGCAGAAGGGCGGGCAACGAGCGGGCCGTCCTCACGGCGTTCGTGCAGAGCGTGCTCCGCCGCGCGCGGACGCCGAGGTTCGCGGACACGCTCGCGACGGTGGCGGCGGAGCGGGGCCTCACGGGGAAGGAGTCGTCGCTGCTCGGGGCGTACGTGCGGGGGTCCACGGACAAGGAGCTGACGACGGCGCTGAGCATCGGGCAGGCACGCTCAACGGCTACAAGGCGAGGATCACGCGCAAGCTCGCCACCGACTCGACGCGAAAGGCGGCGTTCCACGTGCTGCGGCGGGCGTACCGGGATCTGTGACGGGGGAGGGCGGACGGCCCCTCACATCCCGCAGGTCGCCGTCACCCCCAGCGGCGCCACGAACAGGTCCTTGATCTCCTGCGCCCCGAGCTGCCGGTTCCACAGCGTCACGTCGTCCGCCAGCATCTGGCTCTGGGCGGTCTGCGACCCCACCCGGATGAACTTGGCCTCGTTCCCCGGCGTCCACGGCTCGGTCGTCGTGACCGTGGTCGAGCCCACCGTCGAGGAGAGGGTCAGCGTCAACGTCGGCGCGCCCGCGGGCATCCCCGTCCTGTTCCACGTTCCGACGAACAGCATGAACCCGGTGGGCGTCCAGTTCGCGGCCACCTGATCGGCCGCGATCGTGACCTTCGCCTGCATCCCGTCCTGGTTCTCCATCACCACGGTCAGCCCCTCGATCGTGATCCCGGGGCCGGCGTTGTTCGCCGCGGCACCCTGGCCGGTGCGCGGCCTGTAGAGTCCGCGCATGTCGGTGGTCTTCAGGATGAAGTTCGGCTTCATCCAGAGCGCGACCGTCCCGACGTCCTTGTTGTGGAGCGGCTTCACGGTGGCGTCCCAGAAGACGGCCGCCGTGGTCAGGGTCGCCGCGTTGCTGTAGCGCCCGGGGGAGAGGCTCACCGGATCGCTCGTCGTCGGGTTCTGCCCCGCGGCGCTGTTCAGGTCCGCGTCGAACGGCGCATTGAACGTGATCCCGCCGCAGTAGCTCGCGCCCGCCGGCCTCGTGTCGACGGCGACGTCTGGCGCGCGCTGATCGGCGGGCGGCGCGGTCCCCGTGTCGGTGACGCGCCCCGTGTCCGCGGAGCCGGCGTCGGCGATCGTCGCGCCGGCCTCGGCGCAGTCGACGCAGTCGACGAGCTTCAGGTCACGCACGCCGCTCACCGCGTTGCACGCGACGAGCATGGAGCCGGTGAGCCACGGCCAACGGGCACGCATGGAGGGAGGATAGCATCACTCGCTGGGCCGTGCGGGCGCGTCCTCCGCGGTCCGGAGAGGGAAGTCGAAGCGGAGGAGCACGGCCTCGTGCCCCAGGGTCCACAGGCTCCGTGTCGACATCTCCGCGGCCCAGTAGGAGAGCCCCAGCCGGAGGGGCATCTCCTTCCAGTGATACGCGACGCCGAAGGAGTACCGGCGGAAGACCGGGATGCCCCCGGCGCGTGGCGCGTCGAGCGGCGCGAGGGCGGCGTTCGGCTGCCGCTCGACGAACCCGATCGCGAGCGCGGACACGTGCGCGTCCGCGTCGATGGAGAACCTGCGGAGGATCTCGAGCCGGACTTCGGCCTGGATCCCACCGCCGAGCCCTCCATCGAGCGGGTGCATCTCCAGCCAGTTACGCGGGTAAGGCCCGCCTTCCCGCGCGTGTGGGTGCAAGTGCGCGGTGTGCATGCCGACATCGACGCTCGGGCCGATGGCGCCGGTCGCGCGGAAGGGGCCTCTCTCGACGTGGGCCTCGTGGAACACGTGGAGCGGCGTCATGAGCCACGTCGACTCCGCGAGCGTCCGCGACGGATCCGACGCCACGCGCTGCTCGATCCATCCGCCCGACGCCTCCACCCAGAGCGGCACGGACCTGAGCTCGAACCGCAGCCCGCCGAACGTGCCGAAGCCCATGCCGCACCCCGCGTTGCTGCCCGGCTTCACGCACCCCGCGGGCACGCCGAGGCCCACGAGCGCGTCCGTACGCCATCGAGCCTGCCTCGCCCACGCGAAGTTGCCGCCCATCCCGAGCGCGAGCGCGAGGCTCTCCCCCCCGAGCACGAGCGTCCACGTCGTCCCGAACAGCGCGCGCGTCCCGAAGTGCGCGACGAGGCCGCGCGGCGTGTCCCACTGGCGCGCGGCCTCGAGCGTGCCCGCGTTGATCGCGAGCGACCACGACGCGTCGATGTAGGCGACCGCCGGAACGCGCGCGAGCAGGTCCGCGCCCGAGTGGAACTTGCGCCAGAACGCGCGCAGGCGGGAGTCCTCCACGCGCCCGGGATCGGCTCGAGCAGCGTCGTCGGCGCGCGCCATCGTCGGCGCGAGGAAGGCGAGCGCAGCGGCAAGGGTAGCGGCGGCCGGGGATGGCGGCAGGCAGGGGCGACGCACGCCTCAGATGTCCGTGCGGATCTTCCGGCCCGGCTTGCCCGACGCGGTGGAGGTGGGCGCGGCGACGGGAGGCGGCTCCACGGTGGTCGGCGGTGTGGGCGTGACCTGGCTTGCGGGGAGCGGCGGCGTTGCCGGTCGGGCGGTCGTCGCCTGCGGTTTCGCCTTGATACCGTCGCTCGCGACAGCGGGAGCTGTCGCGACGGCGCCGCTCGCGGAGGGGGCTTCGCTCGGTGTCGCCGGCGGCGCTGTCCTCGCCTGCGCCGAGGCCTCGGGCGGCGGGGGCGTCGTGCCCGTCGCCGCAGAGGTCGCGGACGACGCTGCGGCGGGAGCGACCGCGGTCGCCGCGGGGATGGCGTCCACGTCGCTCTTGCTCTTCAGCTGGCGGAGCCCGAGCCCGCCGCCGATACCACCCACGAGGATCAGGGCGACGGCACCCACGACGAAGTAGGGTGCTGGCGACGGCTTCACGAAGGCGCCGTAGCTCCGCGATATGGACGCGCTGTCGCCCATGTTGGGCAGCGTGCCGATCGACTTCGGGGGCCCCTTCTGTGTGAAGGTCTGGTCGAGCGGCATCCCGGCCCCGGAATCGGTCGGCGCGGGGATGGAGATGCGGTGGCCGCTCGTCGCGAGCGGCGAGGGCGCGTGCGCGGCGTGCGCGGCGTGCGGCGGCTTCGGCCAGGAAGGTTGCGACGCGGGGCGCGCGGTCAGCGACGGGGCCGACGGCGCCACACCGGGAACGTTGCCTCCCGCGGTCATGGGGTACGAGTCGGCATGGGATAGCTGTTCCCACGCGGCGGGCGTGCCGCCGTCCCGCTGCGACACCGGCGTTCTGCTCGGGGGCAGCCGCTGCGTGATGCGGCGTCCATCGATCGGGATCTGTCCGCTCGAGAGCGCGATGGCGGGGTGCGCCGCAGCTGCGGCGAAGGCCACGCTCGAGCGGCCATGGACCCGGCCCCACGCGACGATCGCGTCCTGGAGGTCCACGGCCGTCTGGTGGCGCGCGGCGGGGTCCTTGGCCATCGCGTGCTCCACGAGCGCCCCCAGATCCGCGTCGAGGCCGGGCGCGACCTGCGCGAGCGGCGGCGGCGCCTCGAGCGCGATCTTGAAGAGGAGCTGCGGGTAGTTGTCGCCCTCGAAGGGCAACCGCCCCGAGAGCGCGCGGTACAGGATGACGCCCACCGAGTAGATGTCCGAGCGTCCGTCGATCTCCCTGTTGCCCCGCGCTTGCTCCGGCGACATGTAGAGGGGCGTCCCGAGCACGGCGCCCGTCTGCGTCATGTGCCCGTCGACGTGGCCCTCCTGGAACTTCGACACGCCGAAGTCGAGAATCTTCACCAGCGTCGCCCCGCCCGAGTGGGAGAGGAACACGTTCGCGGGCTTGAGGTCGCGGTGGACGATGCCGACCTCGTGCATCGCCTTGAGGCCCTCGAGCAACTGGTACGCGATGACGGTCACGTCGTCCGGGCCGAGGGGCCCGCGTTCGAGCACGACGTCGAGGCCCTCGCCTTCGAGGTACTCCATCACGAGGTAGCACTGGCCGTCGGGCAGGTCGCCGAGGTCGAGCACGTCGCACACGTGGGGCGACCCGATGCGCGCGGACACCTTCGCCTCGCGCTCGAAGCGGCGGCGGATGTCCGGCGCGTGCGCCGAGTCGGCGTTCAGGACCTTGATCGCGACCTTGCGCCCGATCCTCAGGTTCTCGCCCTCGTACACGGTGCCCATGCCGCCCTCGCCGATGACGCGGACGACGCGGTACTTGCCGTCGATGACTTGTCCGAGCGGAAGGCCCAAGGCAGGCGAGTCCTCTCTCTCGTGAGGTGGGTGCGAACGTGGTCGGCGGGAGCGCTTTCCCCGAGCGTACAGGGTACCGGGAAGTCCGCCCCGCGTCGAGCTTTGCGCGCTCCTACGGCGGTGACACGGTCTTCAGGTCCGCGTCCTTGACCTTCTCCGCGTCGGAGCGCGCGGGATCGAAGTCGAACGCGAGCCCCGCCGCGTCCGTGGCCTTCTCGAACCGCCACGCCACGAGGCCGCCGCCGAGTCCGTCGTCGGCGGTGATCTCGATCGTGTAACGCGTCCCGGCGCCTGGATCGAGGGTGTTGTCGACGCGCGCCTCGAACGCGGGCGCGGACACCTTGGTCTGGCGGAACAGGGCGGCGGCCACGCCCGAGTTGGCGTCGGCCACGCGCACCTGGACGCGCCTGTCGAGGAAGCCACCCATGTTGGAGAACCTCACGATGGCGGGGCTGTTCGCCGACTTGATGTCGTCGAGCCCCTGGAAGACGGCCGTGTGGTTGAACACGATCTCCATGCGGTCGGCGCCCGTGTCGACGACGCCCTGCGTGTCCTTGGGGAGGAAGTCGTCGACCGCGAGCGTCCAGCTGTGGTCGCCGGGCGGCGGCGCCGTGTCGAACTTCGTGGTCTTGTTGTGCTCCGCGTAGAACTGCAGCTTGAGCCCGCGGCCAGAGGCCGCCTTGGCGACGGCCGCCGGGATGTTGAACGTCGCGTCGCGACCGCCGAGCGGAAGGGCGACGACGCGCGTGCGGAGGTTCTGCTGGCCATCCATGATGCGGAGCTCGAAGTACTCGGCGACGTGCGAGTCCATGCCCTTCACGGTGAAGCGGAGATCGTAGTACTTCGAGTTCGAGCCCTGGGTCTGGTTGAAGCGCCCGAGGTCGGTCACCACGAAGCAGCCGGACAGCGCGCCCGCCATCACGACGCCCAGCCCGAGCACGTGCCGTCCGCCAGACCTCGACGCGCGCATCAGAACCTCACCCGCACGGCACCCGCGCAGCCCTCGCCCGTGCATCCGCCCAGGAACATCGGCCGTGTGCCGGCTGACGGCGCCGTCTTCTCTTCGACGCCGCCCTTGTTGAAGAGGAGCCCCCAGCCGAGCCCGCCCGCCGTGACGATGCCGCCGCCGATGAGCAGCACGTCCGTCACGGTGACGAACGTCCTCGCGCTCGATCGCGCGCCCGCGAGGTCGAAGCCCCGCGGGCAGACGTTGTCGGGACACGCTCGCTCGATGTCCTTCGTCTTGCCGAGCGAGAGGATGCCGGTGACGGTCCCGCCGCCGAGCATGGCGACACCGACCCCCGCGACGATCCACGGTGCCACGCTCGGGCCGCTTCTGCGGGGCGGAGGTGGAGGCGCCGCGACGGCGACCGGCTTCAGCTTGAAGTCGTAGCTCTCCTTCGACCCGGCGAGCGCGTCGAACTCCCACGTCGCGTCCTGGAAGCCCTGCTTGCGCACGCTGATCAGGTGGTGCCCCGCGCGGAGCCCGGCGTGGATGCGGCCGTTCTCGGGCTTGTAGACGTTGGTGATTCGCTCGCCCTTCACGGGGATGCGCACGTCGCTGACGATGACGTCGGGCTGGTCGATGGTCATCGTGACGTGCACCACGCCGACGCCGAGCGTCTGGAGATCGCGGACGATCTGCGCTCGCTCGTCGGCGTCGATGTCGGAGACCTCCCGGAGGTAGTGCGAGTACGCCTCGATGGCCTCCCCGTCGCGCTCGAGTTTCATGGCGCAGAGCCCCATGTTCCCGAGGATCTTGGGCGAAGGGCTGAGCTGGTAGGCCGTCTTGAACTCGCGGTACGCGTCCTCGACTCGCTCGCCCTCCGGATCCTGGAGCAGCGCCACGCCCGCCTTGAAGTGCTTGCGGGCATCCTCGCTGATGGGCGGCGCCTTCGCCGTGGGGGCCTTCGGCTGGCCCCATGCGGCGTGCGGGCACGCGGCGGCTACCGCGAGCCCGGCGAGCGCGGCCGCGAGCGCGAGGCGGAGGGTGCGCGCGCCGGTTCCCATGCAGCGCCGAGGCTACAGCGAAACGCCGACGTCGTCACGATGTCTCAGACGAGCCGCATCAGCCGCAGCCTGACGAGGGCCCGAACCTCCCGGCTCGACCGCGCCATGCGGGCCACGGCCGTCCTCGCCACGCCGCGGAGGCGCCGCGATCCGCGCAGGCGCGCCTCGACGACGCGCCCCGCCGCGACGAGCGCGACCGTCGGGCTCACGCGAGCTCCAGGCGTCGGCGTCCGGCGCCGGCGGGCCGAACGTCGACGCGGCACGTGTGGCCACCGTGCTTCGGGATCGTCGTGGTGAGGTGGTACCGGAGGCCGAACGCCGAGGCGATCCCCGACTGGAACTGCCCGAAGATGCCGCAGTGCGCGCCGTTCCACCCGGGCGCGTCGTACCAGGGGCAAGCGGTCCCCTCCAGGAAGCCCGTGCGCGCGCGCTCGTCCGTGGTGCCCCAGTGATCGGGGTTCACGCGGAAGACGTACTCGCTCATCCGTAGGATCTCGAGCGCCTCGCCGACCGTGCCCTCGAGCCCGAACGCGCGCCTCATCTTTCGGGCGTACCGCACGCCCGCCGCGAAGCACAGCTCGCCCAGGATGGGTCGCGCGCGATCCATCCGCGCGGGGAGCCCGTCCGTGAGCGCGACGAGGAGCTCGCCGAGGTGGTGGGTGAGCTCCTCCCAGCGCGCGACCATGGGGATCGGCTGGATCCACGCCTCCGCGCGGGCGTGATCGCGGAACGCACGCGGGGCGCCGCCGGCGCCGGCGAAGATCCAGGCGGCGCCCGTGTTGCTCGCGACGCGGTAGAGCGCGCCGAGGACGAGCGCGATCGCGCGTGGCTCCCGCGCGTCGTCGGGAAGGGAAGGGTGTGCCCGGGAGAGAAGGCCGTACCGTCTGCGGAACATCGGGAGGCTGACCTCCGAGAGCGCCCGCTTCGCGCCGTCCCGACCCCCGAGGTACGGCGCGAGGTCCTCCGCGAGGAGGCGGTACCACTCGCACATGCCCTCGGCGACGAACCACCAGCGGACGCGAACGGGCAGCCGCTCGCGCCGGAAGAGCTCGCGCGCCGCGCGGTCGACGAACGTGGGCATGGGATCGATGGTACCATGCTCGCCGTGCGAGCCTGGTTCCTCTCGGTCGCGCTCGCCCTCGCCGCCCTCTTGGTCACGGAGGACGGGGGGGCGTACCAGCACATCGTCGCGAAGGGCGAGACCTTGTCCCAGATCTCGCTCCGCCTGTACGGCGACGCGCGCTGGGAACCCGTGCTCGCCACCGCGAACGGACTGGACGCGCAGGGCGGCTCCGTGATCCTGACCGGGATGCGCCTCACCGTGCCCGCGCCGACGTTCCACCGCGCGACCGCCAAGGACACGTGGCCGGACCTCTCGGAGCGTTTCTACGGCGATCGCGATCGTGCGACCCTCCTCGCGCGCGCGAACGGCGGCGTGCCGTGGGTGCCGCCCGTCGAGGGGGAGGATCTCGAGGTCGCACCGCTGCTCTCGCACATCGTCGCCGAAGGCGACACGATGGTGAAGATCGCCCAGCGTTACGGCACGGGCGTGCGATCGTGGGAGCTCGACGCCTTCAATGGGAAGAAGCCCAGTCAGGACCTCGTTCGCGGCGAGGTCATCCTCGTCCCGCTCGCGGGGCTGACCTTGACGCGGGAGGCCGAGGAGGAGGCCCGGCGCGGCCTCGTCGAGGGAGGCGGGCAGGGTCGGGACGCGCAGAAGCGTGCGGGCGTCGAGCTCCCGACGCTCGAGGGCGAGGTGAAGTCCGGCCGCTACATCGAGGCGGTCGCGCGCGGCAACCGCCTCCTCGGCGTGGGCGACCTCTCGAGCGCGCAGCTCGCGAAGATCCATCGCGCGCTCCTCGAGGGGTACGTCGCGCTCGGCGCCTTCTCCGCGGCGCAGGCGGCGTGCGCCGCGTGGAAGTCGAACCTGCCGGCGGGCGAGCTCGAGCGTCGGCGGCTCCTGGATCCAGACCGGGTGTCGCCGAAGGTCCGGGCTGGCTGCGGGGCGAAGTAGCCCGTGCGTTGACCTCGGTCCCCGGAAGATCTAGGACAGGCCCGTCATGGCGCTCGTCGTGCAGAAGTTCGGAGGAACGTCCGTGGGCTCGATCGAGCGCATCCGCGCTGCCGCGCGTCGTTCGCTCGCCGCCCAGCGCGACGGCAACCGGGTCGTCGTCATCGTGAGCGCGATGAGCGGCGAGACGAACCGCCTCCTGCGTCTCGCGCACGAGATCGAGGTCGTGCCGGATCCCCGCGAGATGGACGTGATCGCGGCGACCGGCGAGCAGGTGTCGGCGGCGCTGTTCTCCCTCGCCATCAAGGCCGAGGGTGGGCAGGCGCGGAGCCTCCTCGGCCACCAGGTCAAGATCCTCACCGATGGCGCGTTCACCAAGGCGCGCATCAAGGCCATCGACGGCTCCAAGATCTTCGAGACGGTCGATCGCGGCGAGATCGCGGTTGTCGCCGGCTTTCAGGGGGTGGACGAGCGCGGTGACATCACGACCCTCGGGCGCGGCGGCAGCGACACGACGGCCGTGGCCGTGGCCGCCGCGATCGGCGCGGGCGCGTGCGAGATCTTCACCGACGTCGACGGCGTGTACACGACGGACCCGAACGTGTGCCCGTCGGCCCGGAAGATCGCCAGGATATCCTACGAGGAGATGCTCGAGCTCGCGTCGCTCGGCGCCAAGGTCCTCCAGATCCGCAGCGTGGAGATAGCCATGAAATACGGAGTCCCCGTTCACGTCCGGAGTTCGTTCTCGGAGGCGCCCGGCACCTGGGTCACGGGCGAGGAGAAGTCGCTCGAGGAGGTCGTCGTCGCGGGCGTCGCGTACGACAAGAACGAGGCGCGGGTGCACCTCGTCGGCCTCGAGGACCGGCCCGGCGTGGTGGCGGAGTTCTTCGGGACGCTCGCGCGCCAGAACATCTCGGTCGACATGATCATCCAGACCGCCTCGAGCGGCGACGGGAGCCGCGCGGACGTGACGTTCACCCTCGCGACGACCGATCTCGCGCGGGCGCGGCCGCTCATCGAGGAGACGGCGCGGCGCGTGGGGACGCGGGAGGTCCGCTACGACGAGGACGTCGTGAAGGTGTCCATCGTGGGCCTGGGCATGCGCTCGCACGCGGGCGTCGCGGCGCGGATGTTCGAGCTCCTCGCGAAGGAGGGGATCAACATCCAGTGCATCTCGACCTCGGAGATCAAGGTGTCGTGCCTCGTGGCCGCGCGCTACACGGAGCTCGCGGTGCGCGCGCTGCACGACGGCTTCGGGCTCGCGCGCGAAACGCGGTAGGGCCAATGCCGATCGGATAAGGCATTCGTTGGAGCGAGGGTGCCCCCCCCCGTCGCGCTTCGCGCGCGAAGAGGTTCCGTGGAGGCGGTGGGGCGCCGGCGCAGACCTCACCCACATGCCCCCTCTCCCTGAAGGGAGAGGGGGCATGTGAACAGGAGAATCGCCTCTCGCAGGGTCTCCCGGTTCAGTCGTGCGTTCTCGAGGCGAGGAGGGTGAGGTCTGCGCGGAGCTCGCGCGCTCCTCCCTCTCCCTTCAGGGAGAGGGAGGCCGGGAGGGTGAGGTCTGCGCGGACATCCCGGAACCTCTTCGTCTCCCCCTGAAGAGCTGTCCAAAATTGCGCGCGCCCTCTCCCGTCAACGTCAACGCTCACGTCAACGTCAACGTCGACGAAGGGCAGCCCCGGGCAATTGTTGGACAGCTCTTGAGCGCGCGTAGCGCGCGATTTGGGGGAGACCGACGCGCGTAGCGCGGCGAGTGGGGGCACCCCTTCTCTTGCGCTGGATCGCCCCTAACCGATCGGCATTGGGTGCTACCCTGGCGCTCCCCCTTGACGACGACGCTCTCCGAGCTCCTTCGTTCCGCCGAGATCTCTCCGTCGGGGGAGCTCCGCGCGCACGTCCCGGCCGACTGGATGCAGGGGCGAAGCGCCTTCGGAGGCCTGCAGGTCGCGCTCGCCGTCCGCGCGATGCGCGCCCTCGTGCCCGACGCGCCGCTCCGCGCGATCCAGGCGACGTTCGTCGGCCCCGTGGGGGAGAGCGTCCACGTGACCGCCGCGATTCTCCGCAAGGGGAGGAACGTGACCCACGCGGAGGCCCAGATCCTCGACGGACAGGCGACCTCGCTCCTCGTCGTCGGCGTGTTCGGCGAGGCCCGGAAGAGCTGCTTCTCCCTGAACAGGGTGATGCCCGATACTCCCGCGACCGCGTCCACGCCGTTCCCCCACGTGCCGGGCGTCACACCCGCGTTCCTGCAGCATTTCGACGCGCGCATGATCTCCGGCGCCGCCCCCTTCAGCGGCAGCGGCGCGTCGCACGCCCTGTTCGAAGTCGGTCTCGAGGACGAGGGTCCGGCCACCGAGGCGCACGCCGTCGCGATCTCCGACTTCGCCCCGCCGCTCGGCCTCACGTACCTCTCTGCGCCTGCCCCCGCCAGCACCGCGACGTGGCTGCTCGAGCTCGCGACGGACCGCTTCGACGACCTCCCGCTGTCCGGCTGGCGCATCGCGGCGAGCCTCGACCACGCCCGCGACGGCTACACGAGCCAGACGACCGTCGTCTGGGCACCGGGCGGCGCGACCGTCGCTCGTGGTCACCAGACGATGCTCGTGTTCGGCTGACGGTCGACGCCGGTCCGAGGTGCTACGCTTCGCCGGTGGCCAAACGTCTACCTGTGCTGCAGCCCAGGACGCACCAGTCGCTGTTCGCCTACGCGTCGGCGGAGTTCGCGGCGAGCTACCGGATGAAGTCCGCGAGGGACGCCGTGACGGTGGGTGAGCACGTGGGCCTCTGGTTCGACGAGGCGATGGCCCAGGGGCCAGGTCCGTCCTCGCCCTACGCATGCGCGACCGGCTGCGCGCACTGCTGTCACCTCAAGGTGATCCTCACGGCGCCCGAGGTGATCTTGATGACGACCTGGCTGCGCGCGCGGCTCCCGCGAGAAGCCCTCGCGACCTTGCGGGCTCACGTGGTCGAGACCGACCGGAAGACCCACGGCCTCTCGTCGTCCGAGCGCGCGGACGCCCGCGTCCCGTGCCCGCTGCTCGCCGACGGCGCGTGCGTCGCTTACGAGGTGCGGCCCGTGGCCTGCCGCGTCGCCAACTCGTTCGACGCCGGTGCCTGCAAGAGGGCGTACGACTCGGATCACGACGTCGCGATCCCCCACGACAGGGAGCCCCGGAGCTGGGCCGACGCCCTCCGGGGTGCCGCCACCTCGGCGGCCTTCGAGGCGAAGCTCGATCCGAGGATGCTCGAGCTCGTCACCGCACTGAAGATCGGCCTCGAGCAGTCGGACGCCCCCGTCGCGTGGGCCCGCGGCAACCCCGTCTTCGCGAAGGCGATGGATCGCGAGTTCGCCGCCGACCTCCAGCTGCAACGCGGGAAGTGATCCCTCAGAACGCGTACTGCACGTGCCCCCCGATCGTCGGGCCGCCGCTGTCGAACGAGCGCGCCTGGTAGCCGCCGCGCACGGACAGCAGGAACCCGGCGCCGAGGTCGATGCCCACGTCCGCGAGCAGGCGTACCCCCGCGCGGGAAGCGTGCGGCATGTTCGTGACCTCGACGGTCGACCCCTGGATCACCCGACGACCGAGCGGCACGTCGAGCCGCGTGTAGCCCCGAACCCCGAACACGCTCACCCCCTCTCCGCCGAGGACGAGCTTCGTCCGGTACGGATCGCCGATGAGGATCGCGCCCCCTGCCCCGCCGGAGAACCCCTTCTCGGTGACGCTTGTGGTGACCTCCGCGTCGACGTGGACCGCGTCGTCGAGGCGAAACCTCACGCGCGGGGACCCGTAGTTCAACCCCACGTCGAAGGCGTCCGGGTTCCGCTCGCCCTCCACGACCGAGCGCCCGCGAACGGCGCCGCCGCGGATACCGATCTCCGTGACGATCTTGTTGAAGAGGCGGAACGCGTACTCGCCCTCGGCCCGGTAGTAGTAGTCCGCGAAGCTGGCTTCGACGAGCGCACTCTGCGCGCCGTCGCCGGGTCTCTCGTAGACCCTCGCGCCGGACGTCCCGAAGCGTACGTACTCGCCCCGCGCGATGAACACGGACCGGCGGCCTCCGACGCCGAGGAGGGCCGCGTCCTCCTGGACCAGGGCGTCGTCGCGCGTGAGCACGACGGGGTGGAGATCCTGCCTCGACGCGAACACCGCGCTCGGCTTGTCGTCCGTCCCGACGGCCTCGATGGCGTAACCGAACGAGCCGGTGACGTGATCCTCGGGGATGGCCACCGCGTACGGCCTTTCCGGGGTGGCGGACCGGGAGAAGGGTACCTGTTCGGTCTTCTCGCCGTGGCGGTACACGAGCACGATCTGCTTCGCGAGGTCCGGGTTCTCGAGCTGGATCGCGACCGTGAGCGGCCGGCGCTCGTGGGCCGAGTACACCGGCGCGTGGTGCACGCGCAGGCGCGGCGGCTCGGACGCGGTGCCCTTCCCCTGCTCGGGCGACGGGCCGTCCGCCTGGGCCTCGTCGGCAGAGGCGGGACGCGCCGCGGCGAGGAGGACGGCGGCGACGAGGGCTGGGCAGACGATCTTCTTCACCATTCGTAGCTCACGGCTGCGCCGGCTCCGGGGCCGGCGTGGTTGATGTTCCGACCCTGGTAGGACACGCGACCCGAGAGGGTGAGGCTGCTGGTGAGCTGGTAGCCCGCCTGCGCGATCATGCGCGCGCTCACGTTCTCGGCGCCCGGCGAGGCGAACGGGCCGCCCGACGACTCACCGAGCCCCGTCGGCTGGTTCGACACCTCGGTCCGCAGCATCAGCGGCACGCGCGATAGGGTCTTGAGCTCGAACTGGGCGATGCCGCGGAGCCCGATGCCGCCGAGGATCTCACCGCCGAGGGAGAGGTTCGATCGGCGGTCGTTTCCGATGCGCAGGAAGGCCTGCGCGCCGCCGTTGATCCCGGCCTCGCGGAGGCCCACCGCGCCGCGCCCGATGAGGGCGTAGTTCGTGTTGAACGCGTACTCCATCTCCACGTAGCCGTAGGTGAGGCCGACCTCGCGCGGCGGCTTCGGCGCGACGCCGTTGGTCCCGTCCAGCTCGTCGACGTTGCCGCCGAGGCCCCGGAAGACGCCGAACCCGGAGCGGATGGCGCGGAGCCCCTCGTCCGAGAGGCGCAGACCGAAGGCGCCCTCGGTCTGCCACACGTAGTCGTTCGCGGCCTTCTGGTTGAACGACGCGTAGTCGGTGGACACGTTCGCCGTCACCAGCCGGCCCGGCGGACGCACGCTGCGGTCCGGCTGCACGGCGCGCACGGCTCGAGGAGCGTGCGGCTCGCCCACGAGCGCCGCCGCCGAGCCCGCCCGATCGACCCCCTCGATGAAGTAGTCGAAGCCCGGCTCGCTCACGGCCTCCTTGGGGATCTCGGCGGCGAAGTAGCGCTCGCCCACGCCGCGCATCGGCGTCGACACGTACGTCGGGGCGTCTCTTCTCCGGTAGTGGAGCACGGCGCCCTTGAACCTCGGCGCAAGCTCGAGCGCGACCCGCACCGGCTCTCCGGCGCGCGCGTCCTCCGGTCCGTTGAAGCCGAGCAACGTCGCCTCCCGCTTCGCCTTCGTGCCACCGGCCGTGGCGTGGGCGCCGGTCTGCTGGAGCTCGTCGAGTTGCCGACGATCGTCGACGAGCCTGCGCAGAGCGCTCGACTCCTCGCCCAGCACCTTGTTGTACGGTCCGTTCGGGTGGCTCGCGACGAAGCTCTCGTACGCGGCGATCCTCGTCTGCACGCCCTGGCCCTCGAGGCTCGAGAACATGCGCGCCACCTCGAGCGCGTCCGTGATGGCGGGATCCGGCTTCGACGGTGGCGGGAGCGGCGGCGCGGGGATGCGATTTCCGCCGGGGGTGATGGGCCGTGGAGGTGACTCCGGCTTCACGGGCTCGGTCAACAGCACGCGCATGACGAGCACGTCGCCCACGGCCGGTGGCCGCGCAATCTCGCCCTCGACCCGCCCCATGGACATCTGCGGGCGCACCTGGCCGAGGCGGAGGGTGCCGATGCGCCACCGATCGACCACCGTGGCGCCCGTCACGGGGTGCTTGAGCTTCATCGGCCGCCAGAGCTCGACCTCCTTGCCCGTCTCCGCGCCGCGCGCCTGCCCGAGGTCGAGGAAGATGTCCCCGGATTCGATCGCGAGGATGCTCCCCTCGACGGTCCCCGTGCGCCGCGTGCCCTCCGCGGTCGCTGGCGCTTCCTGCGCCCACGCCGCGCCCGAGGGGATCGTGGTGGCGAGCGCGGTGAGCGTGACGATTCGACGAACGAGCACCTCGACCTCCTGTGGATGAGTGGCACGAGCACCTCAGCAAGCGCCCTGCCAGCGTGCCAGGCGCGCCCGTCGTGCTGCATTTCGAGCCCCCAGAGAGCGCAGATCGAGCCCGACCGGCCGGGCTCCGCCACCGGAGGTGCGCCAGGACCGGCACAACCCTGTGCAACACGTTTCACAGGGGGTTGCGCCAGCCGCCTTGCCACGACGGCGCGCAAGCGGTCTGATGGAGGGAGCGTGAGAGAGTGTTGGCCCTTCGCAGTCTGCCTCGCCGCATGCGGGGGCGCGACCGCGAGCGCAACGCCGCCTCCGGAGACGATCACGGTCGCGCCTCCGGCCGAGCCGCCCACCACCCCGGCGAGGATGGAGCCGCCTCAGTGGATGGACGCGTCCGCGTCCGCGAACCCGGAGCTCACCCTGGCCTCCCCGACTTCGAGCATGCCGGCGCCCGACGCCGGAGCGCGCCCCACGCTCCGGATCGGGGCGGTCACCGTGACCGGCGCCCGGACCGCCGATCTCGTGCAGAAGGCGCTCCTCGGAGCGACGCCGGAGATGAGCCGGTGCCACGAGGCCGCCTCGGATGCCGGCCCGCGCCCGGCGGGCATCGTGCGCATCCGGCTCGTCGTCGCCGCCTCCGGACAGATCGTGAGCATCGCCGAGGTCGGGAGCCGTGCCGACAGGGGCTTCGTGATGTGCGTCCTCGACGCGGCCAGACGCGTGAAGTTCACGAGGGCGGTAGGCGGGAACGTCGAGGTGAACTTCCCGGTCCAGTTCGGCCCGTGACTCAGTCCTTGAAGCAGAGCAGCGCGCCGCCCACGAAGCCGGCGACCTTGCACACGAAGCTCACCGGACAAGGGCAGGCCTGCGCGCACACCTGGCGGCTCCCGTTCGGCGTCGTCGTGCAGACGAGGCCGCTGTTGCATCCGCTCGTGATGCCGGTGCACTCCTTCGCCGAGTTGGCGCACTGGCACGTGTTGCCGAGGGCGCCCGAGCCGCCCCCGCTCGGGCCGCTCGTGACGTCGCTCGAGTTCAGCGCGCACGCGGCGACCAGCGAGCCCGTCGCGACGAGGCTGACCATCCTTCGGAGTGTGGGTCTCATGGTGCGCGGTTCATCGTAGCACCCACGCGCCTCGCGCGCTGCCAGGGCGTCAGATCGGCCGCATCGCAGCGCGGCTCCGGATCGACATCTTGTCGTTCCGCGTGGGGAGCGACATCCGGAACACCGTCCCTCCCCCCGCGCGCACCTCGACGTCCACGCTCCCGCCGTGGATCTCCACGATGGACCTCGCCAGCGCGAGGCCCAGGCCCAGGCTCCCGTGGCGGCGCGCCAGCTCCACGTTGCGGAAGGCCTCGAAGAGCTTCTCGCGCTCCTCCTTCGCGAGGCCCTCGCCCGGGCTCTCGACCTCGATCGACACCCGATCGCGATCGGCCTGCAGCATCGCGCGAACGGTCACCCTGCCCTTCTCCGTGAAACGCACGGCGCTCATGATGAAGGCCGTCAGCGCCTGCACGATCCGCGTGCCGTCCACGAGAAGCAGGGGGATCCCGCCCTGAACTTCGCCGGTGATCTGGATCCGCGAGCCGACGACGAGATCCCGCGCGTCGAGCGCTGCGCCCATCACCACGTCGTCCACCTTCGTCCAGTCGGGCGCGACGTCGAGCTCGCCCGCCTCCACGCGCGCGGAGTCGAGGATGGTCTGGATCAAGAGGAGGAGCTCGCGGCCGCGCTGCTCAACGATCTGCAAGCTCTCGCGCTGGCCCGGGGAGAGCGGGCGACGCTTCACGAGCTCGGCGAACCCCAGGATCGCGTTGAGCGGGCTACGGAGGTCGTGGCTCATCGACGCGAGGAACAGGCCTCGCATCCGCTCGGCGGCCTCCCGCACGTGGATCGCAGATCGCTGCGCGGCCGCGAACTCGCGAAACACGCCGCCGAGGTCGTCGATCGCGTGCATGAGGCGCTCCACCACGGTGAAGCGCACCGTCCCGAGCATGCGCGTGCCGCGAACGACGTCGGCGACACCCGTCGCGCGCACCTCGCGCGTCGCGATGGCGATGTCTGCGTCGAAGGCCGCACCGATGCGCGATCCCAGGAGCGCGGCGAGCGCCGTCGCGGCGATGGCGAGCAGCACGTACATCGCGGTGACCGGCGGGAGGCGGGCCGTGTCGAAGCGAACGAGGACGTTCCCGCCCTCCGCAGGCTCGAGCGGGACGCTCATCTGCGTCTCGCCCTCGTCGGAGTGCACGGTGGTGGTCGCGCCGGTCCGTCTGTCGAGCTCGATCCGGAAGCCGTGCAGGGCGGCCTCCTCGATGACCTCGCGCCGACCCGCGACGTCACCGCCCGCGAGCGGCGACAGCATCGCACGGGCCATGAGCAGCGCGTCCTCCTCGCGCGACATCGTGTCGAACGCGCGCGTGTGGGCGTACACGAGCAGCGACGCGCCGAGCGCCACGAACGCGACAGGCCCGGCAACCGCGGCGAGCAGGCGACCGCGGACGCGGCCGCCCTCGGGCCGCTCGATCTCGAGGAGCGCGCAGGCCTCGGCTGCGACGGGGGGCGGGACGAGTTCCTGCACGCGCGCGATGAGGCTGCGCAGCGTGACGTACGCGGGGAGGAGCGCGGCGCTCGACATCGTGAGCGCGAGGAGGACGAGGGAGATCTGGGTGAACGCGTCGTTCGCCGGGGGACGGATGGGCGGCAGGAGGGTCGCCACCACGAGGACCGCGCTCGTCGCCCCGAAGAACACGGTGAGACGGCGCGGCAAGCTGGCGAGCGCGAGGACCTGCGTGGGCTCCACCGCCGTGGAAGCCGTCGCGAGCGCGCGGAGCGTCGGCGTGACGGGGCGCGTCAGCACGAAGGTGCCCGCGGCGAGGAGGACCGACTCCACCGCGCTCCAGGCGAGCGGGAGGCCGACCGTCGACTCGACCACCGCGGCCTCGAGGAGGAGCAGGCGCGGCGCGAACGCCACGACCAGGGCGACCGTGACGAGGTGCACACCCACGAGCACGAGAGCCAGGTGGAGGGCGAGCCGACCCGCCTGCCTCACGGGGTCGCCTCGTGGTGCCGACGCGGGAGCCGCACGGTGAACGTCGAGCCCTTGCCGACCACGCTGTCGAGCGAGATCGTGCCGCCGTGGAGGAGCACGAGTCGCCGGGCGATCGCGAGCCCGAGGCCCGAGCCGCGCTTCTTGGTCTTCTCCTCGGGGGTCTGCTTGTACTCCTCGAAGATGAGGTGCTGCTCCTTCTGGCCGATGCCAGGGCCCGTGTCCTTCACGGACACGCAGACGGTCGCGTGCTCCTGCCACGCGCGAACGACGACGCCGCCCCGCTGGGTGAACTTGATGGCGTTCCCGACGAGGTTCTGCACGATCTGCCGGACGCGACGCGCGTCGGCCCAGACGACGACCGGCCCCTCGACCTCCAGGTCCAGGCTGATCGGCCTCGTCGCGAGGACGACGGCCTGCTCGCGCGCCACCTCGTGGACGATCGCGCCGACGTCGACCTCGGATCGCGTCAGCTTCAGCTGGCCGCTCTCGAGGGCCGAGAACTCGAGGATGTCGTTGATGAGGTCGGCGAGGTGGGCGCCCGATCCCTTGATGTGCTCGACCTCCTCGCGCGACTCGGCGTCGAGGGGCCCGTCCACCTCGGTGAGGAGGATGTCGGCGAAGCCGAGGATCGCGTTGAGCGGGCTCCGCAGCTCGTGGCTCACGGCGGCGAGGAACGCGGCGCGATCCCGGTCGGCGGCCCTGGCGCGCGCGAGGTCCTGGCGGTACGCCTTCTCCGCGACCGCGAAACGCCCGACGAGCTGGTTGAAGGCGTTCGTGAGCACCGCGACCTCGTCCATCGCGCGCGCGGGGACGGGCTCCCCCGTCGGCTCCACGCGCGTCTCGACCATGGCGCGCACGCGGCGCTCCACGAAGTCGACGTCGCGCGTGGCGTCGCGCGAGACGGCGTACGCGACGGCTGCCGCGACGCCGACGAGGAGCGTCGTGAGCGCCATGAGGGCGGTGAGCAGCGCGGGCGCGCCCTCCGGGGACTGCGGCGCGCGGACGAAGACGACGATGAGCTCGGTGGCCGGGGCCACGCCGACGGGTCGCACCGCGAAGCGCGCATGCCCGAGCCTCGTCGTGATCTCGCCGCGCTTGCGGGCGAGGATCTGCGCGAGCGCGGGCTGCTCGGGCGTGCCCAGCGTGACCTTCTGCACGACGTCCGCGCGCTGGTTGACGAGGAAGTACTCGCCGCCCGCGCGCCGGGACGCGAGCTGGATCGCCTCGAGGCGCTTCTCGATGGGGAGCTGGCCGAGACGCGCCGCGAGCGTGCCGGCGAGGAGCTCCGCGCGTTCCTGGGCGTGGTCCTCACTCGCGCGCGCGAGCGCGTCGAGGCCCACGAGCCCGATCCCCAGGGCGACCAGGAGCCCCACGACGACGACGACCGCGGGCGCGAGAGGCGACAGGGGCCACGGACGGACCCCCGCGGCCGCCCGCGGCGAGGGCGGCATCGTTCCCGTCACCGTCATCGGCTCCAGGATAGCCGTTTTCACGCGCGCTCCCGCGCCCGGGGCCGCCGTGACGCGCTGCGCTAATTTCTTTGTGAGATTCAGTCTTTACGGGATGGAAAAGCACATGCATAACGGATGAGGCGTGACCATGCGAGCAGTATCCCGACGGTCGAGGCTGGCCGGCGCACGCGCGTCGTCGCCTCCGTCGTCGCCCCCGCTGTCGCCGCCGTCGACCCGGAAGCTGCCGCACC
This sequence comes from Myxococcales bacterium, assembly GCA_005777185.1. GTDB lineage: Bacteria > Myxococcota_A > Polyangia > Polyangiales > Polyangiaceae > SXNL01. Next base: position 19,388 of record SXNL01000192.1, read on the forward strand.
GCGGACGCAAGGTCGAGACCCCGGTCGTCGGCAAGGACGAGAGCGGCGTGCGCGTCGCAGCCCTCGCCGAGACTCCCCCGCACGACATCGCCGCGCCGTTGCCCGAGCGACCGTCCGTCCGGGCCGAGATCCCCGAGACCGACGCGTCCGTCCGCCTCATCGTGCACGGCTGGCACAACGTACAGCCCGGAACCCTCTCGTGGGTCTTCCCCAGCGTCGAGGGCGCGCTCCGCGCCGTGCATGCGATGCGAAACGCGGTGCGCTGGGCCGTCGTCCGCGGCACCAACGTGCTCGATCTCAGGGTCGCCCGGAAGCGCGGCGCCGTCCTCCTCGAAGACGACGGCTGAGCGCCGGATCCGGGCGCGTATCGATCAGGGGCGCTCGAGCACCACCGCAAGCCCCTGCCCGCCACCGATGCAGGCGCTGCCGACCGCGTACCGCACCTTCCGACGCGCGAGCTCGTACACGAGGTGGGTCGTGATGCGCGCGCCGCTCGCGCCGAGCGGGGAGGCCGCTGCGCCGGAGGGCTTCAAGCCAGGCTACGCTGGCGGCGGCCAGGGCGGTGGTGGGCTTCAGCCCGCGCGCCGCGATGCGCGCGGGCTTGGGCTTTTCGGCGGGGG
>SXNL01000193.1 GCA_005777185.1 Myxococcales bacterium
TCGGGCAAGTCGACGCTCCTCAACCTGATCGCGGGCCTCGACCGGCCGACGGCGGGGAGCGCGCGCGTCGCCGGCAGCGATCTCACCGGGATGAGCGACGCCGACCTCGCGCGGTTCCGCTCGCGGCACATCGGCTTCATCTTCCAGGCGTACAACCTCATCCCCGTGCTCACGGCGATCGAGAACGTGGAGCTCCCGCTGCTCCTCACGTCGCTCCCGTCCGCCGAGCGGCGCAAGCGCGCCACGACGGCGCTCAAGGTCGTGGGCCTCGAGGAGCGCACGAACCACTTCCCCCGGCAGCTGTCCGGCGGACAGGAGCAGCGCGTCGCCATCGCCCGGGCCATCGTCAACGATCCGACGATCATCGTGGCGGACGAGCCCACGGGCGACCTCGACCGAAAGGCGGCCGACGACATCCTCAACCTGCTCGAGAAGCTCAACAAGGAGTTCAAGAAGACGATCGTGATGGTCACGCACGACCCGGTCGCTGCCGAGCGCGCGAGCATCACGCGCAAGCTCGACAAGGGGAAGCTCGAATGACCAAGCTCCTCCTCATCGCGGCCCGCAACCTGGGGCGCAACCGTTGGCGCACGTTCGCCACCGTCCTCGGCGCGGCGGTCGCGGTGCTCGCGTTCGTGATGCTGCGGACCATCCTCGCCGCGTGGCTGGTGGCGGCCGAGTACTCCGCCAAGGATCGCATCGGTACGCGGCACAAGGTGAGCTTCGTCATCAGCATGCCGAAGCACTACGTCGACACCGTCCGCGACGTCCCCGGCGTGAAGAAGGCCACGTGGATGAACTGGTTCGGCGGGAAGAACCCGAAGCGTCCGCAGGAGTTCTTCGCGACCATCGCCGTCGATCCGCCGTCGTTCCTCGAGGTGATGGACGAGATCGAGCTCCCCCCCGCGGAGCGGCAGAAGTGGCTCGAGGATCGCAAGGGCGCCATCATCGGCGACGTGCTCGCGAAGACGCTCGGCCTCAAGGTCGGCGACAAGTTCGTCCTGCAGGGGTCGATCTACCCGGGCGACTGGGAGTTCAACATCGATGGCATCTACACCGCCAAGCGCAAGAGCGTCGACCGCTCGACGTTCTGGTTCCACTGGAATTACTTGAACGAGTCGCTCCCCGAGAACCGCAAGAACGAGGTCGGCTGGATCACGAGCCGCATCGACGACGCGGGCCGGAGCGGCGACATCAGCGCCGCGATCGACAAGATCTTCGACGAGAAGGACACGCAGACCACCACGATGAGCGAGCGCGCGATGAACCTCTCGTTCGTCGGGATGATCAGCGCGCTCCTCACGGCGCTCGACATCATCTCGTTCATCATCCTGGTCATCATGATGATGGTCCTCGGCAACACGATCGCGATGGGCGTTCGCGAGCGCACACGCGAGTACGCGGTGCTCCGCGCCGTGGGGTTCCTGCCAGGCCACATCGCGGCGTTCGTCATCTTCGAGGCGGTGGCGCTCGGTCTCCTCTCCGGCCTCGTCGGCGTCGCGCTGTCGTACCCCGTCGTCGAGAAGGGCATGGGGCGCTGGCTCGAGGAGAACATGGGCGCCTGGTTCCCCTACTTTCGCATCCCGCCCGAGACGCTCGCGGTCGCGCTCGGGCTGACCGTCACCGTCTCGGTCGTGGCGTCGCTCATCCCCGCCGTGCGCGCGTCCCGCCTCGTCGTCACCGACGCCCTGAGGAGGGTCGCATGATCCCGATCAGCTACAACGTGCGCAACCTGACCGTCCGCAAGACGACCACGGCGGCGGCGGCCTCCGGCCTCGCGCTCGTCGTCTTCGTCTTCGCGAGCGTGATGATGCTCTCGAACGGTCTCACCAAGACGCTCGGCCGGAGCGCGTCCCCCGACGTCGCGCTCGTCATGCGGAAGGGGGCCACGTCCGAGATGGAGAGCGTGGTCGACGTTCAGAACGTCAACCTCGTCCTCAACGACACGACCGTGCCGGAGCCCGCGGCCGGCCCGCGCGGCGTCGCCGAGTTGATGGTGGTCATCCTGCTCGACAAGGTCGGTGTGGACGGGATCTCGAACGTGCAGGTGCGCGGAGTCACCGACGGCGCGATGGACTTCCGGCGCTCGGTGAAGGTCATCGCCGGTCGCAAGCCTGCCGCCGGCACGGATGAGGTGATGATCGGCAAGGCGATCCGCGGCCGCTTCAAGGGCCTCGACCTCGAGCAGACGTTCGACATGAAGAAGAACCGCACCGTCAAGGTCGTGGGCGTCTTCGAGGATGCCGGCTCGTCGTACGAGAGCGAGGTCTGGGCCGACGTGGGCCTCGTGCGTACGACGTTTCACAGGGACGGCTACGTGTCGTCGCTCCGCGTCCGGGTGCCCCCTGGCAGCTTCGCGGCGTTCAAGGCGAGCGTGGAGTCGAACCGGCAGCTCGACATGCAGGTGTTGACCGAGGCCGAGTACTACGAGAAGCAGTCGGAGAACACGGCGCTCTTCATCAGCGTCATGGGGACCATGATCGCGGTGTTCTTCTCGATCGGAGCGATGCTGGGCGCGATGATCACGATGCACGCGGCGGTCGCGAGCCGGCAGCGGGAGATCGGCACCTTGCGCGCGCTCGGGTTCTCGCGAGCGAGCATCCTTTTCTCGTTCCTGCTCGAGGCGATCATGCTGTCGCTGATCGGCGGGGCGGTCGGCGGGGCGGCGTCGCTGTTGATGGGGTTCGTGAAGTTCTCGATGGTGAACTTCGCGAGCTGGTCGGAGATCGTGTTCGCGTTCGAGCCCACGCCGGCGATCCTCGTGCGTGCCGTGGTCTTCGCAGGCTTCATGGGCATCGTGGGCGGGTTCTTCCCCGCCGTGCGCGCGGCGCGCGTGAGCCCGGTCGAGGCGATGAGGGCGTGACCGGCCTGTTGGCCGCTACCGCTTCGGCGGCGGCTCCTCGAGATCCTGCGCCAGGTAGCTCAGGATCACCTCGTCCAGCGACTTGTCGGCCACGTGCACCTCGCGCTTGCCGAGCCCGAAGATCGAGGCGGGCCTCGCGGGCGCGTAACGCCCCGCCCCCGGCGTGCGTCCACCGGTCGGCGCTGGCCTCGGCGCGGGGCCCGACGCGCTCGGCGCGGTTCGCGCCTCGGGCTGCGTCTCGGGCTTCGTCTCGGGCCTCGGCGCCGGGGCCTGCACCTTCGGCTCCGACGGGCGCGTGGGCGCGCGCGCTTCCGTCGTGATCGGCCGCACCAGCGGTCGTTTCGCGCCCGGCGGGGTCTGCACGGGGTGGCTCGGCCGGTGGGCTGGAGGGGCGTCGCTCTGCCTGAAGGGGGCCGCGCGATCATCGGGGACCGTCGCCTGCGCCGCGCGCGCCGCGATCGCTCCGAGATCGAGCTCCAGCTTCGGTGCGCCCCCGTCGGGCTGCGGGGGCGACGCGGGACCGTCGTCGGCGTCCGGCACGATCACGAGGCGTTGTGCCTTCGGCGCCGCCGGTGGCGGGGGGGGCTCGCTCGCGGGTACCGGCGCCGCCACCGCGGCGGGCGGGGGGGCCGCGGCCGGGGGCTTCGGAGAGCTCGCGCTCGCCTGGGTCTTCGGCGCGGACTCGACCCTCGCAGCGAGCTTGGCCTCGGCCTGCGCCTCGCGCGCGCGGAGCTCCTCAGGGCGGAGCGGGAGCGCCCGGGAGGGCGAGCCGTCGCGCGTCGTGTTCGGGCCGTGGGGCTCGACGACGTCGTCGAACTGGCCGTCGCGCAGGGCGATGAACATCGCCTTGTGCTGCTCCTTCATCATGCCGCGGACGATGTCGGCCATGTTCGGCATGCCGACGTGCTCGGCATAGCTCAGCTTCACGCTCTTGAGGATGCGCCCGCCGTCCATGAAGAGGTGCGTGATGATGTGCGGATGCCTGACCCCCGAGTCCTCCGTCTGGATGTGGAAGACGCGGTTCCGGTGCCGGACGTTGTTGTTGTAGCCAAGGAGCGGCGACTGAGTGTGCTTGGCCATCGCAACCGAACCGTTGTACGGGCCCCTCCAAATTATCACAAGATTTCGCCGGCCCCCGGGGGCGTCTCACGACGCGAAAGAGAGGCAGTTTTCGCGCACTTCTCGGATCCGCGCGGTGCCCACGCGCACCGCGGGGAGGGCGCCGCCGAGGTCGATCTCGAGCGCGTCGCCGCCCGTCTCGCCGAGGCGCGTGACGGGTACGCCGGCCGCCGTCGCGCGGAGGGTGACCTTGTCCACGTGCTCCGGCCGCACGGACACGACGACGCGGGTCGGTCGCTCGCCGAAGAGCTGTCCCGTGCGCACGATCGGATCCGGATCCACCGCGAGGACGAGCCTGGCGCCGACGTCCTCGCCGGTGGGGCTCGTCGCCGTGCACTCGGCGAGCGCGACGAGCAGTCCGCCCTCCGACACGTCGTGCGCGCTCGACAGGACGTGGGCACGCGCGAGCTCGAGCACGAGCTTCTGGAGGGCGACCTCGGCGTCGAGATCGATGCTCGGCGGAGGCCCGGAGACCTTGCCCTTCCGCGACACCGAGAGCTCGCTCCCGCCCAGACCCCCTCCCGAGGCGATGTCGCCGAGCGCGAGCACGACGTCGCCCGCGCGCGCGTACCACTGCGTGACGACGTCCGCCGGATCGGCGACCAGCCCCACCGCGGCCACCGTGGGCGTCGGCAGGATCGGGCGTCGCGCGCCGGCCTCCGTGGTCTCGTTGTAGAGGCTCACGTTCCCGCTCACGATCGGCACCGAGAGCGCGCGGCACGCGGCGGCGAGGCCGTCGATGGCGCCCGCGAGTTGATCCATGATCTCCGGTCGCTCCGGGTTGCCGAAGTTGAGGCAGTCGGTGATGCCGATGGGCTCGGCGCCGCTCACCACGAGGTTCCGGCACACCTCCGCGACGGCCATCTTCGCGCCCTCCTCGGGCGCGAGCTCGACGTGGCGTCCGTTGCAGTCGCAGGCGAACGCGAGATACTTGTAGAGTACACCTTCGGGGCCCTCGCACGGCACGCGCACGACGGCGGCGTCGGAGCCGGGGCGAACGACGGTGCCTCCACGCACGATGTGGTCGTACTGCCGGTGGATCCACTGCCGCGAGCCGAGGTTGGGCGAGCCGCACAGTGCCAGGAGGTCCATCCCGGGATCGACCGTCACGGGCAACGCGTCCTCGACGGGCGCGGGCGATCGCAGCGTCGGGCGCGATCGCGGCCGATCGTACACGGGCGCGTCGTCGGTGAGCGCGCCGGTGGGGAGATCGCACACGACCACGGCGTCCCTCGCGATGGGTCGATCGTCCAGGGGATCGTGGCCCGGCGTGGCCTTGACCACCCACCGCCCCGTGTCGGTGACGAGCCCGATGACGGCCGCGTCGAGGTCCCAGCGCGCGCACACCGCGAGCACCTCGGCCTCGCGTCCCTTCTTCGCGACGAGCAGCATGCGCTCCTGCGACTCGGAGAGGAGCACCTCGTACGGCGACATCCTCTTCGCGCGTCGTGGCACGAGGTCGAGGTCGATCTCGATGCCGTTCTTCGCGCGCCCCGCCATCTCGACGGAGGACGAGGTGAGGCCCGCGGCCCCCATGTCCTGGATCCCCTCGAGCAGATCGGTCGACATGAGCTCGAGGCACGCCTCGAGGAGGAGCTTGCCCATGAAGGGATCGCCGACCTGCATGGTCGAGCGCTCGCCCTTCTTGATCGACTGCGCGGTCGCGAGCACGTCGGAGCCCGGCGCGCTCTGTCCGCCGAACTCGTCGGATGCCATGGTCGCGCCGTGGATGCCGTCGCGCCCGGTCTTCGCGCCGATGTAGAGGATGGGATTCCCCACACCCGCGGCGCGTCCGTAGAAGATGCGATCGGCGCGCGCGACGCCGCACGTGAACGCGTTGACGAGGATGTTCGTGTCGTAGGCGGCGTCGAACTGGACCTCGCCGCCGACCGTGGGTACGCCGATGCAGTTGCCGTAGCCGCCGATCCCCGCCACGACGCCGCGCAACAGCTCGGGCGTGCGCGGGTGGTCGACGCGCCCGAAGCGCA
>SXNL01000194.1 GCA_005777185.1 Myxococcales bacterium
GCTCGAGGACGTCGACCCGCTCGAGGACGTCGACCCGCTCGAGGACGTCGACCCGCTCGAGGACGTCGACCCGCTCGAGGACGTCGACCCGCTCGAGGACGTCGACCCGCTCGAGGACGTCGACCCGCCGCTCGAGGACGTCGACCCGCCGCTCGACGATGTGGAGCCGCTGCTCGAGGACGTCGAGCCTCCGTCGGGCGATCCTCCGCTCGAGCCACCTGAGGACGACGCTCCGCTCGACGAGGAGGCGCCCCTGCCCCCCGCGTCCCCGCTGAACGCCCCGGCCGGATCGCCGGATCCAGCGCCCGGATCGGACCCCGAGCCGCTCGAGCCGACGGCGCAGCCGGCCGCCGCCAGCGCCACTCCCACAAGGACGCGGAGGCTCCATGGCTTCATGAGACGTCTCCTACGATCGACGCCACGGAGATCTTCCCCGGCGTGTCCTCCTCCCGATCCGGCGGGCCTGGCGCTTGCTTTGCGTTAGACTCCCGGCATGCGGATCCCCTCCTTCCTTCCGGCGATCGTCGCCGCGCTGGCCCTCTCGTGCTCGTCGTCGTCCACGACCTCACCGCCCGGTGGGTCCAGCGGGACCACCAGCACCCCCAGGGACGGCGGCATCACCGGAGACGGTGGCGTGAGCACCGAGGTCGACCTCATCGTCCTCCCTCAGGCCGCCTTCACGGGCTTCGACGGGGTGCACCCGTACAAGGTCCCCATCTCGGTCGCCGGCGCGGCAAGCGATCTCACGCTCACGGGGGACGCCGCCTTCGTCGACATCAAGCGAGCCACGAGCGCCCTGACGGGAGACGAGCAGTGGTTCCTGGTCGCGGCCAAGAAGGCGGGCAAGGTCACCCTCGTCGCGACCTCCAAGGGCAAGAAGCTCGAGGCGACCCTGACCATCGCCTCGTACACGCCAGCGCAGTGGACCACGGGCGAGACACGGTACAAGGCCGCGGGCGCCGAGCCGTCGTGCGCGTCCTGCCACTCCAAGTCGGACGGTCCCGACCACTCGCCCACGTCGCTCTCCCCGATCGACGACGAGAGCGCGAAGCTCATCATCACGACGGGCGTGAAGGGCACGATCCCGATCACGAGCGTCAAGCACAAGTGGACCGCGACGCCCGACGAGCTCGTGGGCCTCGTCACGTACCTCCGCGCGCTGCCGCCCAAGGGGATCACGGAGAAGTAGCCGCGTGACCGGTCCGCTCACGTTCTGGTTCGACTACACGTGCCCGTACGCCTACCTCGCGAGCACGCAGGCCGAGGTGCTCGCGGGGCGCATGGGCGTCGATCTCGAGTGGGCGCCCATGTTGCTCGGGGGGGTGTTCCGCGCGAACGGCACCGCCCAGCGCCTCTTCGAGACGCTGTCCCCCGCGAAGGCCAGGCACAACGCCGAGGACATGGCACGCTGGGCGCGGCTCTTCGGCGTCGAGCTCACGATGCCGTCGGGGCACCCGTACCGCAGCGTGGAGGCCCTGCGCGCGACCCTGCTCGCCGGACGAGATCCGGCCGTCATCCACGGCTTCTACCGCGCGTACTGGGTCGAGAACCGCCCGGTCTCCGATCCCGACACCCTGCGCCGCGTCCTCGCGACGGCCGGGCACGATCCGGGCGCCATCCTCGCGCGCCTCGACGAGCAGGCCGTGAAGGACGACCTGCGTGCGCGCACGGACCGCGCCATCGCGCTCGGGATCTTCGGCGCGCCCAGCTGGGTCGCGCGCGGCGAGATGTACTGGGGCCAGGACAGGATGCACTTCGTCCTCGGCCGCGACGTCGACTGGATCCCGGGCCTTCGCCCGGAGGAGGGCTACGTGGAGAAGAAGACGCATACGCTCGAGGTGTTCTGGGATTTCTCGTCACCGTTCGCGTACCTCGGCTCGACGCAGGTGGAGGCGCTCGCCGCGCGGACGGGCGCCACCGTCGTCTGGCGGCCGATGCTGCTCGGGGGCGTGTTCAAGGACATCGGCCAGGTCGACGCGCCGATCCTGACGTGGAGCGACGCGAAGCGCCGCTACTACCTCGAGGATCTCCAGCGCTGGGCCGCGTACTGGGGCGTCCCCTTCCGGTTCCCCTCGCGGTTCCCGATGGCCAGCGTGAAGGCCCTCCGCGCCTACCTGGCGCTGCCCGAGGCCAGGCAGCGCCTCTTCCGGGAGCGCACGTTCGCCGCGTACTGGGCCGAGGACAGGGACATCTCCGACGACGCCGTGCTCGCGGATCTCCTCGGCGACGACGGGCGCGAGGTGCTCGCCCGCACCCAGGACAAGGCCATCAAGGACGCGCTCATCGGCGCGAGCAAGGAGGCCGTCGCGCGCGGCGTCTTCGGCGCGCCGACCTTCGTCGTCGACGGCAAGGATCTCTTCTGGGGCCAGGATCGCCTCGCGCTCGTGGAGCGCGCGCTCACGGCCTGAGCACGGCCGAGGACGGCCGCCACGGCGGCGTGGGAAGGCGGCCCCGATGCGGGGCAGCCCCTGAGGAATCCCCTCATTTTCGAGCCCGAGCCCGAGCCCGCGCCCGAGCCCGATTCCTGCGCAACGAACCCGCGGTTCGTGCCGACTGGCGGGCATGGACGGGTTCGAACATGAGCGACTCGACGTCTACCGTGCGAGC